>JBEVNC010000259.1:0-4220 GCA_040508315.1 Sphingobium sp.
ACCGGTATCGGCCGGGGTCAGGCGGTGGCTTCGCGCGCCGCGAGGGCGGGGGTGGTGCCTTCCTTGTCGCCACTGACCAGTTCCGCGCGGGCATGGCGGATCGCCAGTGCCGCCATGTAGGGCGCGCAGAAGAAGCGGAAGGCCATGGTGCCAAAGCCGATCGCCATCAGCAGCGCGAATTCGAAGCCGAGCATCGGGCTCGCACCGATCGCGCCCAAAGCGAGGACGATGAACAGGCAGCCCAGCGCCGTCTCGTGAATGGTCGAGGTGAAGGGCGACGGATCGGCGGCATCCAGCGCGAACTTGGGGGTCCGGCGCCAGGCGAGCGGCTTCTTGGAGATGCCCGCAATCCCTGCGATCAGCACCACATAGGTCAGGGCCATGCGGGCAATCTCACCGCGCAGCATGTCGCGCTTGTCGGTGCAACCCGAGAGTTCGTAGCGCATGCGGGTGCGCACCCACCAGTTGACCGCGCCGATGCCGAGCAGGAGCCAGGTGACGTTGGGGATGTCGACCGGCTCCATGACGCCTGCCACGAGCGCGATCCCGACCGCTATTGCGCCGATGAGCGCACTGACGAGACCGAACAGGGTCTGGATGGGCGAGGCGCAGCGCAGCACTTCGAGAACCTTGGTCCAGCCCGGCATGCGGGGCGCGAGCGGCGCGGGCAGGAACAGGCGCCAGTGGCGGCGAAGCTGCTGCACGGGACCGGCGGTCCAGCGGAAACGCTGCTTCTTATAATCGTCGAACGTGTCCGGGATCAGGCCGACGCCGAAAGTCTCGCCGAGATAGATGCCCTCATAACCGGCGGCGCGCAGGCGAACGGACACTTCGCTGTCCTCGGTCAGGCACCATTCGGCCCAGCCACCGACCTGACGCAGCGCCTTGGCGCGCAGCAGGCACATGGTCCCGATGGTGAAGGCGCCGCCATATTCGCTGACGCCCGGCATATCGACCTTGTTATTGGGCATATATTCCCAATAGCAGGCGCTCAGATACTCGCTGCCCTGATAGGCGGTATAGTCGTGCGGCGTCTGCACATAGGCGATTTCGGGATCGTCGAAGAAGGTGACGAGGCGCGACAGGAAGTCGGGGCGCGACAGATAGTCGGCGTCGACGACAGCGACGACCTCCGTATCGGGGGCCATGCGCTCCAGGCAGAAATTGAGCGCGCCGGCCTTGGCGCCTTCGAGCGGGGCGACATGGAAGAAGCGGAACACGTCGCTGCCCAGCTTCTGGTTCAGCGCGGCACAATGCACTTCCAGCGGACGCCACAGGCGTTCGTCCTTGGTGTTGTTGTCGCAGACCATGACCTCGAAATTAGTGTATTCCAGGTCGGCGAGACGGTTCATCGTCTCCTTCACGATCTCCGGCGGCTCCGCATAGCAGGCCAGGTGGATCGACACCTTGGGGTTGCGCTTGGACGAGAAGGGGGCGGGCGCTGCGGTGGGTAGGCGCCACAGGTCGTGCGTCAGGATCGCCTCGCGCGCGATGCGCGACATGAGGCCGATGCCGAACATGATGATGGACGCCGCCAGGCCGATGATCGCAACACGTTCGATGGACTGGGGAAGCTCCATCTCCTGGATGAACAGATAGCTCCACAGGCTCGTCACCAGCAGGCCGACCAGTTCCACCGTCAGCCAGATCACGCCCGGCATGGAAAGCCGCGGCACGAAGTAGCAGATGACGCCCGCTGCGCCGAGGCACAGAGCATAAACCGGAAGGAGGTCGACGATATTGCCGAACAGGAGGGCGGTGGCGAGCAACGCGGCGGTCGAGGCGCCTGCGAGTTCTATCCCTTCATCGACGACTGGCCGATTGGCGCCATCCGGCGATTTCAGCCTGCGTCCCATTAAAATAGCGGCGATGAGAGCCATGGCCGCAAGATAAATGAGGGACGAATCGAGCGATGATCTGGTCAAGTTAAACAATGCGACACCATTCCCTTATCAAGAGCCAAGCGCCGCTGTTCTGATGGAGCGGTCACATGCACGAATGCCCCACAGCTGAAATGGTGGCAATGGTGCAACTGCGAATGCGACAAATAGAGCGTTTCTTGCTTTGTATGGAGCTTTTGCTGCGCTGCGTAAGCTATTAATCGCCCAAAAACGCGTTATGCTGAACCGCCGTTAATCTGGCCTTCATCTTCCGGACCTGCTTCAGTGGTCGTGCCCGCCATGATGCAATGCTTCCAGCACATCGTCGAGTCGCGCGGGGTCGCCCAGCGCGATGACCTGCCCGTCGCTGGCGTCGGTCAGGGGGTCGCCATTCCAGTCGCACATGCGTCCGCCCGCACTTTCCACGACGGGGACCAAAGCGGCGATGTCGTGCAGCTTGAGGCCGCTTTCCACCACGATGTCGACGTGACCCGAGGCGAGCAGCGCATAATTATAGCAGTCGCCGCCCCAGACCGTGTCGCGGCACTGGCCCGCCAGGATCGCGAAATGATCGCCGGTGCAGCCAGCGAAATATTGCGGGCCGGTGGAGGCGAGGATCGCCTGGTCGAGCGAGCGGCAGGTGCGGGTTTTCGCAGGCTTGCCGTTCAGCAATGTCGGCTTGCCCATGGCGCCGATCCAGCGTTCGCCATTGATCGGCTGGTCGATGACGCCCAGGATCGGCCAGCCATCCTGCATCAGCGCGATGAGCGTGCCGAAGATCGGCCGACCCGCGATGAAGCTGCGCGTGCCGTCTATGGGATCGAGCACCCATTGGCGCGTCGATTCGGGACGAGTGGCGCCAAATTCCTCGCCGATGATGCCGTCGGCAGGGCGCTCGCGCTCCAATATCGCGCGGATGGCGAGTTCTCCTGCGCGGTCGGCCTCGGTCACGGGGGAGGCATCCGCCTTGTCCTCGATCTGATAGGGCGCGCGGAAGAAGGGGCGGATCGCCGCGCCCGCCGCGTCGGCGAGGGCGTGGGCGAGGGCGATGTCGTCGGAAATGGCCATGGCCGTGCATTGACCGAGGTCGCGCCCGCGTGCAAGCGGTGACGGACATCTCCCGACAGCCGCCGTTCATCCGGCCCGGTTAGAGGCGAATACTCGCAACCCTTTCGAGACTGGCTTGCCGGACCCACAGACCTTTCATCGCCGACGCCTGTTTCCCTTCCTGCCCTTCACGGTCGGGGGAGATCGCGAGCTGTGGCGTGGACGCACGGTCGCCCTGCTGCTGACGCTCGCGATCCACGCGCTGCTCCTGCTCTTCGTGCTATGGCAGCGCGGCTATATCGAACCGCGCAAAGAGGATAACCGCCTCGTCACCTTCAGCCTGTCGCCCGATCCCGCGAAGAAGGAGTCGGGCGACAAGTCGAAGGCCAAGGAGGAGGAGACCGCGCGCGACGCCGCCAAATCGCCCGAGCCGCCCAAAGACAAGCCTGTCCCGGTCGAGGTGAAGCCGGTGCCCCTGCCCGAGCAGAGCGCGCCCAGCTTCATCCAGTTGTCGCCGCAGGATTTCGCCGCGTCCGATCTCGCCAAGCTCGGCGCACGGGGCGGGAAACCGGCGACGGGCGGCGGCGGGGACAGCGTGGCGGCTGCCGGGCCGGGCGAAGGGCCGGGCGGCGTGCAGTTGTTCGAGGCGGAATGGTATCGCCGTCCCACCGACATGGAGCTGAGCGGCTATATACCCGCCAATGCGCCGACCAATGGCTGGGGACTCGTCGCCTGCAGGACGATCGAGAATTATCATGTCGAGAATTGCCAGACCCTTGGCGAATCGCCGATGGGGTCGGGCCTCGCGCGGGCGGTGCGGCAGGCGGCATGGCAGTTTCTGGTCCGCCCGCCGCGGGTGAACGGCAAGCCGCAGGTCGGGGCGTGGGTGCGGATACGCATCGACTATTCGCAGCGGACCGTGAATGTAAGCGAATAGGGTTTCTGCGAAGCACCGCGCCTGAGGGGGATAGATGCATAATTCATAAGTCATTCCCGCGAAGGCGGGAATCCAGGAGCGCAAGCGCAGTTTTGCGTGGCTCTGGATTCCCGCCTTCGCGGGAATGACGATAAAGAGGAGCATTTGGCAACGGGGCCCCTCCCCCTCCGGGAGAGGAATTGGTTCGCCCTTAACCTCCCGCCATTCCGGCCGTTATCAGCCACATGCCCGGAAAACTCCCCTCATGCGCCTGATCGCCTGGCTCCTGACCATCGCCTTCGCGCTTGCCGGGCTTGCGCTGCGCGTTCAGGGCGGAGTGCCGTTCGCCTTTCTCATCGGCAACGGCCTGCTGATCG
>JBEVNC010000261.1:0-19927 GCA_040508315.1 Sphingobium sp.
CGCGATCGACGCCAGGCCGGTCTTGGCCCCCGCCCCCGCCCCCGGGGCGTGGCTGCGCGGACGGCATCGCCCACGGCTGCTCGTCCATGCCCGGCGCTCGCTCGACGTCCAGCAGGTGATCCGCGAATGGTTCGCCCCGCTGACCTGGCCACGCGGCGTGCGGGTCGCGGTCGATGTCGATCCGTACAGCTTCCTGTGACGGCGTCTCGTTGGGGCGAGGAAGTCGCTTGAAGTTAACCTGCCCAAGTGCTGAAACCGCAAGCATGACAGCCCTCCGCCGCATTTCGTTCAGGTCGATTCTCGCGGTGGCCGCCTTGCTGTTCGCGGCGCTGCTGACAGCGGACCCCGCGCTCGCGTCGAACGCCGGCCCGGCGCAGACCGGCGCGCTCGATCGAGCGATGGGGACGATCGCGGGCGATGGCCGCCCGCTGTCGCTGTCGCTGCAGATCCTGGTGCTGATGAGCCTGCTGACGGTGCTACCGTCGCTGGTGCTGATGATGACCAGCTTCACGCGCATCATCATCGTGTTGTCGCTGCTGCGCCAGGCGATGGGCCTGTCGCAGACGCCGCCCAACCAGGTGCTGGTCGGCCTCGCGCTGTTCCTGTCGCTGTTCATCATGCGCCCCGCCATCGACCAGATCACCGCGACCGCCTACACCCCCTATGGGCAGGGGCAGATCAGCATCGAGGAGGCGGTGAGCCGCTCGGCCAAGGTGCTGCACGGCTTCATGGCCAAGCAGACGCGCCAGACCGACCTGAAACTGTTCCAGGGACTGGCCAAGGCGCCCGCCTTCCGCTCGCAGGAGGATATTCCCTTCACCATCCTGCTGCCCGCCTTCGTGACGAGCGAGCTCAAGACCGCGTTCCAGATCGGCTTCATGATCTTCCTGCCCTTCCTCATCATCGATTTGGTGGTCGCATCGACGCTGATGGCGCTGGGCATGATGATGTTGTCGCCGACGATCATCTCCATGCCGTTCAAGCTCCTGCTGTTCGTGCTGGTGGACGGATGGGCGCTCACCATGGGGTCGCTCGCCGGCTCCTTTGCGACCTGAGGAGGATGGCGACATGGAAAGTGGCGATTATTTCATCGGTGTCGCGCAGCAGGCGCTGTGGATCGCGGCGCTGGCGACCGCGCCGATCCTGCTCCCTGCGCTGATCGTGGGCGTCGTCATCGGCATGATCCAGGCCGCGACCTCGATCAACGAGGCGACGGTGTCGTTCGTGCCCAAGCTGATCGTCGTCGGCGGCACGTTCGCGCTGTTCGGCGGGTCGATCCTGATCCTGATCGCGGATTTCACGCGAGAGATCTTCGAGCGGATACCGGATTTGGTGCGATGATTTTCTTACTACCCGTCATTCCCGCGAAGGCGGGAATCCAGAGCGGCAAAGCGCAGCGCCCTGCGGCCCTGGATTCCCGCCTTCGCGGGAATGACGGTAGGGGGGGACTAAGGGGAACGGGCGAGTGGACCTGATCGCCCCCGGCTTTGCGGGCGTCGAGGCGCAGCTGTGGTTGTGGCTGGTCGCGATGATCCGGCCCGGCGCGGCCTTCCTCGCCGCGCCCATTTTCGGCGCGCCTTCGGTGCCGGTGCAGATCAGGCTGATCCTGTCGCTTGCGGTCGGCATGGCCGCGCTCAACAGCGTCACCGTCACCTTGCCGCCCGCTGGGATCGTCTCCTTCGCCGGGATCGGGCTGGTGGTAGGGGAAGTGATCGCTGGCCTCGCGCTCGGCTTCACGCTGCAGATCGCCTATGCCGCCGCCTATCTGGCCGGGGAGACGGTCGCCAACGCCATGGGACTGGGTTTCGCCAGCATGATGGACCCGCAGAGCGGCGCGGCGACCCCCGTCGTCGGCCAGTTCCTGTCCATCCTCGCCACCTTCATCCTGCTCGCGCTCGACGGGCATCTGATGCTGATCCAGTTCGTCATCGACAGCTATCGCGCGCTGCCGCCCGGCGGCGGCCTGATGCCCAATGGCGCGATCCACGATCTCGTCTGGTTCGGCGGGTCGATGTTCGGTGCGGGGCTGACCATCGCGCTGCCCGTCGCCTTTGCGCTCATCATGGTGCAGATCGTGATGGCGGTGCTGGCCCGGTCCGCACCGTCCCTCAACTTGTTTTCGGTCGGGCTGCCCGCGACGCTGCTCGCGGGCCTCATGCTGCTCGCCATCGCCGCGCCGATCATGGCGGAGAGCATAGGCGACGCTATCTCCCGCGCGCTCGACGTGACGCGCGATCTGGCGGGGGGCTGAGACATGTCAGGCGAAAAGACCGAAAAACCGACAGCTAAGAAACTGCGCGAGGCGGTCGGCAAGGGCGATATCCTGCAATCACGCGAACTGGCCACTGCCATCGTGGTGATGGCGGGCGTCTCCACCATCGCGGTGATGGGGCCGAGCTTCGTCGATGCGGTGGCCCAGGTGCTGCGCGAGGGGCTGCGCTTCGACCGGGGCGACATTACCGCCTTCGCGCCGGAACAGCGCGCCATGCACCTCCTCTCGCTGGTCGCCATGCCGGTCGCCGCGGTGCTGGGCGTGACCTTCCTCGCCGCCATCGCCGCCCCCGCGCTGCTGGGGTCGCTGGGTTTTCGCGCCAACGCCTTCGCCTTCAAGCCCGAAAAGCTCAATCCAATGGCGGGCATCAAGCGGATCATCGGGCCGCAGGGTCTGATCGAACTAGTCAAATCGCTCGCCAAGGTGCTGCTGCTCGGCTCCATCGGCGGTTTCCTGTTGTGGAACCGGGTTGCGGACATTCGCCAGATGGGCCGGGCCGGCCTCGTCCCCTCGCTGGACGATATCGGCAATCTGTTCATCCTGATGATCCTGGCGCTCGCGGGATCGCTGTTCCTGATCGCGGGGATCGACGTGCCCGCCCAGTTCATGCAGCGCGCCAAGCGTCTGGGCATGAGCAAGCAGGAGGTGAAGGAGGAGCATAAGGAACAGGAGGGTTCGCCTGAGGCCAAGGGTGCGATCCGCCGTCGCCAGATGGAGGCGGCCAGCGGTGGCTCCATCCGTCAGGCGGTGAGCGAGGCGTCGGTGATCCTGACCAACCCCGCGCATTTCGCCGTCGCCCTGCGCTACCGCCCTGGCGAAGATGCCGCGCCGGTCGTGCTGGCGCGCGGCAAGGACGAGATTGCGGCGATCATTCGCGGCTATGCGGGGGAGGCGTCCATTCCGATGCTGCAATATCCCGAACTGACCCGCGCCATCTATTTCACCACGCGCACCGGGCAGGTCATCGACGAGCGGCTGTACCTTGCCGTCGCCACCGTCCTCGCCTTCGTCTTCCGCATCGAGAACCGTATGGCGAGCGAGATGGACCGGCCGCATATCGACCTGCCGGAGGATGTCCGTTTCGACGCGGACGGAAAACACATGGTGAACTAAAGATTATCCCGGCCCGTCCGTACTTTGGTGACGGGGACGTCTTCACAGACGGTGTGCCATGACAGAAATATCAGCCTTGAACGATGCCCTCCCGCCGGCCAGCCCGGTGCGGCGGGTCCAGCCTGCGCCCGCTATGGCCGACCGGGCACCGCAGAGCGATGACAAGCGGGCGCTCAGCCACGCGGCCTATGCGCAGCTTCGGCAGGATATCGCCGATGTGGTCGCCGACCTAGGCACGCTGGAACCGCGCGCGGACCCGGCCGGAATCGACGCGGCGGAGCACAGCCTGTTGTCGTTGCTGCCCCAGCCGCTGGTTGTCCTCCCACTGCCCCCGGCCAACGAGCATATGGCATCTTTCGTGGCGCAGGTGACGCAGTCGGTGGCGCGGCAGGCAGCGCTTGCGCGAGCGGCGCATGGCGGCGTCACCAAAGAAATGACCATTGCGGCGGTGTAATGAAACTAACCTGTGTCAACGCTGTTAAACTTTTGCCGACCCATGCCGTTCTACCGGCGCGAAGGAGCCTTGAGTGATGGCCGTATCGGTTGACATTGCGAGTTCGCTGGGCGTCGGCTCAGGGATCAACACGACCCAGCTCGTGTCGGATCTGGTGGGGGCTGCGCGCGGCCCCAAGGAAACCCAGATCAACATCAAGACGACGACCAACAATGCGCGCATCTCCGCGCTGGCGTCGGCCAAGAGCGCACTCGGCACCTTCTCCGGCGCGCTTACGGAATTGCTCAAGTCCGCCGACTATGCGGGCAAGCCCGTGTCGGGAGACGCGTCCGTCGCGTCGGTCAGCCTCGTCGCGGGCGGCGGCACGCCCACCGGCCTGCCCGCGCAGCTCGACGTGCGCCAGTTGGCGACCGCGCAGGTGCTCCAGTCCGCCCCGCTCCCGGCATCGAGCGCGGTGGCGGGCACGGGCACGCTCACCATCGCGACCGCATCGGGCAGCTTCAGCGTGACGATGGGCAACAGCGCCAACACGCTGGACGACCTCGCCAAGGCGATCAACGACAAGAAGGGCGGCGTGACCGCCTCCGTCGCGACCGACAGCAATGGTTCGCGCCTGATCCTGAAAGGTGCGACGGGGGAGGCCAGCGCCTTCACCGTCACCGCAGGGCCGACCGCAGACGCCAATCTCCAACGCTTCGCCTTCGATGGCAATTCGGGCACGCTGACGCGCAGCCAGACCGCGCAGAACGCCAGGATCAAACTCGACAATGTGGACATGGAGTTCGCCTCCAACGAGGTGACGACCGCGATCCCGTTCCTGCGCATCGACCTGAACAAGGCGGCGCCGGGTACCCCTGTCACCATCGCCACCGACCAGCCGACCGCGACGATCAGCGACCTCGTGCAGGAGTTCGTGCAGGCCTATAACAATGTCAAAACCGCGCTCAATTCCGCGATGGCTCCGCCGGCGGGCGGCACCAGCAACGGTTTGCTGTCCAGCGATTCCGGCGTGCGGGAAATGTCGCAGCGGCTGGCCAAGCTGACCAATACGCCGCTGACCGACACCGGCACCTATCGCCGCCTGTCGGACCTAGGTGTCTCGACCAACCGGGACGGCACGCTGGCGATCGACACCAAGCGGCTGGAAAAGGCCATTGCGGACGATCCGGCGGCCGTGACCGCGATGATCAACCCGACGGTGGCCAGCAAGGAGCGGCCGGGCCTGGGCGGTGCGCTCAAGTCCGTCACGGATTATCTGAGCGCCGAGAACGGCCCGCTCGCCAGTTCCGCCAAGGTCTATGACAAGCTCAAGACCTCGCTCGCGACGCAGCTCGAAAAGCTCGACGTTTCGATGACGTCTTACGAGACGCAGCTCACGAAAACCTATTCGGCGATGCAGACGCAGCTGCTCGCCTTCAAGGCCACGCAATCGTACCTGACCCAGCAAATCTCGGTCTGGAACGGCAACGACTGACATTCACACGAACGCGAAAGGACCAGCAGCAGATGTTCGGAACACAGAGCTATGCCAACCCCAGCCGTCGTTACGCGGCAGTGGACACGGGCAGCCGGGTGGAGGGTGCGAACCCCCACCAGCTCGTCAAGATATTGTTCGAGGAAACCGTCCAGTCGATCGAGGCGACCGCCCTCGCGCTCGGCACGGGCGACGACCATATGGCGCGCGAGAAGCAGACGCGCGCGCTGACCCTGCTCCACGCGCTGGAGAGCAGCCTCGATTTCGACCGCGGCGGCGACGTCGCGCTCAGCCTGTGCATGATCTACCGCGAGGCGCGCAGCCGCCTGGTGGCGTCGGTGCCGGAGAAGAATGTCGTCAAGGCGCTCAGCGCGCGCGACATCGTGGCCGACATCGCGGAGGCATGGGGCCAGATCGGCTGATGGTGGAGGGGGGCGGCGAGTGCTGCCCCCGCTCATTATTCGTCATGCTGAACTTGTTTCAGCATCCATCTTGCCCCTCGCTCTGAAGCATCGGGAGGCACCATGGATCCTGAAACAAGTTCAGGATGACGAATGGGTGGGTGTTGGCGCGCGCCATAAAATCCCTCTATCGTCCGCCGCATGGCAGACAGCGTACCCTCCACAAAGCCCCGCCTCGAACCCGGCTGGCTCGCCGCCCTCGGCGACCAGTTCGCCCAGCCCTATATGGCGGACCTCAAGGCTTATCTCGTTGCGCGCAAGGCGGCGGGCGTGCGTATCTTTCCCAAAGGTGACGAGTGGTTCCGCGCGCTCGACCTGACGCCGCCGGACAAGGTGCGCGTCGTGATATTGGGGCAGGACCCCTATCATGGTCCCGGACAGGCGCATGGCCTGTGCTTCAGCGTGCAGCCGGGTGTCCGCCCGCCGCCCAGCCTCGTCAACATCTACAAGGAACTGCAGACCGACCTCGGCATCGAACGGCCGACCCACGGCTTTCTGGAGCATTGGGCGGAGCAGGGCGTGCTCCTGCTCAACACGGTGCTGACGGTGGAGATGGGCGCGGCCGCCTCGCACCGGGGCAAGGGGTGGGAGCGGTTCACCGACGCCGTGATCGCGAAGGTGAATGCCGGGCCGCATCCGGTCGTGTTCATGCTCTGGGGCAGCCATGCGAAGGCGAAGGCGGCGATGATCGACGATGTGGCCAAGGGTGGGCGCCATCTGGTGCTGAGTTCGGCGCATCCCTCGCCGCTGTCCGCGCATAATGGATTTTTCGGGTGCCGCCACTTTTCGCGCGCCAATATGTTCTTGCGTGAACAGGGCCTCACGCCCATCGACTGGGCGCTCCCGCCTCTCGACCCCGCATAGGATCATCGCTCCATGGCTTCCGGCCTTGCCGCCCTGCTCGACGACGTCGCCGCCATCGCCAAACTCGCTGCCGCTTCCCTCGACGATGTCGGCGCAGCTTCGGCCAAGGCAGGCAGTAAGGCGGCGGGTGTCGTCATCGACGATACCGCGGTGACGCCGGGCTATGTCGCTGGCCTCGCCCCCGAGCGCGAGCTGCCGATCATCTGGCGGATCGCGGTGGGATCGCTCAAGAACAAGCTCATCATCCTATTGCCGGGCGCGCTGCTGCTCAGTGCGTTCCTGCCCTGGGCGATCACGCCGCTGCTGATGCTGGGCGGTGCGTTTCTCTGCTTCGAGGGCGCGGAGAAGGTGATGGAGATGTTCGGCGGTGCCGCCGGTCATGGCGCGGCGGAGGAAGACCTCACCGGCGACCCGGCCCATATCGAGCAGCAGCGGATCAACGGCGCGATCCGCACCGACCTCATCCTCTCCGGCGAGATCATGGCGATCGCGCTCGCCGACCTGTCCAACACGCCGCTGCTCAGCCAGGCGGTGGCGCTGGTGATCGTCAGCATCGCGGTGACGGCGGGCGTCTATGGCGCGGTCGGCCTGATCGTGAAGATGGACGATATCGGTCTGCACCTGGCGCGTGGGCGGACGGGCGCGGTCGCTTCGTTCGGGCGGATGCTGGTCAAGGCGATGCCCAAGGTCATGTCCTTCCTGTCCACCGTCGGCATGGCCGCGATGCTGTGGGTCGGCGGCGGCATCATCGTGCACGGTCTCGAGGCGTTCCACATCGACGCCATCCCGCATGTCATCCATGTCGCCGCGGACGCTGCGGCCAATGCGCTGCCCGCATTGCATGGGGTGGTGCACTGGATCGTCACGGCGGCGCTGTCCGGCGTAGTCGGACTGGTGATCGGCTTCGTGATCGTATGGGTGTTGCATAGCGTGGTGCCGATGGTGAGGGGCAAGAAGGCCGCACACTGACGCGTTTTGGTTGCAATGCTCGGGGCGGTGCGTCAGTTTTCGATCATACAGCCCTCCTCCCGAAGGGAGGGGGAGCAGGATCAAAAAAGGGGGGATGCACATGACCGATACCGCACCGACCGCTCTGGCGGAGTGGCGCAGGGGTTGGCCGGTCGTGCTGGCCGCCGGGATCGGTTATGGCTCGGGCGGGCCGATGATCCTGCTGCTGTCCGGCCTGTTCATCAAGCCGATGCGCGATACCCTGGGCTGGTCGACCAGCGCCGTCACCATCGCGCCCATCATCACCCTCGCCTGGGCGCTGTGCTATCCGCTGGCGGGCCGCGCCATCGACCGGATGGGCAGCCGCATCGTCGCCATCGCGGGTGCGGTGGGGCTGGGTGCCTGCGCCGCGGCCTTGTCCGTCGTGCCGATCAGCGGGGCGACGCTCTATGGCATAGCGGTTCTCATCGGCATCTGTGCGGGACTGACCGCCGTGCCTACCTATAGCCGCGCGGTCGCGACATGGTTCAAGCGCGGCGTCGGCCTCGCCTTCGGGATCACGCTCAGCGGATCGGCGGTGGTGGCGATGATCGCGACGCCGTTCGTCGGACGGATGATCGCCGACCACGGCTGGCGTGCGGGCTTTCTGGCGCTGGCGGGCGTGGTGCTGTGCATCGGCTTGCCGGTGATCCTTCTCTTCTACCGCGAGCGTCCTCGCGAGATGTCCGGAACCGTGGCGGCGGATGCGCCCGCCATCGGCGCGACATTCCAGCAGGCGGCCACGGACCTGCGTTTCTGGGGCTATCTGCTGGCATTCAGCATCGCCTGCGTGCCGCTGGGCGGCTTCGTCGGTCATCTTCAGCCGATGCTGGCTGACAAGGGCTTTCCGCTCAGCCAGGCGCTGTCGCTCGGCGTGCTCTATGCGATGGCGATCAGCTTCGGAAAGATCAGCATCGGCATTTTGCTCGACCGCTTCTGGTCGTTCGGCGTGGCGGCGGCAGTGACGGCGGTGGCAGGAATCGGCGCCATCGCGTTGGCGAGCGCGGACGCCGCCCTCGCCATGCCGATCATGGTCGTCATCACCTTCGCCATCGGCATGGGGCAGGGGGCGGAGGCAGACTTCGTCGCCTATTTCTCGTTACGCTCCTTCGGGATGAAGTCGTTCGCGACCATCGTCGGCGTGCTGGGCATGATGAGTACGGTGGGCCTCGCAATTGGCGGGTTCCTGTTCGGCCGCCTGTTCGATGCAGATGGCAGCTATGCGACCGCCTGCCATGTCGGCGCTGCCTGCCTGTTCCTGTCGGCTGCGCTGATCGTGGCGACGGGCCTGTCGGAGCGCCGGAAAGCGGCCTGACGCGGTTCAGATCGCGGCGAGCCGTGCAGTGATCGATTCGATGGCGGCGATCTCCCGCTCCATTTCGTCGAGGGATATGCGCCGCTCCGCATTCTTGGCATCGTGGCACAGCAATATGTTGCCCTCGGCAACCTGGAAACCGGACACCACCAGTTGGTGGAACTGGGCGATGCGCTGAATATGGTTTTCCAGGTCGGCGATGACGACCAGCGCCTGTTTATCGTGCCGGTCGCGCATCGAGACATGGGCGCGCAGTTCCGCCAGCAACCGCGCCACGCCGGGGCGTATCCGGCCGCCGACCAGCCGCACATCGCCCGCCGCGAGGCGCATGGCGGACAGCTTTTGCGTGGTCGCGCGTTCGAGGCCGCCCCAGCCGCATACCAGCGCGCCTACCGCGCGGATCGCGGCGTCGTTCGTGCCATGTGGCGGATATTCAGTCATCATTGTTCCCGGTGTCGCGTGCGCATTGCGCAGCCGACGATCATGACGGGCCTCAGGCAATTATGCACCCGGCCCGGTCGTGACGGTGGTGCAATTCGCCGCAAAGTCAGAAATCAACGGCGATGCCCTTGCGTTCCCAATCGCCGAAACGCGTGGGATTGAGGCGGCCATCGGGGTCGTGCTCGACATCGCGCTGCGTGTCGATGGGGTCCGCCTGCGGCACAGGCGGGCTCTTGGAGAGATAGGCGGGAGCCTTTACATGATCCGGTCGCTTGCCCATGGCGAACATGTGGGGCGTAAAGCCGCCCGCGTCAATCCGCATCCCTAATCCCATCATTGGACGCCCCCTCGCATATGACATCCGACGACGCCCCGGCCAACTCGCGCTATCCCGCCCGCGCTCCCAGTGCTGCCGAGCCGCAGGGCCTGCCCGCGCGCCGGGCGGCACTCAAGCTGCTGGACGCGGTGATCCGGCGCGGGCAGCCGCTGGAGACTGCGCTGCATGGCTCGACACAGGGTTTGCCGCCGTCCGACCGCGCGCTGGTCCATGCCATCGTCGCCGAGACGCTGCGCCGCGTGCCCGATCTCGACGCGCTGATCGATGGCGCCACAGCGCGGCCGCTGCCGGACGATGCCAAGGCGCGCATGGTGCTGCGCATGGCGCTCACGCAGATGCTGGTGCTGGGCACGCCCGCCCATGCGGCGGTCGCGACCGCGCTGCCGCTGGTCGATGGCGGGCCGCGCAAGCTGGTGCATGGCGTGCTGGGCACGCTCAGCCGTTCGGGGGTCCGATTGCCGGACAGCATCGCGCTGCCCGCCGAGGTGGCGCAGCGCTGGACCGCGCAATGGGGCGAGGAGATGGTGGCCGCGGCCAGTGCGGCGATGGCGTCGCGCCCGCCGCTCGACCTGGCCCTGCGCGATGCGGCAGAGACCGGCATGTGGGCGGAGACGCTGGAGGGCCTGTCGCTCGCGCCCGGCCATGTCCGCCTCGACGCCGACCGGGATGTCACTGCACTGCCGGGCTTTGCGGATGGCGCATGGTGGGTGCAGGATCTCGCCGCGTCCATTCCCGCGCGGTTGCTGGGCGCAGGCGAGGGACGGCATGTCCTCGACCTGTGCGCTGCGCCCGGCGGCAAGACGATGCAGTTGGCGGCTGCGGGCTGGCGCGTGACTGCCCTCGACAAGTCGAAGGCGCGCCTGCAGCGCATGACGAGCAATCTGGAACGCACCGGCCTCACCGCCGATGTGTTGGCGGACGATGCGTTGAGCTGGACGCCGGAGGGGACGGCGGATGCGGTGCTGCTCGACGCGCCCTGCTCCGCGACGGGGATCTTCCGTCGCCATCCCGATGTGCTGCACCGCGTCGGCGCGCGGCAGGTGGAGGAGATGGCGGGCGTGCAGGAAGCATTGCTCGCCCGCACCGCCGACTGGATCGCACCGGGCGGACGGCTGGTCTATGCGACCTGCTCGCTGGAGCGGGCCGAGGGCGAGGAGCAGGTGGCGCGGTTCCTGAGCGCGCGGCCGGAGTTTCGCTGCGCCGCGCCGGCGGCCGGGATATTGCCGGAGGGCGTGGAGGCTGCGCCCGAAGGATGGATCAGGACGACGCCGGGGACATTGGTGGACGCGGGCGGCGTGGACGGGTTCTTCATCGCGCTGCTGGAGCGCAAGGGCTGAGCGCCGCATCCCGCTCCCCGCTCCGCCATCCACCGCTCCCGCCCTATCGCTTCATCGCCGCGCGGTTACCCATGGTTGCACGTGGGGGAGGGGGGGGCTAAGGGGCGGGCCATGTCCGACATCCGCATCGCCCCATCCATTCTCTCCGCCGATTTCGCCCGTCTGGGTGAGGAGATACGCGCCATCGACGAGGCGGGGGCCGACTGGATCCATGTCGATGTGATGGACGGCCATTTCGTGCCCAACATCACCATCGGCCCGGCCGTGGTGAAGGCGCTGCGCCCGCACAGCGCCAAGCCGTTCGACGTGCACCTGATGATCTCGCCCGTGGACTCCTATCTGGAAGCCTTTGCGGAGGCGGGCGCGGACATATTGACCGTCCACCCGGAGGCAGGGCCGCATATCCACCGCACCGTGCAGCGCATCAAGCAACTGGGCAAGCTGGCTGGCGTCGTGCTGAACCCCGGCACCCCTGCCAAAATGCTCGACTATCTCATCGAAGACCTTGACCTGGTCCTTGTGATGAGCGTCAATCCCGGCTTCGGAGGACAGAGCTTCATCGAGAGCCAGCTCCGCAAGATAGAGGCGATCCGCAAGATGATCGACAAGACGGGGAAGGATATCGCGCTGGAGGTGGATGGCGGCATCGACCTCGTCACTGCGCCGCGCGCCATTGCGGCAGGCGCCAATGTGCTGGTCGCCGGCACGGCGACATTCCGGGGCGGGCCGACCGCCTATGCCGACAACATCCGAAAGCTGAAGCAGGGATGAGCGCCAAGCCCGTCGACCCCGACGATCCGTTCGGTGAGGACGGACGGTCGCGGGAGGATAGCGAGCCGGGTAAACGCCGCATCCGCGTGTCCGACGACCGCGGCCTGTCGCTGGCGGGCCGCATCGCCAACCAGTTGTACCGCATGACCTGGGGCACGCCGCTCCATGCCATGCGCCTGAAGGGCAAATTCCCGCTCAAGCTGCTCGCCGTGCCGAACGACGAACTGCCGGGCGATGCGCGCGCGGGCAAGGCGATCCGCGCCGGGCATTTCCTGTTTCGCGGCCTGAAGCAGCCCATAGAGGGCATCGATTTCGGGCATATCGACCAGCCCCGCGACTTTCAGGACTATATCCACAGCTTCCGCTGGCTGCGCGATCTGGCGGCGGCGGGCGCGCATGAGCAGCTTGCGCCAGTGACCGAGCGGATCGTGCGCGGCTGGCTGGCCGTCCACGCCGAAACGCCGAGCGAACCGGCCTGGCGCGCGGACATTGCCGGGTGGCGCGTCCTGTTCTGGGCTGCCTATGCCCCCTATGTCATCGGCGGCGATCCCGTCTGCCGCTCCGCGATACTCAACGGCATTGCGCGCACCGGCCGCCATCTCGAGCGCGGCGCCGACAAGGTGCCGGTGGGCCTCACCCGCATTGCGGCATGGGGCGGCACCGTCGCCGCCGCATTGCTGCTGCCCGGCGGCGAGACGCGCCGCCCGGCGGGCGAGGCGGGGCTGCACGCCGCGTTGACCAGCGGCATCCATGGCGATGGCGGCATCGTCTCGCGTTCGCCGCTGGAGCAGGTCGGCGCGATAGAGTTGCTCGGCCTGCTGCGCGCTGCCTATGTGGCGCGCGGGCAGGACGCGCCGGTCTTTCTGACCGAGGCGCTGGAGCGGCTGGTCGCGGCTCTGCTCGGTATCATGATGGGCGACGGGTCCATCGGCAGCTGGCAGGGCGCGGCGCCGCTGGAACCGGATCATCTGCGCAATCTCATCCACATGTCGCGCGTGCGGACCCGTGCGCCGTTGGAGGCGCGCGAATGGGGCTATCAGCGGCTCTCGGCCGGACAGACCATCGTCGTCATCGACGCAGCGCCCCCGCCGGTGGCGCGGCTGGCAGGCGGCGGCTGCGCTTCCACCGCCGCCATCGAACTGGCCGATGGACAGACGCGCATCGTGGTGAGTTGCGGCGGCGCGGCGATGGGCGGCGCTGCCATTCCGCCGTCGCTGGCGCGCGGCCTGCGCACCAGCGCGGCGCACAGCACGCTCATCCTCGCCGATACCAATTCGACCGCGATCATGCCCGACGGCGCGCTGGGCAAGGGCGTGCAGGAGGTCGAGCTGGACATAGTCGAGCTGGAGGAGGGCAGCCGCCTCGACATGTCGCATGACGGTTATGCGCGGCGGCTCGGCTTTCTCCACCGGCGGCTGTTGCTGCTCAGCCCGGACGGGCGGCAGTTGCGGGGCGAGGATATCGTCACGCCCGCCGACGCCCGGCGCAAGGTCGCGCCCTGCGACTATGCGATCCGGTTCCACCTCGGCCTGGACGTGGAGCCGACGCTGACGGCGGACGGGCGCGGCGCGGTGCTGCGCCTGCTGCCCGACAGCGCGCTGTGGCAGTTCAGGGTCGGCGACGCTAAGCTGGAGATAGAGGAAAGCTGCTGGATCGATGGTGAGGGACGCCCTCATCCGTCCCGGCAACTGGTGGTTTCAGGCCAGACGACGCCCGAAGGGGCAAGCGTGGGCTGGCTGTTCAAACGGTCGGGGTAAGGGGAAGACATGGCGGATGTGGTAATCAGGCGGGCACTGCTTTCGGTGTCCGACAAGAGCGGTATTGTCGATCTGGCGCGTGCGCTGGCGGAGCGCGGCGTGGAACTGGTCTCGACCGGCGGCACGGCCAAGGCGCTGCGCGACGCAGGGCTGGCGGTGAAGGACATCTCCGACCTGACCGGTTTTCCCGAGATGATGGACGGACGGGTCAAGACGCTGCACCCGGTGGTTCATGGCGGCCTGCTCGCGGTGCGCGACAATGACGAGCATCTGGCGTCCATGGCCGAACACAGCATCGGCGCGATCGACCTGGTGGCGGTCAACCTCTACCCCTTCGCCGCGACCGTCGCCAAGGGCGCGAGCCGCGACGAGATCATCGAGAATATCGACATTGGCGGCCCCTCCATGGTGCGCTCGGCCGCCAAGAATCATGACAGCGTCGTGATCCTGACCGACCCGGCCGACTATGCCCGCGTCGTGGAGGAGATGGATGCCAATGGCGGTACGACCACGCTCCCCTTCCGCCGCCTGTGCGCGGCCAAGGCCTATGCCGCGACCGCGCAATATGACGGCATGATCGCCAACTGGTTCGCAGTGGTCGATCAGGGCCAGAAATTCCCGGCGACCCAGCATATGACGCGCAAGCTCGTCACCAAGCTGCGCTATGGCGAGAACCCGCATCAGGAGGCGGCGCTCTATGTGCCGTCCTTCCCGCATGTGACCGGCATCGGGCAGGCTCGCCAAGTTCAGGGCAAGGAATTGTCCTACAACAATCTCAACGACGCCAATGCCGCGCTGGAACTCGTCGCTGAGTTCCGCGACGGGCCGCCGACCGTGGTGATCGTCAAGCACGCCAATCCCTGCGGCGTGGCGACGGGCGAGACGCTGGCCGAGGCGTTCAAAAATGCGCTGGAATGCGACAGCGTGTCGGCGTTCGGCGGCATCATCGCATGCAACCGGCCGCTCGACGGCGCGACGGCGGAGGCGATCAGCGCGATCTTCACCGAAGTCGTGGCGGCGCCCGATGCAGACGATGCAGCGCGCGCGGTGTTCGCGAAGAAGAAGAACCTGCGCCTTCTCCTGACAGGCGACCTGCCCGATCCGGCGCGTGCCGGGCAGACGGTGGCCCTGATTGCGGGCGGCTTGCTGGTGCAGGACCGCGACAATGGCCGCGTGGCGCAAGGCGACCTCAAGGTCGTGACTAAGCGCGCGCCGACAGAGGCGGAACTGGCCGACTGCCTGTTCGCCTGGACCATCGCCAAGCATGTGAAGTCCAACGCCATCGTCTATGCCAAGGACGGGGTGACGGCGGGCATCGGCGCTGGCCAGATGAACCGCCGGGACTCCAGCCGCATCGCCGCCGCCAAGGCGAAGGAAGCGGCGGAGACCTATGGCTGGTCGCAGGCGCGCACAGTAGGCAGCGCGGTGGCGTCCGACGCCTTCTTCCCCTTCGCCGATGGCCTGCTGGCCGCAGCGGAGGCGGGTGCGACGGCGATCATCCAGCCGGGCGGCTCCATCCGCGATGCCGATGTGATCGCGGCAGCCGATGAGGCGGGCCTGGCAATGGTGTTTACCGGGATGCGTCACTTCCGGCATTGACCGATCTTGTGCTCCTGCGAAAGCAGGAGCCCAGGGTAGTAGGGCATGTCAGATAACCCTGGGTTCCTGCTTTCGCAGGAACACGGAGATTTTCAATCAAGCCCCCGCCAGACCGCACTCCCCTCCAGCGCCAGCGGTTCGCCGTTCGGCGCATCGTCGGCGCCCTTGCCGATGGCGCGCTGGAACAGGCCCACGTCGATCCACTCGCCGAACTTGCGACCGACCTCTTCATGCGTCCCGCTATGGCGAAAGCCGTGGCGGACGTGGAGGGCGACGCTGGCGGGGTTGGGCAGGGTGACGAGCGCCACCGCCTGGCGGTAGCCAAGCTCCTCCAATATCGCGAACAGCGCAGCATAGAGCTGCGTGCCGATGCCGCCGCCGCGCGCCTCGCCCGCGAGATAGACGGTCGGTTCTATCGTGTAGCGATAGGCGTGGCGCGGGTGGAAGCGGCCCGCATAGGCATAGCCCAATATCGCCCCATCCGGTCCCAGCGCGGCGATATAGGGCAGACCGGCATCGAGTATGGCGGCGATGCGTCCCGCCATCACCTCCGCCGTCGGCGGTTCGGTCTCGAAACTGATGACCGTATCGCGCACATAGGGGGCGTAGATGGCGGCGATCGCGGGCGCGTCGTCGGTGCGCACCCGCCGAAGGGTCAGCGCAACAGCCATGTCGTCAGCCATGTCCAGCCAGTCGCGGACTTTTGCGCCGCAACCCTCGTCGCCGGGCCACCAAAGGCGCGGCATTCCAGGCAATCGGCCCGCATCGCCGATCCGGCCAGCATCGCTTTCGCCTGACCCAGCGCACCCACAACCGCCCGCTCGCGCTTGCGTCCCTGTAGCGACAGCCAGTCGGTCGCCTGCGGGGCGGCCTTTACGCTGGTACGCGCGCTCAGCGATGCCATGATACGTTGAAACGGGTCGAGCGGCGGGTCGAGATAGCGCGGCCGCGCGTCGCCGCCGGTCAGCTTCGCACGCCGCGCGGCTTCCGCCACCGCGTCGTCCAGACCGCCAAACGCATCGACCAGCTTGAGTTGCCGCGCCGTGCCGCCGTCCCAGACCCGGCCCTCCGCGATCCGCTCGGCCGAGGCAACAGGAATGTTGCGGGCCTTCGCGACCAGACCGACGAAAGTGCGATAGACATGTTCTACCGACGACTGGGCGAGCGCGTCGAATTCCGGGCTGACACCGCCGAACACATTCGGTTCGCCCGACAGCGGCGTGGTGCTGACGCCGTCGCTGGTCACGCCGATCTTGGCCAGCGTACCCTCGAAGCTAGGAAGCACGCCGAAGACACCGATGGACCCGGTGATCGTGGCAGGTTCGGCATAGATGCGCTGGCCTGCCGTGCTGATCCAATAACCGCCGCTCGCCGCGACATTGCCCATGGAGATGACCACCGGCATGCCCGCATTGCGCACGCGCAGCACCGCCTGACGGATGGTCTCGCCCGCCGTCACCGATCCGCCGGGCGAATCCACGCGGACCACCAGCGCCTTGATCTTGTCATCGGCCAGCGCCTCGTCGATCAGTGCCGCGATGCTGTCTCCGCCCGCCGTGCCCGGTCCCGCCTCGCCGTCGACGATGTCGCCTGCGACGGTCAGCACGCCGACCTTGCCCTCGCTCGCCTTCGTCGGGTGGCGGCGCAGATAATCCTCCAGGGTGACGGCCGAATAGGTGCCGCTCTGGCTGTCGTCGTCCTTGCCTGCGATCCGGGCGACACGGTCTGCAAAGGCATAATTGTCGCCGATATGATCCACCAGCCCGCGGTCCAGCGCTGCCTTGGCGCCGTCGCCCTTGAAGTCGCGCGACACGATCATGGGGTTGGCCGCATAGCCTTCCGCCTGCGCCTTGGGCCGGGCGCGTTTCACGCCGGCGAGCCAGTCGCTCCACAGGGACGATGCCAGCGCCTGATTGGCCTCTTGCGCCTCAGGCGATTGGTCGGTGCGGAAATAGGGCTCGACATAGCTCTTATAGGTGCCGACCCGGTAGATATGGGTGGTGATGCCCAGCCGGTCGATCAGCCCCTTATAGTATAGCTGGCTACCCCCCGGCCCGGCAAGAGCGACGAAGCCGAGCGGCGACATCCATATCTCGCTGGCGTGCGCCGCGATCTGATAGCCCGAATCCTCATACACGGGAGCGTAGACGAGCACCTGCTTGCCCGCGCGGCGCGCCTTGTCCATGGCCGCGCCCATGCGCTGGCCCGCCACCTGCCCCGCGCCGGAGAAGCGGGAGAGGTCGATCACGATCGCCTTGATCGCGCTGTCGCCCGTTGCCGCGTCGATGGCGTGGACGACATCGCGCAGCGCATAATCATGGTCCGCCTCGCTGCCGTCGATCAGCGTGAAGGGGTCTTCGCTGGCGGGCTGCTCCACCAGTGCGCCGTCGAGCGCGATGTGCAGCGCGCCGCCACTCGTCCCCGGCGCGGGCCGCACCGCGGATATGCCCGCGTAGACAAGCGTGAAGAACAGCAGCAGGAACAGCAGCACCAGTGCATTCTTCACGACCATCAGAATGCGCCATGCGCCCTTGATGAATGCCACGCGCGTCTTCCCTTCCCGGTGGGTGGACCCCATATGCGTCCGGGATAGGGCATGCGCCCTGTTGCCGCAATCGCGGCACGTCCGGTGGCATGGCGGATGCGACCGGGGCAGGAAATTGTCAAAATATTCTCAACGTCGCTTGACCAGCGAACCGATCCGACCATATTGCGCCTCGTTGGCACTCGCCCAGTGGGAGTGCTAGCAATGGCTTTCGCGTTCACGGCCACCGCCGTTCGCCAGTCCCTTACCCGGCACGATGCCGGGCCGGGACCGCGGCCGGTGGTTTGATGGCGCACCTAAGGGAAAGGACATCTTATGGCATTCCGTCCGCTGCACGACCGCGTGCTCGTTCGCCGTATCGAAGCGAATGAGAAGACACTCGGCGGCATCATCATCCCCGACACCGCCAAGGAAAAGCCGCAGGAAGGCGAGATCGTCTCCGTCGGCACCGGCGCCAAGGCCGAGGATGGCAAGGTGACCCCGCTCGACGTCAAGGCTGGCGACCGCGTCCTGTTCGGCAAATGGTCGGGCACCGAGGTCAAGGTCGATGGTGAGGACCTCCTCATCATGAAGGAAAGCGACATTCTGGGCGTTATCGGCTGAAGCCGATCCCCGTCGCAAATTCCCGAACAGACAGTTTTTCCAGATAAAAGAAGGTAAAAGACCATGGCAGCGAAGGAAGTAAAATTCTCGCGCGACGCTCGTGAGCGCATTCTGCGCGGCGTCGACATCCTCGCCGATGCGGTGAAGGTCACGCTTGGCCCCAAGGGCCGCAACGTCGTCATCGACAAGAGCTTCGGCGCTCCGCGTATCACCAAGGACGGCGTTTCCGTCGCCAAGGAGATCGAGCTGAAGGACAAGTTCGAGAACATGGGCGCGCAGATGCTGCGTGAAGTGGCCTCGAAGTCCAACGACAAGGCCGGTGACGGCACCACCACCGCGACCGTCCTGGCCCAGGCCATCGTTCGCGAAGGCATGAAGTCGGTTGCCGCCGGCATCAACCCGATGGACCTCAAGCGCGGCATCGACACCGCGGTCAACGTCGTCGTGGAAGACCTCAAGAAGCGTTCGACCACCGTGACCGGCACCGCCGAAATCGCACAGGTCGGCATCATCTCCGCCAATGGCGATGAGGAAGTCGGTCGCAAGATCGCCGAAGCCATGGAGAAGGTCGGCAAGGAAGGCGTCATCACCGTCGAGGAGGCCAAGGGTCTCGAGTTCGAGCTGGACGTCGTCGAGGGCATGCAGTTCGACCGCGGTTACCTGTCGCCCTATTTCGTCACCAACCCGGAAAAGATGCAGGTCGAGCTGACCGACCCCTACATCCTGATCCACGAGAAGAAGCTGTCGAACCTCCAGTCGATGCTGCCGATCCTCGAGGCCGTGGTGCAGTCGGGCCGTCCGCTGCTCATCATCGCAGAGGATATCGAGGGTGAGGCCCTGGCCACGCTCGTCGTCAACCGTCTGCGTGGCGGCCTGAAGGTCGCTGCCGTCAAGGCTCCCGGCTTCGGCGATCGTCGCAAGGCGATGCTGGAAGACATCGCGATCCTGACCAACGGTCAGACGATCTCGGAAGACCTCGGCATCAAGCTCGAGAACGTCACGCTGGGCATGCTGGGCCAGGCCAAGCGCGTCACCATCGACAAGGACAACACGGTCATCGTCGATGGCGCCGGCGAAGGCGAGGCCATCAAGGGCCGCGTCGAGCAGATCCGTGCGCAGGTCGAGTCGACCACGTCGGACTATGACAAGGAGAAGCTCCAGGAGCGTCTCGCCAAGCTCGCTGGCGGCGTTGCCGTCATCAAGGTTGGCGGCGCGACGGAAGTCGAAGTCAAGGAGCGCAAGGATCGCGTCGACGACGCCCTCCACGCGACCCGCGCGGCTGTCGAAGAGGGCATCGTCCCCGGCGGCGGTACGGCTCTCCTCTATGCCATCCGCGCTCTGGACGGCCTGAAGGGTGCGAACGACGATCAGACCCGCGGCATCGACATCATCCGCAAGGCGATCGAGGCTCCCATCCGTCAGATCGCGCAGAACGCCGGTCATGACGGTGCGGTCGTCGCTGGCAACCTGCTGCGCGTCGGTGACGTGGATCAGGGCTTCAACGCTGCCACCGACACCTACGAGAATCTGAAGGCCGCTGGCGTCATCGACCCGACCAAGGTCGTGCGCACCGCCCTCCAGAACGCAGCGTCGGTTG
>JBEVNC010000016.1:0-27573 GCA_040508315.1 Sphingobium sp.
GGGTGATGTCCTCGCCCGTTTCCGGGTGCTGGCCCAAGACCTCCGGCTGCCCGTCCGTGCCCGAGTCCGCGCTTCCGGGCTGGCCGAATTTGCGGGTGAACTTGCACTCGGGATAGTTGGAGCAGGCGATGAATGCGCCGAAGCGTCCGCCCTTCAGCGCCAGCTTGCCGGTGTGGCAAAGCGGGCATTCGCGCGGATCGGAGCCGTCGCCCTTGTCGGGGAACAGCATGGGGGCCAGGAAGACGTCCAGTTCCGCCGTCACTTCCGACGGCTTCTTGTCCATGATCTCCACGGTCTTAGGCTTGAAGTCGCGCCAGAAGGCTTCCAGCACGGCTTGCCAATCGGCACGACCGCCCGAAATATCGTCCAGCTCGTCCTCCAGCCCGGCGGTGAAGTCGTAGCTGACGTAGCGCTCGAAGAATCGTTCGAGGAACGCCGTCACCAGGCGCCCGCTCTCCTCCGCAAAGAAGCGGTTCTTCTCGATACGCACATAGCTGCGGTCCTTGAGCACCTGAAGTGTCGAGGCATAGGTGGACGGACGACCGATGCCCAGTTCCTCCAACCGCTTGACGAGGCTGGCCTCGCTGTAGCGCGGCGGTGGCTGGGTGAAATGCTGGTCGGCCGTGACCGACTTCTTGGCCGGGCAGTCGCCGGTGGACAGGCGCGGCAGCAGCTTGCTGTCGTCGTCCTCAGCATCGTCGCGCCCTTCCTCGTAAAGCGCGAGGAAGCCGGGGAACAGCACCACCTGCCCGGTCGCACGCAGGCCATGCTGGCCAGTACCGTCGAGCAGGTCGATAGTCGTACGCTCCAGCCGCGCGGCCGCCATCTGGCTTGCCATCGCGCGCTTGAAGATGAGGTCGTAGAGGCGCGCATGGTCGCCGCTGCCCGCTTTGTCGCGGGAAAATTCGGTCGGCCGAATCGCCTCATGCGCTTCCTGCGCATTCTTGGCCTTGGTCTGGTACTGGCGCGGCTTCTCGGGGAGGTAGCCGCCGTCATAGCGTTCCGCGATGGCCTTGCGTGCGGCCGAGATGGCACTGCTGTCCATCTGCACGCCGTCGGTCCGCATATAGGTGATCGAGCCATCCTCGTAGAGCGCCTGCGCGATCCGCATGGTATGGCTGGCGGAGAAGCCGAGCTTGCGCGCCGCCTCCTGCTGGAGCGTGGACGTTGTGAAGGGCGGCGGCGGATTGCGGGTGAGCGGCTTGGTCTCCACCGTTTCCACGGTGAAGCGGCCTGCCTCGACATCGGCCTTCGCCTGTTCGGCATCGCCCTGATTGCCGATGGACAGGCGGTCGAGCTTCTCGCCCTTCCAGCGGATCAGGCGGGCGGTGAAGGCCTGGCCGCCCTGCTCCATCTGTGCCGCGACCGACCAATATTCCTGCGCGACGAACGCCTCGATCTCACGTTCCCGTTCGACGACGAGGCGCAGCGCGACGGACTGGACGCGGCCCGCCGACTTGGCGCCGGGCAGCTTGCGCCACAGCACGGGCGAGAGGGTGAAGCCGACAAGATAGTCGAGCGCGCGGCGCGCCCGGTAGGCATCGATCAGGTCGTTGTCGAGCGCGCGAGGCTTGGTCATCGCCTCCAGCACCGTCGCCTTGGTGATGGCGTTGAAGGTGACCCGGTCGACCTTGTCCGGCAGCGCCTTCTTGGCGCGCAGCACCTCCTGCACATGCCAGCTGATCGCCTCGCCTTCACGATCAGGGTCAGTCGCGAGGATCAGTCGCGTAGCGTTCTTCGCCTCATCGGTGATGGCCTTGAGCTGTCTGGCCTTGTCGCCATAATTCTCCCAATCCATCGAGAAGCCATTGTCCGGATCGACCGAGCCGTCCTTGGCCGGCAGGTCGCGGACATGACCGTAGGACGCGAGAACCCGGAAGTCCTTGCCCAGATATTTCTCGATGGTTTTTGCCTTTGCGGGCGATTCTACAATGACGAGCTGCATGATGCTCTGCTGTGCCTTCCTACGTGTACGCGCGAGGGTGGCGGCGTTGGCGCCCGACCGTCAAGGGGCATGACATCCCCGATTCTCCATTACCGTGGATTGCGGCATGGTTAGGGATCAAGGCTGACGCGCCCACCGGCATGACGCCGGAGCCGTCCGGCCAGTTCCAGTTCGAGGAGCGCGGTCTGCACGATGGCGGGCGCACAGCCGGACAAGCGCACGATCTCGTCCACCGCCACGGGGGCCATGGAGAGGAGGCCGACGATGCGGCCACGATCGCGCTCCTCCAGATCGTCGGCAGGCTGGGCGGTGTAGGGTGTCGCAGGCTCGGCGAGCGCGCGCGGGTCGATCCGTCCCACCGCCTCCATCACGTCGTCCGCCGATTGCACCAGCGTCGCGCCTTCGCGAATCAGGGCGTTGCAGCCCTGCGCGCGCGGGTCGAGCGGGAAGCCGGGCACGGCCATCACTTCCCTGCCCTCCTCGGCAGCGAGGCGGGCGGTCAGGAGCGAACCTGATCGCGGCGCGGCCTCGACCACCACCGTACCCTGCGACATCCACGCGATGATCCGGTTACGCGCAGGGAAATGGCGGGCGAGCGGATCGGTGCCAGGCGGATGCTCGGTCAGGAGCAGGCCTTCGTCCGCGATGCGATCCTGAAGCTGGGCGTTTTCCGGGGGGAAGGCGATGTCGAGGCCGCAGGCGATGACTGCTACCGTACCGCTGCCGATCGAGCCCATATGGGCGGCCGTGTCGATACCGCGCGCCAGACCGGACACCACCAAGCCGCTGCGCGCGCCCAGATCCTGCGCCAGCATGCGCGCGAAGCGGCACGCGGCGGCGGAGGCGTTGCGTGCGCCAACCATGGCGATGGTCGCCCGTGCATCGCTGCGCACCGATCCGCGCGCCATCAGCACGGGCGGCGGCGCGGCGGATTCGGCCAGCAGTGGCGGATAATCGGCATCGCCGATGAGGATGTGGCGACCGCCGATCCGCTCGACAGCGGCAATCTCCTTGGCGACGGTGCGTTCATCGGCGATTCGCAGGGCGCGCGACCCGCCACGTGCGGCGAGTACCGGAAGCGCCCGCAACGCCTCCTCTGCCGAACCGTAGCGCATCAGGAGATGGCGGTAGGCGACCGGGCCGACATTGTGGGACCGCGCGAGGCGGATGCGGTCGAGCCGGTCCTGACCGCTCATGCGGCGCCGGACTTCTTGCCCACGCGCGGCTCCGTACCTTTCAGGAGGCGCGCGATATTGGTGCGGTGCCGCCACAGGAGCATCGCCGCCATCGCTGCAACAGGCCGAAACAATGCAGGTTCGCCCATCAGCCACACCGCGGCGGCCGCGGCGACGGCGGCGCTCATGCCAGCGGCGGAGGAAATGCGGGTGAGGCCGAGCATGACGAGCCAGGTGGCCGCGAAGATCAGACCGGCAGGCCAGTACAGCGCCAGCGTCACCGCCAGCATGGTAGCCACGCCCTTGCCGCCACGAAAGCGTAGCCAGACCGGATAGCAATGGCCAAGGAACGCCATCACGCCGCCCAGCGCTGCGCCCCCTTCCGGCACCAGTGCAGCGCCGATGAAGACCGCCACAGCGCCCTTGCCGCCGTCCAGCAGCACTGTGAGCGCCGCGAGTCCCTTGCGGCCGGTACGCAGCACGTTGGTCGCGCCGATATTGCCCGACCCGATCTTGCGCAGGTCGCCCGCGCCCGTGATCCGCGTCAGGACGAGACCGAAGGGGATGGAACCCAGAATATAGCCGATCGCTATGACCAGCACCGGCATCTGCCACAGGACCAAGGATTGACGCTCCAGCAATCGAACAGGAGCATCTCCCTAGCTGCAGGGCATCGGTTGCGTCGAGATGTTAAGCGTGGACTTCACCGCCATGGCGCAGATAGTGGATAGGGGCGCGCATATCGGGCGGCCAGTGGACGATGCGGGCCGTGAAGCTTTCGGCGTGTTCGCCGTAAAGGGCGCAAGGCGTCCTCATAGGCGGCGTCGCGGCGCGCGGCAGCGGTCGCAGGTTCGCCATTGCTTCCTCAACCAGTCCCAGTGACGCGGACGCAGCGTGACCTCGCGGGGTATTTTATCCGGGTAGCATACGGGCAGGCCTGCGGGAGCGACGTCAGATGCGGACAGACAGCCATTCGTCGGCATTTTCCTTCGACTGCACACGCAGCCATACATAGCTGGTCTTGTCCCAGCGACGGACATAGGAATTGAGATTGTCGAGCACATAATCGCCCTTGGACAGGCTGACGACGAGCACGGTGTGAAGGCCCCACTGCGTGGAATAGACGACTGCCAGCGACATGTCGCGCGGATCGACGCCGGCTTCCAGCAGACGAATGCGCTTTTCGATGGCGATATCCTCGCAATCGCCCTGCGCCTTGCCGCGACCGACGGGACGCGCCCAACGTTCGCCCTGGCCGTAAATGTCATAGTCGCTGATCTGCATGATCTGGCGGTTCACCCGCTTGTTCGTCTGGTCGAGCAGCTTGAGCATGTCCTTGGGATCGGCGGCCGTTCGCGCACCGCCGCCAATGGCGCCGGAAGCATAGACGGCGGCGGCCTGTCCATCGACGCCTGCCGCGCCCTGCGCCGCGAAGGCCAACCGGGCGGGCTTGCCAGTGGGCGCCGGCGCGGATGCGATCTGCGTTCCACCCGGCGCGGCGCGCAGGTCTTCGAGCGCGGTCGAACGGGCGCCGCCCATTTCCTGGCAAAGCGCACGATCACGGCGGCACATGTCGACATAGCCGACCGGCGCATCGGCAACCGTGCCGACCTTCATGAACGCCGCGCCTTCGGAAGCTGCGGCCAACGCCTGAGGCGCAAAAGAAGAAGTCGCAATGACAGCAGACAGAAGTAGCGCGATAGACCGCACAGGAAACTCCTTTGGAACCCTTTTGGTGGGCCAAGGAATGCCATCGCGTCTGCTAGGACTGATTTAAGAAGCTTGGTTATCCGACCGTTAACCTTGACGAGCCACGGTGCCCCACGCACCGCTCCCACCAGCTTCCGAAACAAATTGCCGCCCCCTCAGCCCCCCCCGACAGCAGTTCGGAATCGACGGTCAGGGCGGACCACGCGGCCTGTCGAAAAGCGGCGAGATCACGGGCCCTACGCAAGCAAACCGCGTCAATTCCGGCGTAGCCCACCCCTGGGTACGGAATTGCGCGGTCCACGCGGCACGGCCAGACTTCGTATAATGGCGCGGGTGGCCATCGCGCATGACCTCACCGCCAAAAACATGGCTGACGCGGGCGCGCTCGAGAAAAAATATATGGTGCGCCATAGCCAGGACGGCTTTTTAGATTCTGACTTGGCGCTGTAGCGAACGGTCCGGCGACATGCCTGAGACAAATCGCTGAATTCCAAGGAAATTCAGCGACGCGACACTGTGTATTGCAACCTCAAGCATATCATTATGTACTCGTTGCAGTGCGACTTTGATTATAGTTTATATTGAACTGCCTACTTAAGTCGACAGAATTCATATCCATATCCGCGACGATATTGATGACCGCAATGAAACCGACCATTATGAATTGTCACAACAACGTCATTATTCGTGCATTGTCTTTGCCATATCTTAGCAACTCGTTGAATTTCATGATTAAGATGGCGATCGAGATATAATACTGTCCTACAGCACGGACCTCATCCTAGGAGGCGATTCGAACAAACAGTGAACAGGAGTGCCCATGTCCACATCGGTCGACATATTGGCGCCTGCGGGCTTCGTACCGCAGCAGGCCGTTTCCTACGCCACCGCAGACGGCAAGGCCGTGGCGGTGAACAGTACCAACCCTCTCCCGGTCGCCGCAGCGGAAACGCGGGCGGCGACATCGGCGCCCCTGGCTGGGACAGCGACGAGCGAGACCGTTGCCGGGCCATTCGCGCCGCAGCTCGGGCGGGAGATCGTGCTGACCCTGTCGGGCACGTTCGGCGGATCGGCAAGGCTGCTGCGATCCATCGATGGCGGCGCGACGAAGATCGCGACCACTGTCGGCGGCACAGCACTCAGTTGGTCCGGGCCGGTCAACGAGGTCGTCTGGGTGGAGACGGAAGCCGCGGCCACGCTCTATCTTCAGATCGCCGTCAATAGCGGTGCTATCAGCTACCGGGTGGCGCAATGAGCGCGGCCCTCGCCATCCAGGCGAAGCAGATCGCCAGCCGCGCCCAGACGACCCAGTTGGGGCAAGGCGCCATCCTGACCAATCCGCGCGGCCTGCGCCGTTTTCGCGCGGCACTGGGCGATGCGCTTTTCTCGCCTGTCCATATCGGCTGCTATGGCGACAGCATCACCGAAGGCGTCGGGACCGAGAACGCGTCGAGCATTCCCAATACCCCGGTTGCCGACCGTGATGGGTGGCCGGGGCAAATCCGTGCGGCCCTGGCGCGCCGGTTCGGAACGTTCGGCGGTGGAGCGATCCTGCCGTTCTTCTCCGGCACCGACAGCCGTGTGACGCTCACGGGCAGCGTGACCGCCGACAATGGCCTCGGCCCCTGTGTGCGCGGCGGCCGCGTGCGCACCGACCGTTCGATGGCTTTCACCCTTCCATCGTGCACCGCGTTCGACATCATCTACTGGGCCGGCGGCTCGGCGGATGGCACGCTGATCGGCGGGTTCGAATATTCGACCGATGGGGGCTCCACCTGGACCACCGGTCTTGCGGGCGGGGTCAACGCATCGCCGGGCTTTCGCATCCTGAAGGTCACGGGCCTCGCCGACGCGGTGCGTACCGTGACCATTCGCGGGCTGCATGCCACCAACCTCCAGCACGTCACTGGCGTTCGCTATCATAATAGCCAGGGCGTCGTCGTCAGCCGGTGGGGACGCGCTGGCTGGACGGTGCTCGACACGTTGGCCATCGGTGAGGGTACACGCAACTCCGCCGCCGTCAACATCGCCTATGCCCGCGAGCGTATGCTGGCGATGTTCGGCGGTTTCCAGGAGCATCTGACGGTCATTTCCTTGGGCGAGAACGACGCGAACCTCCAACTCGTACCGATGGGCGGCGGAACCGGCGGGGAGGCGATCGGCCCCCTCTATACAACGCCGGATACCTACGAGACCTGCCTGCGGCAGATCGTGAGCCGCGTCGTGGCAGCCGGCGGATGCGCCCTGCTGCTCAACACCGCCTTGCGTCCTGTAGGCGCGGTTCCGGCAGGCGGCCAATCCTACTATGCCTATCATCAGGCAGCGCGCCGGATTGCTGGCGACACCGACCATGTCGCGCATCTGTCCATGGCCGACCGCTGGGGCAGGGATGGGGATATCAGCGCGGCGGAGAGCCTGGCGCTGGGCATGTTCTCGTCGTCCACATCCGTCCATCCGTCGCGGCGCGGTTATGGCGACATGGCCAATGCTTTGCTGCAGACTTTGCTGCGCCAGGACCTGATCAGCGGATAATGGCTGAAATCATCCCGCAGCGCACAATTTTTTGGCCCCATCCTGTGGCTGAGAACCGGAAAAAACAAAAAAGTTCCGATAGTGCGCTGCGGGGGGTTGCGGGCAGACGGCAATGACGCGAAAAGGCTCTCCATTCCGAGGGAGCCAGCGCATCACCGTCATGCTGACCGTTCAGATCCGTCCCTGGCTTGCCGTTTCACCGGACGATATCGCCTTCAAACATGAGATTTCCCGGTAGGCGCATGACCCTTCACCGCTTTCAGGCTCCGCCGAGGATGACCCAATGCTGATCGAGGGCATAGCCGGACTGGCCGACCGCAAGGCGCCGGTCACCATCATCGGCAGTGGTCCCGTCGGCCTTGCCCTCGCCGTCGATCTTGCGCGGCGAAAGATTCCCGTACTCCTGCTGGAATCGGGCGAAACGAACGCCAACGACACCATCCAGCAACTCTCCCACGCGCGCCTGACGGATGCGCGGCGTCATGACGATATGAGCGTGGCGGTCGCGCGGCGGCTGGGCGGGGCGTCCAACCTGTGGGGTGCGCGCTGCATCCCCTTCGACCATGTCGATTTCCGCCCGCGCGACTTCATCGATGCACGCTGGCCGATCGACGCCGAAGTGCTCGCACCCTATTGGCAGCGCGCGCTCGACTCCACCAAGGCGGGGGCCAATGTGTTCGCGGCGGACACACCGCTATGCCCCGGCGCCGACCCCAGCTTCTCTCCCGACACGCTCGAACGCTGGGCGAATGTCCAGGCGGCGCAGAACGTGCATGCCGAGGCGATCCGCAGCGACCCCCATCTGGAAGTGCGCACCCAGGCGACGGTGGTCGGTTTCAATCTGGGCGAGGACGGCCGCGCCACATCGATCGAGGTTGCCCATTCGCTGACCGGTGAACGAGTGACATTGCCGGTGGAGCGCCTGGTGATCGCGGCGGGCGGATTGGAAACCACCCGGCTGCTGCTGGCGACGCAGCAGCGCCACCCCGCATTGTTCGGCGGCAAGGACGGCCCCCTCGGCCGCTATTATATGGGCCATCTGATCGGGGAGATCGCGGATATCGTGTTCGCCTCCACCGATCTTGGCCGCGCGTTCGACTTCATGGTGGACAAGCACGGCACCTATGTCCGGCGGCGGCTGATTCCGACCGAGGCGACGCAGATCGAGCATGAACTGCTCAACTGCGCCTTCTGGCCCGTGGTTGCTCCCGTCGCCGATCCGGCGCATCGTAGCGCCATCCTGTCCATGGTCTATCTAGCCCTCGCCGTCGGACCGTTCGGGCGGCTGCTGGTGGCAGAGGCGATCCGGCGGCGGCATATTCCCGACGAGCCAAAGCAGATCCTGCGTCACATCGCCAATGTGGTGACGGGCATGCCGCAGGCGATCATCTTCGCGACGAAATTCCTGTACCGCCGCTACTTCCGCCCGGAACGCCTTCCCGGCTTCTTTGTGCTGAACGCCGCCAACCGCTACGGCCTGTTCTTCCACAGCGAACAGGCGCCCAAACCGACGAGCCGTGTCTGGCTGAACGGCGACGTGGACCGGCTGGGCCTGCCGGAACTGGAGATCGACCTGCAGTTCAGCGAGCAGGACATCGATTCGGTCATCCGCACGCACGACCTGATGGACGATTGGCTCAGGAAGGCCGGGATCGGCCGTATCGAATATCGCATGGCGCTGGAGGATCGGCGCGCCGCCATTCTGGCGCAGGCCTCGCACGGAACCCATCAGATCGGCATTGCACGGATGGGCACCGACCGCACGACCGCGGTGGTCGATGCAGACCTGCGTTCCTTCGACGTGCCCAATCTCTACCTCGCGACCACGGCCGTATTGCCCACGTCCGGGCAGGCCAATCCCACGCTGACGGCGGTCGCCCTCGCACTGCGGCTCGGCGATCGCTTCGCGGAGGAGCTTTTCGCGCCGCCGGCCCCCGTCCATTCCAGCCAGGCGGCAGTCCTATGATCGTGGACCAGATATCGCGCATCCAGGCAGCGGAGGAGATCAGCATACTTGGCTACCGCGTCCATCCCCTGACCGGCGACGAGGTGATCGACCAGATCACCGCCGCAGTGGTGGAGAAGCGGCGGCTCGTCATGGCCAATATCAACCTGCACGGCATGGCAGTGATGTTCGAAAATGGCCCGATGGCCAAATTGCTGAGCCAGGCCGACGCGCAGGTGATGATCGACGGCATGCCGATCATCGGCATTGCGAACCTGCAAGGGCACAAGCTGTCGCGCACGCAGCGCACGACATCGCTGGACTTCTACGACAAGATGTTTGCGCTGGGGGTCTCGCGCGGCTGGCGGTTCGGATATGTGGGGGGGACGCCCGACACATTGCGGCGCGGGCTGGACGTCTTGCGTGCGCGCATCCCCGGCCTCGATATCGACGGATATGACGGCTATTTCGACATATCGGACGACCGGCCGGATTCGCGCCAGAGCGAGATCATTAACTGGCTGAATGAACGGTCCCACGACATTTTGATCGTCGGCATGGGCATGCCCCGGCAGGAGGAATGGATCGAACGCATCCAGGCCAAGATCCCAACGCGGGTGCTGATGCCGACCGGCGCCTATCTCGACTATCAGGTCGGCGCGCAAAAGCTGGCGCCGCGCTGGATGGGGCAGCTCGGCATCGAATGGGCTTACCGACTGGTCAGTTCGCCCAAGCGCCTGGGCTATCGCTACCTCGTCGAACCGGCGGTGCTGCTGACGCGGCTGGCCTTTCGCGAACATCCCCAGAAGCGTTGGCGCGGAGACAAGGCATGAGCGGTCCGATCATCGGCATGGGATGCGCCTCCATGGGGTCGCGCAAGTCGAAGGCCGAAAGCGTCGCCGCGCTCGAACGCGCCTATGCGGCCGGCATTCGCTGGTTCGATGTTGCGCCCTCCTATGGCGATGGTGCGGCAGAAGAGGTGCTGGGCGACTTCTTCCATTCGCGCGGCGCGACCGACGTAACCGTCGCGACCAAGGTCGGCATTCTGCCGGGGCGGGTGAGCCTTGCCAAGAGCATCATCAAGCCTGCCGTGCGGATCGCCCTGTCGCTGGCGCCCGGCCTGCGCAGCGCGATCAAGAAATCGCGTCCCGCCGCGATGAAGCAGCCGATCACGCCGGACCTCATCCGTGGCAGCATCGACGAGAGCCTCCGGCGGCTGCGCACCGGCCAGTTGGACGCGCTCCTGTTGCACGGCGCCACGGTGGAAGAGGCGACCGACGACGCGATCCTGCGCGCGCTGGAGGATGCGGTGACAGCGGGCAAGGCCAAGCGCGTCGGCATCGCATCGGAGCCGGATGCCGTCGCCGCCGGTCTGGCGGCTGCCCCGCTTTACACCATCGTCCAGTTTGCCAATAATCCGCTGGAGCCGGGTATCACGCTTCTGCGTGACAGCCTCGCAGCGCGGCCCGATGTCACTGTTTCGACGCATAGCGTCATCGGTGCGACCGGCATGATCGAAGCAATGGCAGCGCAGGTGGCGGCAAAACCCGGTCTTGCAGCCGAACTTGCTGCAGCAGGATATGATGGCGCACCTAATAAAGTTGTATCGGCCTTCCTTACCGATTACGCCCTTTCTTCCTCCGATGTTGATGTAGTTTTGATGTCGATGTTCTCAAAACATCATCTCACCGCGAATATCGAACGGCTGGGCTTGCAAAAAGACTCGCAAATGATCATGCGGATCGCGGGACAATTTAACACCCGGTGAGAGCTAAATAAGCGGTCTTTTAAGGAACACCGTGTAGTAAGTTTAGTGGATCGTTTGGGGCACCATATCCCGCCCGTATCATCGAAAGTCGGAACATTGGCGAAGTGAGCATGATGTCAGAAGGCCCCGACGAGGCTCAGAGCCGCAGACTGCTCATCATCGGCGGTTCGCACGACCATCTCGGCGGTGTGGAGGCCTTTTGCGATCGTTCCACCGCCGCGATGCATGAACGTGGCGGCTGGTATTGCGACCGTATTACGGCCGAAACAGCCTATCTGACGTGGAGCCATGTCCCCACCTTCGTCCTGAGCATCCTGCATGTCGCATGGCGCGGTATTTACCGTCGCCCGGACGTCGCGTGGATCCAATATGTCAATTTCCCTGACCTGTTCTACGTCCTGATCGCCAAGATGGTCGGGCTGCGGGTGATGGTGACGCCGCATCTGGGGTCCAACTGGCGCTCGCAGTCCAGCCGACGCCTGCGCGGCATCAGCGAGCGGCTGCTGCGCCTCGCCAACCGGCTGGCATTAATAAGCTGGACTCAGGAAAAGGAAATCCGCCTGCCGGGTGGCCCTCCGCGCTCGCTGATCCGCAATTTCCTGCCGTCCACCGTGCTGACGACGGAACTGGTGGAGGCCGACGGCCTGCCGCCCGCGATGCAACTCATCCATTCCAGCCGCTTGTCGGAGGGCAAGGGCACGTTCCTGTTCGTGGACGTGTGCAGGCAGTTGCGCGACGCGGGCGTCCCCTTCCAGGCGCGTATCACCGGCACCGGCGATGCCGAGACGATGAGCCGGCTGCGCACGATGATCGACGAAGGCAATCTGCAGAACGAGGTTCTGGTGCTGGGCCGCGTGCCGGAGGACGAACTGCTCGACCATCTGCGCCGGTCGGACGTCCTCATTCACCTGTCGCGCATCGATTCTTATCCGCTCATCATCCTTGAGGCCATGACCTGCTCGACCGTGCCAGTGGCCATGGAACTGGCGGGCGCGCGCGACATGATCGAGACCTATCGCGGCCTGGTCGTCAGCATAGAGCAGCCCGTCGCCGAAACCGTCGAATGGCTCAAGGCCTGCGACCTTGGCGCATTGCGCGCATCGCGGCTGGAGACGGCGCGCCGGGTCCGCACCGATTATGGCTGGCCGCGCTGCGCCAACGCGCTCGCGGCAGCGCTGGACGCCTGTTTCCGGGGCGACAGCAAGGTCGTGACCCAGCCTGAGCTGGTCGACGGCACGGAATCCAGGGACCCCGCCTGATCGATCGAACGACCCGGTTCAGGCCGGGCGTGGCGGCGCATTTCCGATAGCTTTGGCGATGGCCTGCCATATCGGCTTGGGCTTCAATCGATCGTCGCGGGGCGCTGGCCGCTGCGGCTTGCCATCCTTACGCGCGCGGCCCGGCTCCTTGCGCAGCCAGCTTTGCCCGTCCGACACCCCCCAGCTGAGCACGCCGAGGCATTGGGGATAGCTCAGCATCATGTCGAGGACGGCACCGGCCAGCGCAGCCGATTCCCGGTCGCGATGCGCGATGTCGCCCTCCGTCCCCGCATCGTCCACATCGAGTTCGGTGATCATCAGCTTCAGCCCCATGCCGGTGAGATCGTCGCAGAAGCGCCGCCACTTCGCCTCCATGAAGCCATGGGCGGTCATCAAATGCCCCTCGAACCCGAAGCACTGGATCTTCACGCCCCGGTTCATCAGCCGGTCGATCAGCCTGACGGTCGAATCGAACTGACGCTGCTGATAGGGCATGTCCTGCGCGATCCAGTCATGGTTGAGGACGCGCAGCGCGCCCGGATCGGCGTCCGCCGCAGTCTCGAAGGCGAGGTCCATGAAACTGTCGCCCATCTTCGGCCCCAGCAGTTCGTCGAGGATACGGTCTTCGCCGCCGACAGGCTCGTTCACCACGTCCCATTGCACGACACGGCCGCGCCAATGGCTGGCGACGGCGTGAATATATTTCTGGATATAGTCGCCCGTCTCCCTGGCCGACTTGTCCGCGAAAAATTCCTTCGCCCATGCCGGCTGCGAGTTCCACCAGCACAGCGCATGGCCGCGCAGCTTCATGTCGTTGGCGACGGCGAAGCGGTGGATCTTCTCCGCCGCGCTGAAATCCAGCGGGCCGCCCGGGCTATGCTGGACCACGCCCCATTTCATCTCCACCTCGGGCACGAGGATGTTGCAGTCCGCCCGCAGCGCACCGCGAATCTCCGGCCGGTCGAGATCGGAGGCGAGGACGGCGGTGCCGCAATAAAGCCCCTTGCTGTCGGCGAGCTTGCGCAGCGACCCCTCCGCGACCGGATCACGTCTGGCTGCCACTGCGCTTGAGGCCAGTGGAGCGACGGCCAATGCCGCCGCCGTTCCGCCACCGAGCCGCAGCAGGCTCCTGCGATCGATATCGTCCTGCCGCAAATCCCGCATGCTATCTCCTTTTCCACCACGCCTTCGCACCAGCAGCATTTGATTGCCCGTTGATGCAATGCGGGCTGCCATCGCCGTTCCCTCTCGGACATGACACGCCCAGCGAGGAAAGCTCGAGAAAATGGCTGACGAGCGCCGAAAATCGGCCCGCTTGTGGGGCCTGACACAGCCCATTTCGGTCAAGAAGCTGGATGGACGGGTTGCATTTTGACATGGCGGGATGCGTAACGAGGCGATATTAGATGCAGCGCAACATAGGCGCTTCGCGTCTGCATCCATGACGACTCCCAGCAAGGCCGGCTTTTCATCATGCTCTTTCGACAGACGATGCTTTTCCTGCCTGCCCAGCTTTTGCCGGCCCTGTGCCAGTTCGGCCAGCTCATCGTATGGTCGCACCTCGTCCGGCCTGAAGTGATCGGCGTGGTCGCCTTGTTCACTTCCATCCAGGAATTTCTGAACCTCGCCTTCATCGGATTCTGGACCCAGTATACCACGCGCTACTCCACGAAATTGCGGGAGACGCCCGGCGGCGCGGAAAAGCTGCGCTACGCCTCGACCGCCGTCATCTTCGGTTCGCTGTTGATCCAGACCTCGCTGGCGCTTGGCATTTACGTCTCGACCATCGACCATGGCATGGACCTGCCGATGGCGCTGGCGCTGATCGGGCTGGTCGGCGGGCGCGCGATCAACCTGTTCCAGGGCGAACTGGCACGCGCGCGGCAGGACGTGCTCGGCTACTCCTTCGCGGTCATGGCGGGGCCGGTATTCGGCTTTCTGGTCGGGCTCGTCCTGATCTGGCAGTTCGGGGGCAGCGCGCTGCTCATCTTCACCGGCTTCGCGGTTGCCCAGATCGGCGGCGTGCTGGTCGGCATGTGGCGCGACCCGCGCTGGATCGGCATCGGCAAGCCGGACTGGGCGACGATCCGTCACGCCATCAGCTACGGCTTCCCGCTCGTCGTGACCTATGGCCTCGCCTGGGTGAGCCAGAATGCCTCGCGCATTGCGGTCACCTATTTCATGGGTCTGGCGGCGGCGGGTATCTATTCCCTCGGCATGGGCCTTGGCTACCGCGCCTCGATGGTGTCGACGATGATGGTCAACGCAGCCGCCTTCCCCATCGCAGTGAAGCTCGCCAATGCGGGCAATCTCAAGGGCGCGCAAAAGCAGCTCGGCGACAATGGCGCTCTGTTGTTCGGCGTCCTGGCAGCGTCCATCGTCGGCCTCGCCGTCCTGTCCGAGGATGTCTTCCACCTGATGGTCGCGAAAGAGGTGCGCGGGCCGGTGCTTCCGGTCATGCTCTGGTCGCTCCTCGCAGGGTCGCTCATCGGCTACCGCCAGCATTTCCTGAACCAGTTCTTCCTCCTGTCCGGCAAGACGCGGCCCATTGCCGTCGTCTCGACCATCGAGGCTGTCGTGGCGGTGGTGCTGGCCATTGCGGTCGTGCCCATTGGCGGCATCACCGGTGGCGCCATCGCGCTCACCGCGACATCGGCGATCAGCCTGGTCGTGACCTTCGTGATGGCCGGCAAGGTGGGACGCCATGTCCGCTGGGACATCCATGGCAAGATCGTCATCGCGACGCTGGTGATGGTTGCGGCGATATGGCTGACGCCGCCCGCGTCGAACATCGTCCACCTGTCCTTGCGCATCGCGGTAGGCGGCATCGCCTATCTCGGAACGCTGGCAGTGCTGTTCAGTTCGGTGCTGCTGCCCAAGGTGAACCGCTGGCGGGCAGCGCGGAGCCGGTAGCGGGGGCGTTACTGGGGAGGCGATGGACGGATCTCGCCTGTTGGCAGGCTGGCTGGTTCGGACCAGCAACTGACCGAGCAAATCCGTTCATGCTGAGCGAAGTCGAGGCCCTCTGCCGAGCGGAGCGAAGTCGGACAGGAAAGCGCGACGCCCTGCGCGATCAGCGCTGCTTCTTGGCGATGCTCGCGGTGAAGTCCGGGTCCTTGTTCGCTACCCAATCGACGAACTTGCGCACATTGGGGTTAGCCAGCAGGCCCTCTACGTCCATTCCGTGACGCTGCAATTCGCTGTTGGTGAAATTGGTGATCAGCGTCTGCTGGCAGATGGAATGCATGGGCACGACATCGCGTCCGCCGCGGCTCTTGGGCACGGGATGATGCCACACGATGGTCTTGCCGGTCGGCCTGCCGCACAGCCAGCAGTTCGGCGGCGGCGGAGCCTCCTCCACGTCGCTGTTCAGGTCTTCGTAGGGACCATGTTTGGAATGTTTGCGAGCCATGCTTCTGCCTGAAATGTCTGAGCGTGTGCTGCCCTATCGCGGAACGACCACAAAACCTAGTGCGTCACCCCCCGCTCAGTTCCGACCCCAGCTTCAGAACCCGGCCGCCATCCTCCGTCTCCACCAGATAGGCCGGATTATCCTTCGTGCCGTTGCGCACGATACGCTCGCCTTTGATAGTACGCTGCACGCGGCCTTCGAATTTCTCGCTGACCGTGCCGTGGCCCGTTCCGGTGCCCCAGTGCCACGTCACCGCCGCGCCCTTGCGATAAGCCTTGCTCATGCCGGGGGAGACGCGCCGCCGCCTGCGCGGTTCCATTTGCCCAATCCCTTTTGCCCATTCCCTTTTGCGTTACCCGGCCCCACGGCTATAGGGCCGCGATGGACGCCACAGACCTCCGCATCGCTTTGTTCAGCGGTAACTATAATTATGTACGCGACGGAGCCAATCGCGCGCTTAACCAGCTTGTCGGCTATCTGCTGCGGCAGGGTGCGCAGGTGCGCGTCTATGCGCCGACCATCCCGGAGCCTGCGTTCGAGCCGACCGGCGACCTTGTCAGCGTGCCCAGCGTCGCCATTCCGGGCCGCGACGAATATCGCATTCCCTTGGGCCTGTGGCCCCGCGTCCGGCGCGATCTGAAGGCGTTCGCGCCCAATATCGTCCACGTCTCCAGCCCCGATCCCACCGCCCACCGTGCGGTCACATGGGCGCGCGACCGCGACCTTCCCGTGCTGGCGAGCGTACACACCCATTTCGAGACTTATTTCCGCTACTACAACCTCTCCTTCCTGACGCCGGTGGGCGTGGCGATCCTGCGCCGCCTCTACCGCCGCTGCGACGCGCTGGTCGCGCCGTCGGAGAGTTTCGCCCAGGTGCTGCGCGAGCAGCGGATGAATTACGACATCTCCATCTGGTCGCGCGGGATCGAGCGCGAGACGTTCAACCCCGGCCGCCGCGACCCCGAATGGCGCCGCGCGCACGGTTTCGCGGACGACGACGTGGTGGTCGGCTTCCTCGGGCGGCTGGTGATGGAAAAGGGTCTCGACGTCTTTTCCGACACCATCGACGTGCTGCGGCGGCGCGGCATTGCGCACAAGGTGCTGGTGATCGGCGACGGCCCGGCGCGCGACTGGTTCGAGCGGCGATTGCCCGGCGCGGTGTTCACCGGATTTCAGGCAGGCGCCGACCTCGCGCGTTCGGTGGCGGCGATGGACGTGCTGTTCAACCCGTCGGAGACCGAGACCTTCGGCAACGTAACGCTGGAGGCCATGGCCTGCGCCGTCCCGGCCCTCGGCGCGCGCGCGACGGGCAGCGCCAGCATCATCCATCACGGGCAGACGGGTTTCCTGTGCGCGGCGGGCAGCATCACTTCGTTCGCCAGCTATCTCGAAACCTATGTCAACAACCCGGCCCTGCGCGCCGCCCATGCGCAAGCGGCGGCGCGGGAGGCATCACGCTATGAATGGGACCCGATCAATCGGGCGGTGCTAGATGCCTATCTGCGCCTGATCGCGGCGCGGCGGCGGACAGGCTGAACGATCAGCGCAACCACCCCTTGGCCTTTGCCCGGCGCGAATACCACAGGAAGAATATCAGCGAGACCCAAATGATCCCCGTCATCACCAGCATGGCGGGGGTCGTCATGCCCGGCGTAGGATCGCCTGACAATTGGTAGACGGTGCTCACCGCCAGCCCGAACAGCGAGGCCGCGAAGGCGATCACCGCCAGATGCGACCGCGCCAGCAGCAGCAGCGACCCCAGCACCGATCCCCACACGCCCAGCGCCCATGCGAACACCGCCCATGGCGGCATATGATCGAGATAGTAGATCATGTCGGAGGGCAATTGCGCGATATAGTCGGGATCGCGCCACTGGGTCATGATGAAGTCGAAACCGCCAAAGCCGTTCCAGAACAAACTCAGCAGAGCAATGACACGAAACGTCACCGGCACACGCGCTACAGTTGCCATTGCAACCTCCCGGTTCATGTTTTCTGACCCTAATCTACGGCAATTCGGCGGAATGGCAATTCGCGTTACGCGGACGTCGGCCCAAGCCACGGCGCCGACCCCGGCCCTTGCGTATCTGCCTCGCGTCGCCCACCTAGGCCCGCGATGGACGATCTTTTCGGCACCGGCGAAACCGCCGCCTCCAGCGACCCCGCGCGATCACCCGTGGCGGAGAACGCACCCCTCGCCGACCGGCTGCGGCCGCGGGCGCTGGGCGATGTGGTGGGGCAGGAACATCTGACCGGGCCGGAGGGCGCGATCGGCCGCATGGTCGCGGCGGGCCGCCTCTCGTCCATGATCCTCTGGGGGCCGCCCGGCACCGGCAAGACCAGCATTGCGCGCCTGCTCGCCGATGCGGTCGGCCTGCGCTTCGAGCCGATCTCCGCCGTCTTCTCCGGCGTCGCCGACCTCAAGAAGATGTTCGCCGCCGCGCGCGACCATGCCCGGACCGGCCGCCGCACGCTCCTGTTCGTGGACGAGATCCACCGCTTCAACCGCGCGCAGCAGGACGGCTTCCTTCCCTATGTGGAGGACGGCACGGTCACATTGGTCGGCGCGACCACGGAAAATCCCAGTTTCGAGTTGAACGCCGCCCTCCTCTCCCGTGCGCAGGTGCTGATCCTGCGGCGACTGGACGAAGCGGCGCTGGGACGGTTGATCGAACGAGCCGAAGCGCTGATCGGCCGCCCCCTTCCCCTCGACGCCCATGCGCGCGAGGCCCTCATCGCCAGCGCGGACGGCGACGGGCGCTTTCTGCTCAATCAGGCGGAGACGCTCTGGTCCATCGACCTCGACGCTCCCCTCGACCCGGCCGGGCTGGCGGCGTTGCTCCACCGGCGCATGGCGGTCTACGACAAGGATCGCGAGGGGCACTACAACCTCATCTCCGCCCTGCACAAATCATTGCGCGGCTCCGATCCACAGGCTGCGCTCTACTATATGGCGCGCATGCTGGTGGCTGGGGAGGAGCCTCTCTATGTGCTGCGTCGCCTGACCCGCTTCGCCAGCGAGGATATCGGCCTCGCCGATCCGCAGGCGCTGGTGCAGTGCCTCGCCGCCAAGGAGGCCTATGATTTCCTCGGATCGCCCGAGGGGGAATTGTGCATCGTGCAGGCGTGCCTCTATTGCGCGACGGCTCCCAAATCCAACGCCGCCTATGCCGCGATGAAGGCTGCATGGCGCAGTGCGAAGGAAACCGGGTCGCTCAGCCCGCCGCAGAACATCTTGAACGCCCCGACGAAGCTGATGAAGGACATCGGCTATGGCAGGAATTACGCCTATGACCATGACGCGCCGGATGGCTTTTCGGGCGCGAACTACTGGCCGTCGGAAATGGTGCCGCAGAGCTTCTACACCCCCACCCAGCGCGGCCATGAAAAACGGGTCGCCGAACGCATGGCCTGGTGGGACCAGATGCGGGCGGAACGGCGGGAGGAATGACGGCACGCTTCACCGCCTTCGCCGCCATCGACTGGTCCGGCGCGAAGGGCATGAAGCATAAGGGCATAGCCGTCGCCCTGTGCCGCGCGGGCGACGCTGCCCCGACCCTCGTCCGCACCGACACCCCGCTCTGGTCGCGCGAGGGCGTGGCGCGCTGGGTCGCGGCGCAGGCCGCCTGCGAACCCACGCTGTTCGGCTTCGACTTCAGCTTCGCCCCGCCTCTGGTGGAACGCGGCGCTTATCTCCCCGGGGAAGCCGCCGTCCCCGACAACGCCGCCGCCTTCTGGGCCTATGTCGACCGCCTCTGCGCGGCCGAAGCGGATCTGTGCGCCGCCAGTTTCCTGGAAACTCACCACCGCCGCCATTTTTATTTCGGTGCGGCCGACGGGGTTAAGGCGACCTACATGCACCTGCGCGCGTGCGAGACGCGCTATAATGCGGGCGGCGGCGGCAAGCCGTCCACCGTCTACGACGCCATCGGCGCTGCGCAGGTGGCAAAGGCGAGCTTTGCGGGCATGCGCTTCCTCCACTGCTTGCGCGGCACGGTGCCGATCTGGCCCTTCGATGGCCGCGCGCCGCCCGCGGACGGCTCCCTGATCGTGGAAATCTACACCAGCCTCGCCGCCCGCGCGGCCGGACGTCCCAAGGGCCGCTCCAAAATGCGCGACGCCGCGACGCTGGACGACGCGCTGGCGACCCTCGGCACCGCCCCGCACCAGCCGCTCGCCCGCTATGAAGATCACGCGACCGACGCTATCCTCACCGCCGCATGGCTCCGCCGCGTCCATGCCGACCCCGCCCTCTGGTCGCCCGAAGGCCTGACCGAGAATATCGCACGCACCGAAGGCTGGACCTTGGGCGTATTTTGAGGCAATGCGCGCCATATCGCGCGAGGGCCGGATTAGCACAGTGGTAGTGCAGCGGTTTTGTAAACCGAAGGTCGCGGGTTCAAATCCTGCATCCGGCACCATCTTCCCGCGCAGATGCTTCCACCACACGCCGCATCCGCTCGTCGCAAAGGCTGCAGGGCACCGGCCTTGCTCAACCGATTATTAACCACGCCCGTCCATAGCTGAGTTCCAGAAGGACCGGCTGGCGCGCAGCCCCGGTCGCCCCTTAGACGACTGGAATCAATAGCTATGCGTGCGCGTTTCGCGTCGATGTCCGTTGCCGTGCTTGCCCTCACCGCTTGCGGTGGCGGCGGGGATAGTGTTTCGCCCGGTACGCAGCCCGTGACCATCGCGACCCCGATATCGACGGGTTCCGCCGATCCAGTCGCAGTCGCGCCTGTCGCCGTCCCGGTCATTGAGGCGCCAGCGCCAATGGTCGCCTTTGGTTATACGCTTGCGCCAGCAGCCCGTCCGACTGCCAACAACCCGATCCCCGTCGGCAAGTGCATCAACATGGGCGGCATGCTGGAACGCGACAAGGAAGCCGATTTCACCGGACGCAAGATCAAGGATAGCGACTTCGCGACGATCCGGGCCGCCGGATTCGACACGGTGCGCCTGCCCGTCAACTTCGCCGCCCATGCCGATGCCGCCGCGCCCTATGCCATCGATCCGGTGTTCATGGCGCGCGTGCGCCATGTCGTGGACACAGGCAAGGCCGCGGGCCTCAACATCATCATCGACCAGCACAGCTATGACCAGTTGCAGAAGGACCCCTTTGCCCATCGCGACCGCTTCGTCGCCATCTGGCGGCAAGTGGCGGAGGCCTATCGCAACGACGGGTCCAACGTCTGGTTCGAACTGCATAACGAGCCGCTTTGGGAGCTCTACAAGAAGGTGAATGTGTGGGAGATATTCACGCCCGCCATCGCCGAAATCCGCAAGACCAACCCGACCCGTCCGATCATCGTCGCGGGCAATGGCGGCTCCGGTCCCGAATCGCTGGCGCTGCTGGACATTCCCGCCAACGACCGCAACATCATCCCCACCTTCCACTTCTACGACCCGCGTGAATTTACCGAGCAGGGCGCGGCATGGACGACCATCCGCTATCCGCTCGGCCGCGCGCTCGCCGAAAATGACCGCCAGTCCATCGACAAGGCGATCGCTATGGTCTCCGCCTATATCAAGCGGACCGGCCGCGTACCCTTCCTCGGCGAATATGGGACTCGCTATATCCCGGAGATCACTGCGCAGGACCGGGGCAAATATATGGGCTGGGTCAGCGCCGGCTTCGCGTCGGTCGGGGTGCAGAGTTGCGCATGGTCGTACATCAACGGCTTCCAGCTCTATTCCGACACACAAGGTTGGCTGCCCGGCATGGATACGATCCAGACGACCACCACGTTGCTGCCGTCGTGAGAACGACGACTGTCACCTCGGCGCTTTAGGCCCCCGCAGTCACCCGGTTCGCCACCAGATTGTCCACCACGCCGGGGTCCGCCAGTGTCGATGTGTCGCCCAGCGCGCCGATCTCGCCCTCCGCGATCTTGCGCAGGATGCGGCGCATGATCTTGCCCGAGCGGGTCTTGGGCAGGCCCGGTGCGAACTGGATGGCGTCGGGGGTGGCAATGGGGCCGATTTCGGTCCGCACCCATTTGCGCAATTCCTGCCGCAATTCCTCGCTGTCCGGCTCGCCTGCGTTCAGCGTGACGAATGCGTAAATGCCCTGCCCCTTCACCTCATGCGGCATGCCGACGACGGCGGCCTCGGCAACCTTGGCATGGGCGACGAGGGCGCTCTCGACCTCGGCGGTGCCCATGCGGTGCCCCGAGACGTTGATGACGTCATCGACCCGTCCGGTGATCCAATAATAGCCGTCCTCATCGCGGCGGCAGCCGTCGCCGGTGAAATATTTGCCGGGATAGGTGGTGAAATAGGTCTGGAAGAACCGCTCCTGATCGCCCCAGACGCCGCGCATCTGGCCCGGCCAGCTGTCGGTGATGCACAGGTTTCCGTCCGTCGCCCCCTCCAGCACGCCGCCTTCCGCATCGACCAGCTGCAACTGCACGCCGAACAGCGGCTTGGTCGCACTGCCGGGTTTCAGCGCCGTCGCGCCGGGCAACGGAGCGATCATCGCCCCGCCCGTCTCCGTCTGCCACCAGGTATCGACAATGGGGCAACGTTCGTCGCCGACGACGCGGTAATACCATTCCCATGCCTCGGGATTGATCGGCTCGCCCACTGATCCCAGCAGGCGGATGGAGGCGCGGCTATATTTCTTCACCCATGCATCGCCCTCCCGCATCAGCGCGCGCAGCGCGGTCGGCGCGGTGTAGAAGATGTTGACGCCCAGCCGGTCGCACGTCTCCCAGAAACGGCCATGGTCGGGATAGTTGGGCACGCCATCGAACATCACGGTCGTCCCGCCATTGGCGAGCGGCCCGTAGACCAGATAGCTATGCCCCGTCACCCAGCCAATATCGGCCGTGCACCAGAATATCTCGCCCGGTTTATAGTCGAACACATAGTCGAAAGTGGACGCGACCCACAGCAGATAGCCGCCCGTGGTGTGCAGCACGCCCTTGGGCTTGCCCGTCGAACCGGAGGTATAGAGGATGAACAGCGGGTCTTCCGCCCCCATCGGCTCGGGCAGGCATTCGGTCGATGCCGCCGCGCGCAGATCCGCGTAGGCGTGGTCGCGGCCAGTCACCATGGGCACGTCGCCGCTCGTGCGCGCCACCACGATCACCGACTTGACGCTGGTGCAATGGTTCAGCGCCGCATCGACATTGGTCTTGAGCGGAATCTTCCGGCCGCCGCGCACGCCCTCGTCCGCTGTCACGACCAGCGTCGAATCGCAGTCCTGAATGCGGCCCGCGAGGCTCTCTGGCGAGAAACCGCCGAACACCACCGAATGAATCGCGCCGATGCGCGTACAGGCGAGCATCGCCATCGCCGCCTCGGGCATGTTGGGCATGTAGATGGTCACGCGGTCGCCCTTGCGCACGCCTTGCCCCTTTAGCGCATTGGCGAAGCGGCAGACCTCCTCATGCAACTGCGCATAGGTGAAGCGGCGGGTCTCGCCCGGCTCGTCGCCTTCCCAGATGATCGCGGTTTCTCCGCCGCGTTCCGCCAGGTGACGGTCCAGGCAATTGGCCGAGACGTTGAGCACGCCGTCCTCGAACCATTTGATCCCGAAGTCCGCCTCGTGAAAGCTCGTCTCCTTGACCTTGGTGAACGGCGTGATCCAGTCCAGCCGCTTCGCCTCCTCCGCCCAGAAGCCCGCGGGAGCGGCAACGGATCGCGCATACATTTCCGCATAGCGCTCGGTAGTGATCGTGGCGCGGGCAGCCCATTCGGCAGGTACGGGATAGCTGGTCGTCATGCTGGTCCTCTGGAAGTTGGATCGTCAAGCGCGGGCGCGCCAGCCGACCGGAAATGCGTCCTCATGATCGCCGATTCGCGCGCCATGCGGGATCATGGCGTCGCCGCCAAGACTGCCCGGCGCCGGAAAGGCCTTGCCGCGCGGCGCATGATAGCGAAGCTCCGGCCCGCCCCACATGGAGGCAAAGGCGCGGCGCGGCCTGTCATACCAGGGTAGACCCTGCGCTCCGTGCAGCATATTGCCCTGAAAGACCAGCACGTCGCCCGGTTGCACGTCCCACTGCACTATGTCGAAACTGTCGCGGTAACGCGCCACGTCCGGCGGCGGCGGCAGATGGTCGTCGCCCAGATCGTCATGGTTATATTCGCCCAGAACCTCCGGCTTCGTCACCTTCTCCGCCTCGCCGCCCTGCGCATTGTAGACGACGTTCCAGCGGTGCGACCCGCGCACGACCTGTACGGTCAGTTCGGGCGGGGAGGAATCGCAGGGCATCCAGACGCGGATCATGTCCTGCCCGCGCACGCGCAGGAACGGCGTATCCTGATGCCATGGCGTCGGCACGATCACGCCCGGCGACTTGTAGAAAAGCTGATCTAGGATGAGTTGGGCGGACGGCGTGTCCATCAGGCGCGCGGCGATCTCCCCCACCAGCCCGCTGTCCATCAACGCCTTGAGGGAAGGGCTGCGCTGGCTGACATATTGCTCGACGAAGGTTTCGCCCTGCCCGTCCGGGCTGCGCACGCGCGAGTAGCGGCTGCCGGGATTGGCATAGGCTTCCTCTATCCCGTCCTCCAGCAGCCGGAGCTGCTGCGGCCCCAATATGCCGCGCAGCACCACCGCGCCGTCGCGGCGATAGGCGGCGGCGTCCTGCGCGCTGACCGATATCTGTGCTATCATGGCCTCCCCCCTCTTTTGACGGGTCTCTCTCCTGCGCGCAGGCTATAGGCGAGCGTGCGGCTTGGCAACCGAGCGGACAGCGGGGCCGGTGTCCTGCCCACACCAAAACGCTCTCAAATGTCCGCTTCCGGCCCGCCCCCGCCGGGCTGACCACGGATGTCTTCCTGCACGGGCAGCAGACACCTTCGCACTGGGCTATGACGGCCCGGTTCCCGACGCAGCGGCGGGCCTCAGCCCCACGCTCTGATCAGATCGGCCTGATCATATCGGCTCCAGGCGCAGCAGGCGGCCGGTCGCGCCATCCTCCAGCAAGAGCATGGTGCCGTCCGGCGCCTGCTCGACTTCGCGGATGCGCGCACCGAGAGCAATGCGGCCCGCTTCGGCAGCCGTCGAACCGGTGACCCGCACGCGGACCAATCCCTGCGCCACCAGCCCGGCCAGCACGAAATCGCCATCCCATCCCACGAAGCGCGTCCCCGAATAGCGGATCATCCCGCCCGGCGCGATCACCGGCGTCCATGTCACCAGCGGGGCGGCGAAGTCCGGCCGGGTCGAATGGCGCGGCAGCACTTCGCCGTCATTGCCCTCCGACACCACCCGCCAGCCATAATTGCCGCCGGGCGCTATCAGGTTGAACTCGTCGCCGCCCTCCGGCCCCATCTCGCTCTCGAACAGGCGGCCATCGGGCGCGAACACCAATCCATAGGGATTGCGGTGGCCGAGCGACCAGATTTCCGACCGCGCGCCCGTCCGGCCGACAAAGGGATTGTCCGACGGGATCGACCCGTCGCGGTTGATCCGCACGATCTTGCCCAGCGTCACGGCCAGATCCTGCGCAGGCGCGCCCTGATGCCGCTCGCCCGCGGTGATGTAGAGCGTCTTGTCCGGCGCGAAGGCCATCCGCCCGCTATAATGGCGGTCGTCCGTCACCTTGGGCGCCTGCCGCCAGATGACGCTGAGGCCGGTCAGCGTGCCCGCATCGTCGCTGAGCGCGGCGCGCGCCACCGCCAGCCCGCTACCGCCGGTCCCGCCTTCGGCAAAGCTGAGATAGATACGCCTGTTGGTCGCGAAATCGGGGTCGAGCGCCACGTCGAGCAACCCGCCCTGCCCCGCGGATACGACACTCGGCGCACCGGTCACGGTCGTCACCGCACCCGCCGTCGTGACCAGCCGCAACGTCCCGGCGCGCTCCGTCACCAGCAGCCGCCCGTCCGGCAGCGCCACCATCGCCCAGGGGTTTTCGAGCGTTGCGATGGCCGTGGATCGCACCATCGTCGTTGGAGGGGTCGTCGGCGGTGTCGGGGTGGGCGTTGGCGTGGGCGTCGGGGTCGGCGTCCCCGTCAGCGGCGGCGTGGAATCACTGTCGCCGCCGCATGCCGTCAGGGCCAATAGCGACGCCAGGGCAAGGCTGCATCCATGGCGCATGGACCGTCCCCTCTCCATTTTTACGCGAAGGCCACGCCCCCGCTTCTTTGCCGATCCAACGCCGGCTCGGATCGGCCGTTCCCGTGCGGATCGCCCGCTCCATAAAATAACGCTGCGGGTGCCATTCAGCCGACATGCCCGGCATTGTCGGCTACCTTCATGACAACGCGACCAATGGCAGCGTTTTTGGACGCACCGTCCTTTACATCGCCGAAGCGATTACCATAGCCTTCCGCCATCGGCCGCGCGAAACGACGGTCGTTTGCCGGAGAGCACGCCCTTTTACGACGGGGAAGCAAGCCATGGATGTCAGACGACCCATCTCCCGACCGCCGGCGCGCAATCAACTGCCACCGTTTGCGGCGCTCAGAGCTTTTGACGCCGTCGTCCGGTTGGGCGGCATCAGGCGCGCCGCGCAGGCGCTGGACATCGATCATGCCGCAGTCAGCCGTCATCTGCGCAGCCTGGAGGCGTGGACCGCGATGAGCCTGATCGACCGCACCCAGGGCAGCCGCCTGCCGACCGAGGAAGGGCTGCGCTATCACCAGCAGATCGCCGCCGCCATCGACACCATCGCGTCCGCCACCGCCGACCTCGTCAAGCTCGCCGACGACCATAGCCTGCGCATCGCCTGCGTGCCCGGCTTCGCCTATCAGTGGCTGCTGAGCCGCCTCGGCACGTTCGAGCAGGCGAACCCCACCGTTCAGGCGGATCTGCACCCGACCGAGGCCGCGCCCGATTTCGCCCGGCATGAGGCGGACGTCTATATCGGCTACCAGCCGCACTATGCGCTGCCCAGCGAGGTGCCGTTGCCCCTGCTGCGCTCGGTCGACCTGGCGCAGCCGCCGGTCTTCCCGGTCGCCAGTCCCGACTATGCGGCAAAGCTGGCAGCAATCCAGCGGCCCGACGACCTCCTCCCCATGTCGAAGCTGCATGAGGAGGATTTCGGCAACTGGCGCGCATGGTTCGATGCCCGCGGCGTCGCGACGGCAGACGAGGATCTGAACGGTCCGCGCTTCTGGCACGGCCATCTGACCATAGAGGCGGCGCGGCGCGGACGCGGCGTCGCGCTCGCCAATCATTTCCTGGTGGCCGACGACCTGGCGTCCGGGCGGCTGATGGAGCTGGGGCGCGGGCTGCCGGGGTTCGAGCGAGTGGCGCTCGGCTCCTACAGGTTCGTGGCCCGCAGCGACCGCTGGACCAGCCCGCCCGTCGCGCGGTTTCGCCAATGGCTCGCCACCATGATACGCCGCGACACGGAGGCGAGCTGAGCCGCCTTCGTATCGCGCGCCGTCATTTGGCCGCGGCTGCATCCGCAGGGAACAGTGCTGAGCGGAAAGGCAGCTGCGCCCTGATTGTCGCCCCCTGCGGCCCCTTGCGCGCCTGAACCGACCCCAGATCGCAGAAGCTGTCGGAGATGCCCAGCGTCTGGCGCGGAATTTCGGCCATATAAGTCGTCACCGCGGCAGATCGCAGTCCGCGCAGCGCGATGGACACGCCTGACAGCCGCAGGTGGTGCTGAAATTGCCGATCTGGAGATTGGGCACGGCGAACTGGAGCTGCGAGAGCTGGGCGATGGACTTGCGTTTCAGCGTCTCGGCGCTGAGCGCAACGATGGAGAACGGCACATCCTGCGCACGCTCGTCACGGGGGCGCCGACACGATGATGTCATTGGATGCCGCAATATCGTCGGAAGAATTTAATCACCAGCGGGAACCGGTGGATAGGAACGCGCCGCCCGAGCGAGGGCGGCGCGGCGCAATGGCGGTCTATTC
>JBEVNC010000018.1:0-3459 GCA_040508315.1 Sphingobium sp.
CCCGGAAATGGGGCATCTGCTCCCCCCGCGTCATCCACTTGACACTGATTACGCAGGCTGCTGCCCCTATCACGGTTCATGCGTCGAAGGCCTGGCCAGCGGCCCCGCGATCATGGCGCGGTGGGGCGCGCCACTGTCCGACCTTCCTGAAGGGCACCCCGCTCACGAGATCATCGCCTGGTATCTGGGCCATCTTGCGTCCACCATTCTTGCCCTGCTGTCGCCACGATGCATCGTATTCGGCGGGGGAGTAATGGCCACCCCTGGCCTGATCGACCGCGTACGGACTGAGGCGCGGCGTCTTGCCGGCGACTATCTGATGTCGAGCGGCGGCAATCGCACCACGATCGAGCAGCCTCGCCTGGGATCTGTCGCGGGCTTGGAAGGCGCTCTGCTGCTCGCCCAACGCGCCGCAGAAAGGGCGGCTAGGTCGAACTCCTAACCACAAGCTCGGGCGGAAGCCGCACGGATGTGCAGGACTCGCCCTTCATGCGGTTGAAGAGGAGTTCGCACATCAACATGGACCCATGTTCGAGATCCTGGCGGATCGTCGTGAGGGGAGGATTGCTCTGCGCCGCGAGCGGGACGTCGTCAAAGCCTATCACGGACAAGTCCTCGGGCACCGCCCGACCCATGGTGACCGCCGCCCGAATGACGCTCATGGCGACGACATCGGACGCCGCAAAAACACCATCTATGTGGGGATGATCGCGAAACAGCTGCTGAGCGGCCGCAAAGGCGTCCTGCGAGGTCAGGTGGGCCGGAACCAGGACATGAGCGTCATAGGCTTCAGGCGGCAGCATCGTCCTGAAGCCCTCGTACCGTGCGGCGAACTCGGGCACATCGGTGTTGCCGAGAAAGCCGAGCGTGCGCCGTCCCCGGCTGAGCAGATGCTCCGCAGCCAGACGACCGCCACTGACATTGTCTGCGCCCACCGAGACATAGCTCTGGCCGGGGGCCCACTGCCCCCATACAACCATGGGTTCATAGCTGCCGCCCACCTCCTGAAGAACCGCCGCTTGGTCGGACTGACCGATTACGAGCACACCGTCGACACGGCTGGAATCTATTATCTTGCGGAGCCAGCTGTCCTGATGCGGTTCGATGCGCTTGAGCAAAAGGTCGTAGCCGCGCTGCGAGACCGCGTCGGCCAGGTAGGCGAGCATCGCCATGAAGAATGGATCGCTGAGATGCTGCCCCTTTTCATGTCCAAGCGGCAATATGAGCGCAATCGTGTGCGACTGGCGCGTACGTAGCATGCGCGCAGCCGGGTTCACGGTGAAACCGGCCTGACGCGCCAGTTCCTGGATGCGCTGCCGCGTCGCCGCCGATATCAGCTCGCTGTTCGCTAGCGCGCGAGACACCGTTGCCGTCGACACGCCGGCCAGCTTTGCCATCGCCTGCAACGTCCGCGGCGGCTGCGCGCCTTTCCCAGGCCATGCCGCTGGGCCACTGCCTCCATCAGGATTTCTTGCCGATCGATCGCTTTTTGCCACGTTCGATCAAAAGCCGAAGGCGCGGCTCATGGCAACTCGTTTCGACGCCAGGATCATTACCCCACGCCAAGCAGCTTCTGGAACCGAGCAACGACCTGATCGCCGGCCTCTGCGGCGGCCGGCACGATTCGACGGAGATGCGTGAACCCGTGCGTTAGATTGGAGAACTCCATCACCTCGGCTTCGCCGCCCGCTTCCTGCAGCTTCTGCGCATAGGCGATCGCTTCGTCCCTGACTGGATCGACGCTGAGCACGACAACCAGCGCGGCTGGCAAGTCGGAAAGATCATCATGCGCCAAGGGAGAAAGCCGCCAGTCGGACGGATCGCTTTCGGCGAGATAGGCCTCGACGGTGGCGCGCATGGCCGCGATACGCAAGCCGGGGTCTGCGTCCGCCACGCGGGACGGAAGGCTCCAGGACTCGGGCCGCAAATCCACTGCCGGATACAACAGAAGCTGCGCCTTGAGCGGATGCCCCGCAGAATCGCCGCGCTGCCTTGCTTCGTCGCGAAGCGCGATCGCCACCGCTGCGGCAAGGTTGCCGCCGGCACTATCGCCCGCGATGGCGACGCGACGATCATCGCCGCCAAGCTGCGCGGCGTGGGCGATCGTCCAATGCGCTGCGGCCAGGCTATCGTCGAAAGCCGCTGGGGCCGGATGTTCGGGCGCGAGACGATATGTTGCCGAGACGACCACCGCCGGAAGGGCTTCACACAGATAACGGATCGTGTGGTCGACGGTGTCCAGGTCACCGTGCGTCCAGCCTCCGCCATGAATGTAGAGCAGGGTCGTGGAGGTCGGGACCGTAGGGCGATAGACCCGCAATCTGACCGGACCGTCAGCTGCGTCGATCTCCACAGGGTCAACGGAAGCGACCTCGGTCGCTGGTTCCGACCCTAATAGGAGCGGCAGGAGGGATGCGGCTGCAGCGCGCTGGGCTGGCCAATCGACCGGCAGGTCAACCTCGAGAGGAACATTTTGCAGGAGCGCACTGAGCACAGGGTCGAGGGTCATCGGTCAGGTCACCTTTTCAAGAATGGCGGACAATGCGTCCACGAGGGCGTAGACCTCGGGGTCTCGGACTCCGCCGGCAACATGGCCGTTGCGGACATAGGCGAAGCTAACGTTTCGTTCGGGATAAGCAAAGGCCAGGCTGCCGCCCATGCCGTCATGGCCGAAGCTTGATCCGCCCAGCATCGGTTGGACGCGCCAGGGGATCATGACGCCTGCGCCCCAGGACGGGCCATCTTCGTCAAGTCCGAATTGCGGTCCCTCCGAAATTGGCCGTATCCCTTCCGCGATCACGGCATCCGAAAGCAGCCGCACGCCGTCGACCTCGTGAAGGCAAGCCGCGTAGAAGGTCGCCAGCGAACGGGCGTGCGCGAGCAGTCCGGCGCCGGCAAGTTCCAGCGCCTGCACGGCGGGGTCGTCCAGGCTGTGCGCCCCCCAGTCACTGGCGAAGGAAAGGGCACCATTCAATGTCATTGCCTTCCATGGGAGGGAGCCGGGCGTCAGGCTCGCCTCGAGAGCTTTTGCGGCTTCCAGATCGCGGTGGATCAGACGTGCTGCGCGTCCACGGTCGCGCTCAGGCGTACCGAAAAACATCGACAGGTCGAGCGGAGCGGCGATCTGTTCCGCAAACCAGCTGCCCAACGTCTTTCCCGTCACTCTGTGGACCAGCTCGCTTGTGATCCAGCCGATCGTAACCGCGTGATAGATATGATACTTGCCCGGCTCGAAAATCGGCTCCTGCGCAGCAAGTCGAGCGGCCATTTCGGTGACGTCGCCCAATTCGGCGAAGTCGATCTTTCCGTCGATGAATGGGACACCGGCGCGGTGCCCCAAGGCCTGCGCAACGGTCACATCGCCCTTCCCGTACTGCGCGAACTCCGGCCAATAGTGAGCGATCGGCGCGTCCAGGGCGATCAATCCGCGTGCAGCCAGTTCGAGAACACAGACTGCGG
>JBEVNC010000116.1:0-5456 GCA_040508315.1 Sphingobium sp.
GGAGCCGCAGAGTTGTCTCTCCGCGCCTCTGCGTCTCCGCGTGAACCATTGATGGCCTGCGGCGCTGCTCGCCGCCGAAACCTGACTTCACCCTTCCCACGCTGCCGCCGCGCGGATAAGGGCCATCCCCATCATGCGTGTAGACAGTTTCGACTTCATCCTGCCGCCCGAGCGGATCGCGCTGCGGCCCGCGCGGCCGCGCGATTCGGCGCGGATGCTGGTGGTGGGGCCCGATGGGCTAGCGGACCGGGGCGTGCTCGACCTGCCCTCCCTGCTCGAGCCGGGCGACTGCCTGGTCTTCAACGACACCCGCGTCATCCCGGCCCAACTCGAGGGCAAGCGCGGCGACGCCCGGATCGGTGCGACCCTGCACCGCCGTCTCGGCCCGCGCCGCTGGGCGGCCTTCGTGCGCAATGCCAAGCGGGTCCGGGAGGGCGACCGGCTGGACTTCGCCAATGGCGTGACCGCCATTGCGCTGGGCCGCGACGAGGACGGGGCCGTCGTCATCGACTTTCCGGGCGAGGAGCCGGTCGAACTGCTGCTGGAGCGGGCGGGGCACATGCCCTTGCCGCCGTATATCGCTGGCAAGCGTCCCACGGACGAGGCCGACCGCGAGGATTATCAGACCATGTTCGCGGCTGAGCCGGGCGCCGTCGCCGCGCCTACAGCAGCGCTCCATTTCACGCCGGGCCTCATGGCGGCGCTTGCCGAGCGGGGCGTCGGCCATGAGACGGTCACGCTGCATGTCGGGGCTGGCACCTTCCTGCCGGTCAAGGCGGACGATACGGTGGAACACAAGATGCACGCCGAATGGGGCCGCATCGACGCCGCTACGGCCGGTCGGCTGAATGCCGTGCGCGCAAGGGGTGGCCGCCTGATCGCGGTCGGCACCACCAGCCTGCGTCTCCTCGAAAGCGCGGCGGGCGAAGATGGCCTCATCCAACCCTTCGCAGACGAGACGCGCATCTTCATCACGCCCGGCTATCGCTTTCGCGGCACCGATGCGCTGATGACCAATTTCCATCTGCCTAAATCGACCCTCTTCATGCTGGTCAGCGCGATGATGGGGCTGGAGACGATGCAGGCGGCCTACGCCCATGCCATCGCCGAAGAGTATCGCTTCTACAGCTATGGCGATGCGAGTTTGCTACTGCCCGGCTGACCGAGGCGCGTGTGCCGTTCCGGCGGCGGGCAGATGGAGTACCCGCAAGCCGACATGAACCTTGCGAGGAAGCGCCTCGTCCATTGCATCTATGACGGCAGGATTGAACTGGTCGTCGAACCAACGATAGCCGCGCTCGCCGTCCGACAGCACCGCCGCGATCTCGTGATTGCGGATTTTCGCGACCAATATGCGCTCGTCCCACAGGCCGGCATGGGCAAGCTCGCTGAAGATCGATGGTTCCCACACGACGTCGTGGCCGGTCCGCAGCAGCAGCGCCATTTCGGTCGACAATATGGGGCCATGAATGCCCTTGAGCATCGGCGCGAGTTGCTCGCCATCCTGCCGGAAAATTTCGAGCTGCCCCAGATGGTCCGGCCCGCGTATCGCCGAGACCCACAGGCCTAGCAGGATCGGGATGGCCGACAAGGCGATCGCCAGGCGCTTGCGTCCTCGCGCCGCATTCTCGCCAGCGGATGCCAGCAACCGCGCGACGGCGATGCCGGCAAAGATGGAAAGCCCCGCCTCCCACTGCATATAATAGGCGCTGCTCGATCCATATTTGGCGCTGGTGACGAGCGAGAGCGTCGCCAGCAGGACGAAAAGGATCAGCATGAGCCGGGCGATGGTGGGAGGGGAAGCGGAGTCGCGATTGCCCAGGTTCTTTCGCCCGCGAAGCAGCACTGCAAAGAAACCGCCGATGCCCAGGGCGATCAACGGCCAGTCCACCGGGCCGGTCCCGTCGATAAAATTGGGAATGATGCGCGACAGGGTGAAGCGGTTGACATTGTACAGGACGATGTGACGGAGAAACTCGCCATCCGTCAGATAGACGACGACGGCAAGACCGGCGCCGCCGAGCAGCATATCGTCGTCGCCCGCGACATGCGGGTAGTCGCGCATGGCGATGATGGCGCAGCCCCGCGCCGTCTTTCCCGAATGCGCGCGGTACGGACGGCCTTTTTCTGGCCTCCAAATTCTTCTAGGGGCGGTCATGGCCGAGACACATCCCCGCTTCAGCTTCACCGTCCACGCGACATCGGCCAAGGGCCGCACCGGCACCGTCGCCATGCGGCGCGGCGAGATCAGGACGCCTGCCTTCATGCCCGTGGGCACCGCCGCCACGGTCAAGGCAATGCGCCCGGCGGAAGTGCGCGCCAGTGGCGCCGACATCATCTTGGGCAACACCTATCATCTGATGCTGCGCCCCGGTGCGGAGCGCATGGCCCGGCTGGGCGGGCTGCATGCGTTGAGCGGCTGGGACAGGCCGATCCTGACCGATTCGGGCGGCTATCAGGTGATGAGCCTGTCGGCGCTGACCAAGATGAGCGAGGAGGGGGTCGCCTTCGCCAGCCATATCGACGGATCGCGTCACATGCTGACGCCGGAGCGGTCGATGGAGATCCAGCGCCTGCTCGGCTCCGACATCGTGATGGCCTTCGACGAATGCACCAAGAACGGGGCCGACCACACCGCCGCCGCGCGGTCCATGGAACGGTCTATGCGCTGGGCCAAGCGGTCGCGCGACGGGTTCGATTCGGGAGTGGAGCATGCGGAGCGCTCGGCCCTGTTCGGCATCCAGCAGGGGTCGCTCTTCCCCGATCTGCGCAAGGCATCGTCCGATGCGCTGATGGATATAGGCTTCGATGGCTATGCGGTCGGCGGGCTGGCGGTGGGAGAGGGGCAGGAGGCGATGTTCGAGTGCCTCGATCACTGCGTCGATCACCTGCCCGCCGACCGGCCCCGCTATCTGATGGGCGTGGGCAAGCCGGACGACATCGTGGGTGCGGTGGAGCGCGGCATCGACATGTTCGATTGCGTGCTGCCGACCCGCTCGGGCCGCAATGGGCAGGCTTTCACCTGGGATGGACCGGTCAACATCCGCAATGCGAAACATGCCGAGGATCTGGCGCCGATCAGCGCCGATTGCGGCTGCCCGGTCTGCGCCACCTGGTCACGCGCCTATCTCCATCATCTGGTGAAGGCGGGCGAGATGCTGGGCGCGATGTTGATGACGCAGCATAATCTCCATTTCTATCAGGAGATGATGCAGGGCCTGCGCGATGCCATTACGGCCGACCGGCTGACGATGTTCGCGGCGGATTTCCGTATCCGCTACCATGCGCGGGCCGGGTAAAGCATTTCCGTATCGGATGATTGCCGACTTGTCCGAATCGACAGGTTCGGCTAATTGATGAGAACGATTCGCAACAACGGGAATGTGGCGGACGCTGGAGAAGGAGACGCCGCATGCCCGCCATCGCTTTGCCCGGTTCGACCAATGCGCTGTTCGCCTCCATCCTCATCGGCGCATCGCGCCGCTGGCGTGTCGCGCGCGACAATGGCGATGCGGTTCAGCCCTCGCTGTTCGCGGAATTGTCGCTCCGCCGGTGCGGCATGCTCGCGCCGGTGCTGGACAGCCTGATGGCGCTGTACGAGGCGGCGCTGGGCCGCGCGGTCGCGGTCAGCAGGGCTGCGTTACCATCCGACGACGAACGGCTGCTGCTCGACTTGATGAGCGGTGCGCGGACACGGGCGAATTGCATCGCGTGCGCAGACGGGCTCGGCTCGGCGCTGGATACCGCCATCGGATCGACGCGGATCATGATGGCGATGATGCTGGATGGGTTGGTGGACAGGCGTTGAGATGCGGCGGACGGCCTAGAAGCGCCCGTCCCACTCCGCAGGCTTGAACCCCACGATCACCGCTCCGGCGCCGGTCACCACCGGCCGCTTGATGACGGAGGGATTGGCCAGCATGATCGCAATCGCCTTCTCGGCGTCGAGGTCGACGCGATCCGCCTCGGGCAGCTTGCGGAAGGTTGTGCCTGCACGGTTCAGCAGCTTTTCCCAGCCGGCCTCCGACACCCAGCCGCGCAGGGCAGCCCCATCGACGCCCTCCTTCTTATAGTCGTGGAAGGTGAAGGCCACGCCCTGTGCATCGAGCCAGGTTCGCGCCTTCTTCACCGTGTCGCAATTGGGAATACCGTACAGGTCGATGGTCATGTAGGAATCTCGTCAAGCTCGAACCTGTCGGCCAGTGTGATGCGGTCGAGGATCGCGGCAGTCTCGTCGCGCACCTTGAGCATGATGCGGCGAAGCTCGCATTTTTCCTCGGGCACGCAATTCTTGCAGGTTTCATGGGCGTAGCGGCTGGCGCACGGGACCAACGCCAAGGCGCCATTGGTCATGCGCAATATGTCGCCATAGCGGATGTCCACGGGCGGCAGGGCGAGCCAATAGCCGCCATCCCGGCCGCGCTGCGTCGCTATCAGCCCTTCACGCGACATTTCCGACAGGATGACCGTCAGGAATTTGCCTGGAATATTCTGCGCTTCCGCGATTTCGGCCAGATGGATCGGACCTTCGCCATAGCGTCGCGCCAGATGCTGGAGAGCGCGAATCGTATATCGGGTACGTTGCGAAAGCATGCCCACTCTTTTGGCAGAGAAGACTCAACCCTAACGAGCGCCATCCGTTACCGCAAGCTGCGACGGCCCACCGCACGCATGAGTCGCCTTGCCGCATTAATCTTTCCTATAATGTCTGCTTGCTAATCCCTTGTTTGAAATATGATATGGCTGCGGTGGGCGGCCTTGGAGGAGTTTCATGCGGCGGGCGGGCAAATGATCGGGTGGAAGAAGGGCGGCGTCGTGGTCGCGGCCGCGGGAACCGCGTTGCTGGTCACGAGTTTCGTCGCGCCAAACCGCAACCGGGCCTTTGCCGGGAGCAGCCACGCTGCGTCTACCGCCACCATTCCCGGCTTCTTTTTCGGTGGCCGCGAGCCCGCGCCCTATCGCCCTCCCGCTCCGCCCGCGCTCGACAATATCGTGCAGTCCCTTGGCCGGTCGTTCAATGGCCAGGTCGGCATCGCCGTGCAGAGTGTCGATCAGGGCTGGACGGTCAGCTATAACGGCGCCAGCAGCTTCCCGCAGCAGAGCGTGTCGAAGCTGTGGGTGTCGATGGCGATGCTCGACGCGGTGGATCGCGGCAAGCTGACGCTGCAGACGCCGGTCGTCATCACGCCGGGCGATCTGACGCTGTTCAACCAGCCCATCGCCTCGCTCGTCACCAGCAATGGCTATGCCAGCACCGTCGGCGACCTGTCGTTCCGCGCGATGACGCAGAGCGACAATACGGCGAATGACTCGGTGCTGCGGACCATCGGTGGTCCATCGGCCGTACGGGCCTTTCTGGCGCGGCGCTTCGTGGACGGGATTCGCTTCGGGCCGGGTGAGCGGCTGATGCAGTCGGCGACGGCGGGCATGACCTGGAGCCAGGATCTGTCGGTCGG
>JBEVNC010000164.1:0-5396 GCA_040508315.1 Sphingobium sp.
AGGGCTATACCTGCTTCACCTTCGAGGCGTGCGAGGCGGCGTTTCGCGACAATGTGAACTTCTCCAACAATGTCTATCGGCTGGGCAGCACCGGCCATGACGAGAAGACCATGTCCATCCTGGAAATGGACAATCCCGAGCATTTCGCCTTCCGCAAATCGGTGCAATCGCTGTTCATCAAGCCCAAGGCCCAGAAATGGTGGCGGGCGAATTTCATCGACGCGCTGGTGGACGATCTCGTCATGGCGCTGCACGGCCGCGACAAGGCGGAACTGAACCTCCAGCTTTGCGCGCGCGTGCCCGTCCACACCATCACCCGTGCGGTCGGCCTGCGCGGCGAGGATGCGCTGATGTTCCGCAACGCCGTCATCAACAGCTCGGCCAGCAACAAGGGACCGGCCGCGCAGATGGAGGCGCATGCGACCGTGCAGCGCCTGCTGATGGAGCAGATCGCCAAGCGCCACGTCGAGCCGGGCGAGGACATACTCTCCTGGATGCTCGCGGCGGAGATCGACCCACCGGGCGAGGAGCGGCGCAAGCTGACCGACCGGGAGGTGGTGATCCTGGCGCGCCTCATCCTGCTGGCGGGCGGCGGCACCAGCTGGCGGCAGCTCGGTATCACGCTGTTCGGGCTGCTGACCAATCGCGACCAGCTGGAGGCCGCCCGCGCCGAGCGCAAGCTGGTGGACGCAGCCATCGACGAATCGCTGCGCTGGAACCCGACCAATCCGATGTTCACGCGCGTCGCGGTCGACGATACCGAGTTTTTCGGCACGACCGTCCCCAAGGGTGCGATCCTCGACATCTGTCTGGGCGCGGCCAACCGCGATCCGCGCCGCTGGGACAATCCCGACGTCTTCGATCTGCACCGCCCCTTCCAGCAGCATCTGGGCACCGGCATGGGCGCGCATATGTGCCTGGGCAGGTTTGTGGCGCAGGCGGAGATGGGCGTGACGATCAACCGCCTGTTCGACGAATTTCCGAATATGCGGCTGGACCCGGACCAGCCGGAGCCGATCATTACCGGCGGGCTGGAACAGCGCGGCGCGTCGGCCCTGCCGGTGCTGCTGGGTTAGCTTTGCTCCCCTCCCGCATGCGGGAGGGGCTGGGGGTGGGCCTGCGCTGAGCGCCGAGAGCAACAGCGACCTTGCGGTCGCTTGCCCACCCCTGACCCCTCCCGCTTGCGGGAGGGGGATAAGAGGGAATACCCTTCCCGCCTATGGGAGGAGGATATACGGAATCTCGCCCCTCCCAAAACAACTTGACGCCTAGCCACCCTCCGATAATCTCCCGCCCACTGCGCGAGCCGTATCCCATGACGCCGCGTGGAACAAAATTATGGGGGAGAGAGAGCCATGAACCTGGTGTTGATCGCCATGGGATGCGGCGTGCTTGCCGTACTCTACGGCCTTGTCACGAGCCGTCAGGTGCTGGGCGCATCGCCCGGCAATGCCAAGATGCAGGAAATCGCCGCCGCCATTCAGGAAGGCGCTAACGCCTATCTCGGGCGGCAATATCGCGCCATCGCCATAGTCGGCATCGTCGTCGCGGTGATCCTGTTCGCGACGCTGGGCCTGCTGTCCACCATCTCCTTCCTCATCGGTGCGATCCTGTCGGGCGCGGCGGGCTATGCGGGCATGTATGTGTCGGTTCGCGCCAATGTCCGCACGGCGGAAGCTGCGCGCAGCAGTCTGCAGGCGGGCCTCACGCTCGCTTTCCGGTCGGGCGCGATCACCGGCATGCTGGTGGCTGGCCTCGGCCTCCTCTCCATCGCCGGGCTGTTCTGGTATCTGACCGGCCCGGCCAATCTTCTGCCCGACGACCGGCGCATCATCGCGGCGCTCACCGCGCTGGCGTTCGGCGCATCGCTCATCTCCATCTTCGCGCGGCTGGGCGGCGGCATCTTCACCAAGGCGGCGGATGTCGGCGCGGATCTCGTCGGCAAGGTGGAGGCGGGCATACCGGAGGACGACCCGCGCAATCCCGCCGTCATCGCGGACAATGTGGGCGATAATGTCGGCGACTGCGCTGGCATGGCGGCCGACCTGTTCGAGACCTATGTGGTCACCATCGGCCTCACCATGGTCTCCATCGCGCTGCTGGTGGAGGCAAGCTCCGCCGAACTGATGCTGCTCATGTCCCTGCCGCTCGTCGTGGGCGGGATCTGCATCATCACCTCGATTGTCGGCACTTTCTTCGTGCGGCTGGGGTCGTCCAACAACATCATGGGTGCACTGTACAAGGGGTTCTGGACCACGGTGCTGCTGTCGGTCGCGGGCATATATTATGTGACGTGGCAGACCTTCGGCGACATGGGCCGGGTGATCGGCGCCAATCTCGACGGGACCGGCGGCTATACCGGCATGGCGCTGTTCTGGTGCATGGTCATCGGCCTGGCCGTCACTGGCCTTCTGGTGTGGATCACCGAATATTATACCGGCACCAACTATCGCCCGGTGAAATCCATCGCGAAGGCGAGCGTCACCGGCCATGGGACCAATGTCATCCAGGGCCTCGCCATCAGCCTGGAATCCACCGCGCTGCCGACGCTGGTGATCGTCGTCGCCGTGGTCGCGACCTTCCAGATCGCCGGCATCATCGGTGTCGCCTTCGCGGCAACCTCGCTGCTGTCGGTCGCGGGCATGGTCGTGGCGCTCGATGCTTATGGCCCGGTGACGGACAATGCGGGCGGCATTGCGGAAATGGCGGGGATGGACGAGGATGTCCGCACCCGCACCGACGCGCTCGATGCGGTGGGCAATACGACCAAGGCGGTGACGAAGGGCTATGCCATCGGCTCCGCCGCGCTGGCCGCACTGGTGCTGTTCGGCGCCTACACCACCGACCTCAAGGAATATTTCCCGCAACTGGAGGTCGATTTCTCGCTGAGCAACCCGTTCGTCATCGTCGGCCTGCTGCTCGGCGCACTGCTGCCGTATCTCTTCGGCGCGTTCGGCATGACGGCGGTCGGCCGCGCGGCGGGCGCGGTGGTGGAAGATGTGCGCGATCAGTTCCGCACCAATCCGGGCATCATGCTCGGCACGTCCAAGCCCGATTATGCCCGCACCGTTGACATCGTCACCAAGGCGGCGATCCGCGAGATGATCATCCCTTCGCTGCTCCCCGTCCTCTCGCCCATCATCGTCTATTTCATCGTGACGGCGGTGGCGGGGCAAGCGCAGGGCTTCGCGGCCCTGGGCTCCATGTTGCTGGGCGTCATCGTGTCGGGCCTGTTCGTCGCCATCTCCATGACTTCGGGCGGCGGCGCGTGGGACAATGCCAAGAAATATATCGAGGATGGCCACCATGGCGGCAAGGGATCGGACGCGCACAAGGCGGCGATCACCGGCGACACGGTGGGCGATCCCTATAAGGACACCGCAGGCCCTGCGGTGAATCCGATGATCAAGATCACGAACATCGTGGCGCTGCTATTGCTCGCCGCGTTGGCGCATGGCGGGACATAAAAACCTAATCACCGCCCAATAACGACCCGATCAAGTAGGGAGAGGATCCGTCCGGTGGCGACATCGGGCGGATTTTTCCGTCCAGTTCAATTATCTGTTCGGGCTGAGCGAAGTCGAAGCCTCCTTTCGAGCGGAGCGAGAAATGCCTCGGCTCCGCTCGGCAGGCCCCTTCGACTTCGCTCAGGGCGAACGGGATAAGGCTTAATCCGCCAGCCACCCCTTCAACCGCCCGGCCAGCACCGTCTCATCCGGCCGCTCCAGCCCTTTGAGGTCGGCGATGCGCAGGCCAAGGCACGCTTTCTTGAGCAGCGTGAAATCCTCATACCATTCGATGTCCTGCGCACTAATGCCGGTCAGTTCCTCCCACAGCGCGATGGTCTCCTCACGCGTGCCCATGCCCTCCAGCGGAGGACGGCCGCTTTTCGTGCCGTGCATCGTCTCCGACAGGTTCAGCCACCAGCCCAGATCGTGAAGCGCGCCGCCGAGGGACGGCTGCTCCCAATCCATGATCGCGATCACGTCGAAATTCTCGTCGATCATCATATTGCCGATCCGCGCGTCGCCCCACACTAATCCCGCGGGCTGGTTGCCGGGCCAATGCGCCTTCAGCCGCGCGACCGCCCCCGCCATGGCGGGGGAGGGGCGATCCTTCGTCACCCAGTCCACGAAATTCATGAACTTGGCCCATTCCTGCGCCAGCCCATCATAGGCGCCTTCCGGCCCATGCAGGAACTGCACATCGGCTAGCGGCACGCTCTGGATGGAGGCGAGGTGGCGAACGCCATTCTCCCACAGCGTGCGGCGCTGCGCAGGCGTTGCGTCGGCGACCCAGCCCTGCACCGCATAGGGCGGGACGCTGACCGCCACCCGCCCGGTCAACCGCTCCATGACGAAGAATGGCGCCCCCAATATCGCCGGATCGGTCTCCAGCCACAGCACTTTCGCGACGCGCAGGCCATGGGCGTGCAGCGCCTGCATGACCTGCACCTGCTCCTCGAACAGATCGTCGGGATAGACGGTGTGGCGGGTGGGCTTGATGCGCGCGACCCAGCCTTGGGTGATGCGCTCGCCGCGTTCCGTCCAGCTTGCGTCGAACAGGATGGTCTCGTGGCTCTGTCCCGCGCCGAAGGGATAGGTCGGGTTGTCGATGCGCAGCCCTTGCGCCTGCGGCATGCGCGCCTGCAACCATGGCAGGATCTGCGCGACGAAACCGTCCAGACCGCGGGTTTCCGGCGCGACGATGACATTCTCCATGACGGCTTGGTCCTTTCTTCGTCTGGTTTCAGGTGACCGCGCTGCCTGCCGACTGGCCGATATGGGACGCCATGCTGGCGACGATCCAGCTCATGCCGCGTCCAGCAACGCAAAACTGTCATGCCGCGCGACGGCGAGGCCTAGCCGGGGCACGAAGACATTGATGATCGCAGGGTCGACGCGCCTGGTGATCGCCCAAAGATAATAGCCGTAGACCGCCGCCTGCCGATAGAGCAGCCAGGCCGCCTCATCGTCCGGCATGGTCAGGCCATGGCCGCGCATCGTCTCCAGATAATGGCCCAGCAGATTGCGCTCCTCCCGCTCCGCAAGATCGACGGGCAGGACGGCGCAGATATGATAGGCGGCATCCAGCGCCCAGCCGCCGCGTTGCAGCAACTGCCAGTCGATCAGGCCCGGACCCTGTGCGGTGCGATAGGCATTGCCCGCATGACTGTCGCCATGGAGCAGAAATTGCGGCCGCCCGGCATCCAGTGCGGCAAGTTTGCGCATGGCCGCGATCAGCGCCTCGGCATTGCGGACATGGGGCGGGAGCAGGTCGCCGCGCGGGCCGTCCAGCATCTCCTGCAACTGGACCGGCGTCACATATTGGGCGCGCGCCAGGCTGTCGATGCGCCGCCCGATCCACGGCGAATCGGCCAGCACGTCCGACCCGGC
>JBEVNC010000168.1:0-12946 GCA_040508315.1 Sphingobium sp.
TCGGGTGTGTTCGAAGGCAAGACGACGGGCACGCCGATCAGCCTGATGATCGAGAATGTGGACCAGCGGTCGAAGGATTATTCGGAGGTCGCAGTCGCTTACCGCCCCGGCCATGCCGATCAGGTTTACGATGTGAAATACGGTTTTCGCGACTATCGCGGTGGCGGGCGATCCTCCGCACGCGAAACGGCGAGCCGGGTGGCGGCGGGCGCGGTGGCGCGGGCGGTGATCCCCGGCGTGTCGATCCGCGGCTGGGTCAGTGCCATTGGTGGCGACGCTATCGACCCAGCGCATTTCGACGCGGACGAGATCGACCGCAACCCTTTCTTCTGCCCGGACCCCTATGCGGCCGAACGCTGGGAAAAGCTGGTGGACTCGGTGCGCAAGGCGGGTTCCTCCGTCGGCGCGGTGGTGGAGTGCGAGGCCACCGGCGTTCCGGCAGGTTGGGGCGCGCCGCTCTATGCCAAGCTGGACAGCGAACTCGCCTCCGCGATGATGAGCATCAATGCGGTCAAGGGTATCGAGATCGGCGACGGTTTCTCCGCCGCCGCCGCGCGCGGCGAGGATAATGCCGACCCCATCCGTCCAGGCCCTCCCGGCTCGAACAGCGGGCCGCGCATCATGGCCAATCACGCGGGCGGCATATTGGGCGGCATCTCCAACGGCCAGCCGATCCATGTGCGGGTGGCCTTCAAACCGACCAGTTCCATCCTCATCCCCGTCGATACGGTAACGCGCGACGGGGCGGCAGCGGAAATCGTGACTAAGGGCCGCCACGACCCGTGCGTCGGCATTCGCGGCGTCCCGGTGGTGGAAGCCATGATGGCGCTGGTGTTGGCCGACCAGTATCTGCTCGACCGCGCACAATGCGGGGAGCGTGGCTGAGGGCCTTCGCCACGAATTTCTGGGCCGATCTTACTGCACTGGGTTTGCCGCGTCCTCTCCCACGACCGTAATCCACGGTTTCACCTCCCAGCCGGTCACGATCCCCGCCGCCACATAGGGGTCGGCGCGCGCGAACTCTTCGGCCGCCTGACCGTCGGTGAACAGCAGCATCGCACCTGAGGGCGGATCGCCCACGGCGCCGCCCAGCAGCAGTTCGCCGCGTTCGGCCGCTGCCCAGGCATAGGCCAAGTGCGCTTGCCGATAGGCCGTCCGCCGTTCCGCATAATCGTCCGCGATGCGGTAGGTGAGGATGAAATGGGCCATATATGCCTTTCTCGATAATGCCGGCCGACTTGCCGCCCATTGCGCGCACCTGTGCAACGGACTGGCGCATTGGTGGAACTTCACTCCCGGCTCGGGGCTTCATCCCCCACAATCGAGAATAGAACCAGGAGTGGTTATGTCCAAATTCCTTTCGAAACTTCCCGTCATCGCTGCGCTGTCCGCGCTGGCGCTCCCCTTCGCGGCCCAGGCGCAAGTTGGCGGCGTGGCGGGCGGAGCGGTCAACGGCACCGTTGGTAGCACCCATGGCGGCGTCGGCGGCACGCTGAGCGGATCGGCCCAAGCGCCGGTCGGCTCGACGGTGGATCGCGGTGTCGGTCGCGTCGATTCGACGCTCGGCGCGACCAATGACCGGGCCGCATCCACGGCGTCGCAGACGGCGGACACGGCTCGCCGCACCGATCGCGAAGCACGCGACAAGGCGCGCGAATCCCGCACGGAGGCACGCCGTGCGGTCGATCCCATTGCCGGCGCAGGCGCGGCCAACGGATCGGCGACCGGTAGTGTCGGCAGCAGCGGCGTGGGCGCCAACGCCAGTGGATCGGTCACGGGCGGCGCGGAACGCTCCCCCTATGGCACCCCGGGCAGTGTCGGCGGGTCGGCAACGACGACCGTCTCGCCCGGTGGCGCGACGACCGGCGTAACCGGATCGGCGACCAGCGGCGGCTTCTGACCCGCCACTTTTACGAATAAGCGGGCCGGGCCTTCCCACGCGGAGGGCCCGGCCTCCTCATGAGCGCACGCCCAGATTGCGTATGTCGCGCCCTGCATTTCCGTGGCATGGTCCCGCCCTGACCGGCACTTAGGGGGCGTGAACGCATGACGGCATCTGCGGCGGACAAAGGCACGGAAAAGGGCGAAGGCACCACCCTGCAATGGTGGATGCTGGGCGGCTTTCTGGGCGGCCTGATCCTCGGCCTGATCGCCTATACCGTCGCGCGCGATGCCGCCTGGGTGGATTGGGTGGTCGGCACCGTCACCGGTCCCATCGGCCAGATCTTCCTGCGTCTGTTGTTCATGCTGGTGATCCCGCTGCTGGTCTCCGCGCTCATCATCGGCGTGGCGGACATGCGGGAGATGAGCACGCTCAAGGTCGTGGGCCTGCGCACTCTGGCCTATACCATCGGCGTCTCGATCCTCGCGGTTGCGATCAGCCTGCTGATCGTCAACCTGATCCGTCCCGGCGCTGGCGTCGATCCGGCGGTGGCGCAGGCCATGCTGTCCCAGTCGGCGGCGGGGGCCAAGTCGATCACGGCCAATGTCGGCGAGCAGAAGAGCGCTATAGACCAGCTCATCTCCGTCGTGCCGACCAATATCGTCGCGGCCATGGGCGCCAACGATATACTTGCCGTCATGTTCTTCGCGCTGATGTTCGGCATCGGCTTCATCCTCGTGCCCGAGGAAAAGACGGTCGCGCTGCGCTCGACCATCGAAGGCATATTCGAGATCGCGATGCGCCTGATCGGCCTCGTCATCAAACTCGCGCCCATCGCCATCTTCTGTTTCATGTTCAACCTGGCCGCGCAGTTCGGTTGGGACCTGATCTTCCGCCTATTCTCCTATGTCGGCGTCGTCGTGCTGGCGCTGGGCGTGCAGATGTTCGTGACCTTCCCCATCCTGCTGAAGACGCTGGGCAAGAAAAGCCCGCTCGAATTCTACGCGCAGGTGAAGGAGCCGATGGTGATGGCCTTTGCAACGGCATCGTCCAACGCTACGCTGCCCACCTCCATCCGTGCCGCGCGGGAGCAGTTGAAGCTGCCCGATGCCGTCGCGCGCTTCGTCCTGACCATCGGCGCCACCGCAAACCAGAATGGCTCGGCCATGTTCGAGGGCGTGACCGTGCTGTTTCTCGCGCAATTCTTCGGCGTCGACCTGACGCTGGGGCAGCAGTTGGGCGTGATGGTGATCTGCGTGCTGGGCGGTATCGGCACGGCTGGTATACCGGCGGCGACCCTCCCGGTAATCGCGCTGATCCTCGGCTCGCTGGGCGTGCCGCCGGAGGGGATCGGGCTGGTGCTGGGCGTGGACCGCTTCCTCGACATGTGCCGGACCACGGTCAACGTGATCGGCGATCTCGTCGCGGCGCAAGTGGTGAGTACGGGGTCGGAGAAGGCGCTCCTTGCCTCCCACACCCCGTTGGAGCTGTCAGAGCAGGTTGAATAGCCGCCCGAGGAAGATCAGCAGCATCGCGCCGAGCACGGAGCCAAGGCACCCCGCCGGTTCCGCCGGACGTGTGCGACCGCTCAATATCTTGCCGAGGAACCCGCCCGCCAGCGAGCCGCCAAGGCCGAGCAGGATCGTCGCGATCCAGCCCATCGCCACGGTGCCCGGATAGAACCAGCGCGCAAGCCAGCCGAAGAACAGGCCGACGAGGATCAGGCGCAGCACGAAGAACATTTGTGTTTCCCCCAGCGATCGATTGCCACGTTATCATGCGCCGCACGCTCGCCCGCAAGCCCGGATGATATGGACTTAGCTGCCATTTTTCATTAGCCGTTTTCGCAAACGCGGAACCGGGCAAAAAAGGCAAACCCATGGCAACCATCATCAAGACGGCCGACCTGATCGAGAGCGTGGCCGATGCGCTTCAATATATCAGCTACTATCATCCGATGGACTATATCCGCGCGCTGGGCGACGCCTATGAGGTAGAGCAGGGCCCGGCCGCGAAGGACGCCATCGCGCAGATCCTGACCAACAGCCGCATGTGCGCGGAGGGGCATCGCCCGATCTGTCAGGACACCGGCATCGTCAATGTGTTCGTCAAATGGGGCATGGACTGCGTGCTGGACGACACGTCGCGCTCTTTGCAGGACGTCGTCGATGAGGGTGTGCGCCGCGCTTACCTGAACCCCGAGAACCGCCTGCGCGCCTCCGTCCTGGCTGACCCGGCCTTTACCCGCCGCAACACCAAGGACAATACGCCTTGCGTGCTGACCGTGGACATGGTGCCGGGCCATCACGTCCATGTCGACGTCGCGGCCAAGGGTGGCGGGTCGGAGAACAAGTCCAAGTTCAAGATGATGAACCCTAGCGACAATATCGTCGACTGGGTGCTGGAGATGATCCCGCAGATGGGCGCTGGCTGGTGCCCGCCCGGCATGTTGGGCATCGGCATTGGCGGCACCGCGGAAAAGGCGGTCGCGCTCGCCAAGGAATCGCTGATGGGCCAGATCGACATGGCGCAACTCAAGGAGCGGGGCGCGCAGACCGATATCGAGGCGATGCGCATCGAGATTTTCGACAAGGTCAACGCGCTGGGCGTCGGCGCGCAGGGTCTGGGCGGTCTCGCCACCATCCTCGACGTCAAGATCCTCGACTATCCCTGCCATGCGGCGGGCAAGCCGGTTGCGATGATCCCCAATTGCGCCGCCACCCGCCACGCGCATTTCTCGCTCGACGGTGCTGGTCCCGCCTATCTGGAGGCGCCCAAGCTGTCCGACTGGCCCGCTGTCGACTGGAAGCCCAGCAAGGAGGCGATCCATGTCGACCTCAACACGCTGACGCCCGAAATCGTGCAGGGCTGGAAGCATGGCGACCGCCTGTTGCTGAACGGCAAGATGCTGACCGGCCGCGACGCCGCGCACAAGCGGATCGAGGACATGCTGGCCAAGGGCGAGCAATTGCCGGTCGAGTTCAAGGGCCGGGTGATCTACTATGTCGGCCCGGTCGATCCGGTCCGCGACGAAATCGTCGGCCCAGCTGGCCCGACCACTGCGACCCGCATGGACAGTTTCATGGACATGATGCTGGAACAGGGCCTGCTGGCCTGCGTCGGCAAGGCGGAGCGCGGCCCGGCCGCCACGCAGAGCATCGCCAACCACAAGAGCGCCTATCTGATGGCGGTCGGCGGCGCGGCCTATCTGGTCGCCCGCGCGATCAAGGGCGCGAAGGTCGTCGGCTTCGAGGATCTGGGCATGGAGGCGATCTACGAGTTCGACGTGCAGGACATGCCGGTGACGGTGGCGGTCGATGCCGAGGGCAATAATGTCCACAAGCTGGCGCCCGCGATCTGGAAGGCGCGGATTGCGGAGGAGCAGTTGCTGGCTTGATTGGTGGATGGGCTTTCGCCGGAACATCTTTGTTGAAACGTATATCCGCGCCGGAGGAACACCGGATTCGGCGCGGAGTTATGTCTCATATTTGCGCCGCGCGGACGCCCTTGTCGGGGACATCGACAAGGTCTGGCGCAAAGATGGTCGCGATGCCCTTGTCGGTCATTTGGAGAGGCTTCCTGCTGGTGCCTTTGGCAGCGAACGCAACCGGCGCGACAGTCTATCGGCTATCCGCCGGTATGTAGCTTTGTTGGGCGTCTTCCAAAGTCCCGATAAGGCGAGCGAGGACATGCATCAAATTGTGGTTGCCGAGCCGATATTGGCATCGGTTGACGTCGGTGCGACAGATCCGGAACAGATCGGCCTGTTACTCAAGGAAGCGCAGAATCTGGCTGCCCGCTATTATGCAGTCACCGGAAAACCGCTTGGCATGACGGGTGAGATCGCCGAACTGGCGGCTGCGGAGACGTTGGGGCTGGAACTCGCGCCGCCACGAACGGCTGGATATGATGCGCTTTATCGAGACGATGGAGTTGTCCGCCGGGTGCAGATCAAGGGGCGTGCGGTCGACCCGGCCGATCCCTATCGTGGCCGTTGCCCGTCGATCAAATGCGGCGATCTCTTTGATGATGTGCTTCTGGTCCTGCTGGATCGCAGCAACATGCAACTGCTGGAGATTTGGCGGTCCGACGAGCCGAGGACGGCGGAACGCTTGGCGTTTCCGGGATCGAAGTCGCGGAATGAACGAAGTTCGATGGGAATCTCTCAGTTCAAATCCATTGCGATCAGAATCTGGGACAAGGCGACCGGGCCTTTGCAGGATGCTTGGATAACGCCTATCCCGCCGACCAGGCTAGGTAGACCGAGACCGTGACGATGGACAAGATCGTCGAGATGAGGATGACGCGCGAGGTTGCGCCTGCCTCCCGCCCATAGAAGTTGGCGAGCATGAACGGGCCTGTCCCGGTCGGTAGTGCCGCGATCAGGACTGCCGCGCGGACGAGGTCCGGCGGGAGTGCGAGCAAAGGTGCGGCGACGATCCAGGTGAGGAGGGGTTGCACGATCAGCTTGGCTCCCACCAGTCCCGCCAGCAGGGTGGAGCGCGCCGGTTCGCCCTCCGACTCCTGAGCCAGAAACAGGCCGAGCGCGATGAGCGCGCAGGGCGCGGCGGTGCTGCCCAGCAGTTTCAGGAACGTCTCGACCGGCGGCGGGATGGCAAGGCCCGAGAGCGCCGCCAGCGCGCCCAGCACCGGCGCCAATACCAGCGGGTTGGTGGCGAGCGAACGGACAACCGTGATTGCGATGCTGCCCCGCCCGTTTCCCGCACCGCGTGCGCTTTCGATCAGCACGATGCCGACCGCGAACAAAAGGCAGACGGTCAGCAGTGTGGCGATCATCGGCAGGGGCAGCGCCGCCGGGCCGATCAGCACGGCCACCAGCGGAAAGCCCAGAAAGGCGGTGTTGGCATAGGCCGCGTTCAGGCCGTCGATGGTCGCATCCGCGAGGTCACCCGTCACCCGCCAGCGCAGCAGCACCGTCGCGGCGAAGAGCGTGAAGACGCCGATGGCGAAGGCGGCGATGAACCCCGGCTGCCAGACATCCTGCCAGCGCACATTCGCCACGATGTCGAACAGGAGTGCGGGGAATGCGAGATAGACCACATAGCGATTGATCTCCCGCGTCGCATGCGGGCCGAGCACGTTCGTCCGCCGCGCGATCCAGCCGGTCAGGATGATGGTGAATATGGGAAGGACGGCGGAGAGGACGGTGAGCATGGTCGGACGGGCTGCGGGGCGGAGTGGGTGTCCGTAGCAGTGGGGTCGGGTGGAGGAAAGCGCGTTGGGGAGGCGCGATGGCTATCGCTTATCGCGATACCCACCTCTTGTCGTCATGCTGAACTTGTTTCAGCATCCATCGTGCCTCCGACAATCAGCCGAATGGGGAGAAATGGACCCTGAAACGAGTTCAGGGTGACGAACTGGAAAGCAGTATTCTAAATGTGACGGCGGTCAGCGCGGCGACCTCGCCCCCACCCAACTCCCCATGCTCCCCGTATCGCTCACCTTGAACGGCACGCCCTTGCTCGTCAGGAACAGCTTCTCCATCTCCGGCCGCGTGAACGGCCGCGATCCCAGTCGGCCGAAGATTGCGATCTGGCCGCCGGTTTCGTCTACTGCGCGGTCGCGGTCGAGGCCCTTAGAGAGCGACAGGGCGGGGCTGGGCGTTCTTGCCCATGCGATCAGTTCGGGCACTGGCGCGGGGGAGAAGCCGTAGAAATTGGGCTGGCTGTCCGGCGAGGTCAGTTGCACCACCTTGAGACCCGCCCGGCCGTCCGCGACATAGGCGAAGAGCGAGGCATTGGTGGAGCCGACGATGACATCCTCCACGTCCGTCATCTGGCCGCCGAACGTCTCCATGCGGTAGACGGTCGGTGCTTCGGGACGGGTGATGTCGATGATGGCGAGGCCCTGCGCCTTGGCCGCGACATAGGCGTAGGTGCGCGCGAGGTAGATGCGGCGGGCGTCGGCCAACGGCACGGTCGCGCGCGGCACGGCGACGGGATTGTCGAGCCGCGTCACGTCGAACAGTTTCAGCCCGTCCGCATCCGTGACCCACAGGTATCGAAACTGGACGGCAGTGGCGCGGGCGTCCCTCAGCGGGCGCACGGCGGCGAGGCGGGGTTTGAGGGGATCGGACAGATTAACGACGACAAGGCCGACATCGGCGGTGATGTAGGCGACCTCACCCGCCAGCGTGATGTGGCGCGCGCCCTTGAGCACGCCGTCGGGGTTCCACGTCACCGCGCGCTTGATCCCGTTATTGCGGAACTCGCCGTCCGCGAAGGTCTCGACATTGATGAGGATCAGGCCCTCGACGCTGTCGGTGATCGCGGCATAGCTGTAGATCGGCAGGAAGGCCTGTTCCTGATTGAGCGCGCGCAACTCGGGCGTGTTGCGCTGCGGATTGATCGCCTGTCCGGTGGGGATCGCCATGCAGGTCGCGTTGGTGGTCGCGACATGGGCGCTCTGGTTCCGGAAAGGCGCGGTGACGATGCGTTCGGAGAAGCCCTTATTGGCGATGCTGGCCACATCGTAGACGCGGAAGCCGCCGCGGCCCTGCGCGACGAACATATATTCGCCGCGCATCTGGAGGCAGCCGACACGGTCGGGCGTCGATTGCACGATGTTGCGGAATTCCTCGTTGCCATTCTCACCGGACGCCTTGCCGGTGAAGGTCGATCCGCGCACCCAGTTCTTCAGTTCGCGGCCATTCTTCTCGACATGTGCCTTGTACCAGTCGGGATAGGCCCAGCGTTGAAGATAGGAGCCGATGACCGATTGCGGCTCGTCCCACTCGGTCACGCGCACAGCCTCAAACCCGCCTTCGAGGCCGGTCCAGGCGTTCAGCCCGACGAAATTGACGTAGTTGGTGCCGAGCAGCAGCAGCTGCGCCATGATGGCATTATTGTCGTCGCGGTCGCTCAGATGGCAGTCGGTGCAGGTCTTGGTCTCCGTCTTGCGCACCGTATGCGGAAAATGCGGGGCAAAGGCCTGACTGGAGAAGCCAATGCCGCTGATCGGCGGCTGCTGGATATAGATGCGCTCACGATTGACGTTGGTGGACGACAGGACCAGCGCGGAGGTGGAGCGCACGGGCGCGATCTGGTTGCCCTTGGTGGTCTGGTGACGGCCCAGCTGGAACATCTCGTCGCGCGCGACCTGCGGGTTGTAGGTCGCGAAGTTGCGCGTCTCCTCCCCCTCATAATGCTGCATCTTGGTCTTGAAATTGGCTTCGATGGGCAGGTGGCAGCCGCCGCAACTGGTGGTCCAGCTGAGGTGGCAGGTAAAGCAGGCCATCTCCCCCTCGGGATGCGCGCGGTCGGCGGGCGCGACGCCGGAGCCGAAGGCGAACTGGCCATCCTCGCCGCCGTTGCGGCTCATCAGCTTGGCGCGCGCGGCCTTGAGGTTGAAATGGCTGCTCGACGGATCGACGGCATCCTTCACCAAACTGACGTCCCAGACCAGCTTGGGGTCGATGATCGAGCGTTGCAGCAGCTTACGCCGCCCGTCCGCACCGGTCGTCCATTCGAAGCGGCGCTGGCCATCGGCATTGCGCAGCAGCGCGAGGTTATTGCCCTGCGGTCGTGCCGCCGGGCCGGAGGTCAGCAGCGTGGGCCAGGCGTCGGCGGTGCCGTGGCAGTCCTTGCACCCGATCTCGATGGCGTTGGCGACCTCGCCATAGAGGAAGCCGTTGCCGTGGCTGTCCTGCGAGAAATGGCAGTCGGCGCATTGCATGCCCTTCTCGGCATGGATGTCCATCATGTGGACGGCCTTGCCCTTTTGCGTGCCCACGTCGGGGAATTCCGGCGATCCGGCCTTGCGGAATTTCTCCGGGTCGTCCGGGTCGATGATATGGGATTTCTCCGTCCCATAGGTCGCCATATTGCCGTCCGCGTCGAGCAGATTGCCATTGCGGTCACGCTTGAACACGCCGCGGAAATTCCAGCCATGGCCGTGATAGTCGGCGAACTGGCCATGCTTGGCCTTGGGGTTCACATCGTCGAACACGCGGCGCAGGAAGTCGACATCCGCCCATTTGCCGCGCACCGCCGCTGCCTCCGGGTTGCGGTCGAGGACTTCGTGGGTTTCCGCGATGGTCGGATATTTCTGCTTCTCCGGCCACATCAGCGGCGCATCGGACTCATAGTCCCACATGGTGTAGCCGAGGAAGCTGTTCAGGAAGATATTGGGCTGGTGCATGTGGCAGTTCATGCACTGGGCGGTCGGGATAGCGCGGGTGAAGGCGTGGCGGATCGGGTGCCCCTTTTCCTTGACCGGCCCGTCGCCCTCATGCGGTTGCTTCAGCGCGCCATGGCCGTCGGCGGGGACCATGTGGGGCATCTCGCCGTGTTTGCCGTGACCGTCGTCCGCCGGTTCCAGCTTGGCCGCGATGGTGGGGTCGATCGTCGCGCTCTGCCCGTCGCGACCGAAAGCCGCATAGCCAAGGCTGGCATAGCGCTCGCGGTTGTTGGCGTAGACGACGTGGCAACCCGAGCAGCCCGAATGGCGATAGTCGCCCGGCTGGTCGTTGGTGCCCATGAACCACATGAACGGGTCGTTGAGGCGGGTCTTGTGGATGTTGAGCGCCGGGATCGCGACGCGCAGCCCCGTGCCCGGCCCGCGATTGGATTGCTTCAGGTCGGGGCGGCCCGGCTCCTCCAGCCGCTGGATGGAGCCGGTCGAGTTAGGCAGGCCCACCTCCGCAAATTGCGTGCTGACATTGCGTCCGCCACGCTCGAATACGCGGAACACGTCACCGGGCGGGATCACCTGCCATGTCGGCAGCGGGTAGAAAGCCTCCAGCGCGCCGCGCGCCTTCGCCTTCGCGTCCAGTTTGCCGGGCGCCATGCCGGGCGAGCCGGGCGAGACGATCTTGGCCGGCTTGCCGTCGCGGGTATAGGCTTCGCCGAAAAGATAGTTTTTGAACGGCACGATGCCATTATTATAGGATGCGCCGCCCCACAGCATCGCGCCCGTGGACATGAGCGAGCGTTCGTTCGCCTCGATCAGCTCCAGATGGCACGCACCGCAGGCTTCCCGCGCGACGCGATAGTCGCTGGGGTTGATGAACCGGATGAACTCCGGCGATTCGCGGTTCAGCAGCGTGTAGGTGCGCTTGGGATTGGCTGACGAGGGGTAGTGCCAGCTTTGCGGATAGAGCGGCAGGACATGCGCCGCCTCACGCGCCTTCACATAATCGGGGTGGTCGAAGCCGAGGTCGGGATTGCCGCGCACCTGTGCATTGCCGCCATGGCAGTCGGTGCAGCCGATCATCACGGCAGGCGTCGCGTGCATACTCGGTTCGTCGGTCTGGACATGGCAGCTGTAGCAGCCACCGGACTTGGCCTGCACGGCGTCGGCTGTCTGGCTCAGCGGGGCGGCGGGGGTGACGGCGTAGCTGCGCTTGACCGCCTTTTCCGCATCGCTGGCAAATATCGCCGCCGGGATCGCCAGCAGCGCAAGCAGCATGAGCGCGAGGGAGAGGAGCCGCGCCATCAGTAGCTGAAGATCAGATTGGCGAGGATGGAATAATGATTCCGATTGCCGTCGCTATTGGCGAACAGGTCGCGAAAGCCTGCGCCGGGGAGCAGCGCGGCGGCGGATAGGCGGAAAACGATGTTCTGCGTGGCCTTGGGCCGCCAGATGGTCGACATGCCGATGTCCCACCCGATGTCCGGGTCGATCGTGCCCTCGTTGCGCAGTGTCTGGAGCAGGACGGTGTTGCCGAACCACAGATGGTTCGCGTCCACCGATACGCGGAATTGCGGGGTCAGGTCGAAATCGGCGCCTGCGCCGATCAGGCGGGTGCCGGGATTGTTGAAATTGGACTGGCCCTGTTCCTTGGACGAGCGCAGCGAGTTGAGGACGCCGTTGCGTCCGCTGATCGCGATCACGCGCCCGCCGCCCGCAAAGGGAATGGTCTGGCGTATCCAGTAGCTGGTGTCCGCGCCTGCGAAGACCGGATTCTCGAAGATCGCGTCGAAGCCGCCTTCGGTATCGTCCCATGGATCGTCGTCGGCGCTGGCATAGAGGCCCGACAGGCGAAAGCGCGCCCAGTCCATGTCGTAGGATGCCTCTGCCGCCGCGAAAAACGCCCGGATCTTCGCCCTCCGCCCGGTAAAGAAGCTGTTCCTGTCGGAGCCGATGGCGCCATAGGCCGATGCGGTCAGGTTGATCCGCCCGACATGCCCGTCCGCATTATAGCCGAGATAGACGACGTCATAATCGCGGCCGCGCAGCGACCCGATGAGGGCGGGGCGCACCGGAAAGCCATTATCGTCCACCTTGATCTCGTCGCCTTCGCGGTTGCGGTTGTAGACGAGGGTCAATTGGCTGGTGAGGCTGGGGATCAGGAAATCCTGCCGATAGACATTGGCGATGAAGACGAAATCATCGCGCGGCCTCTCCACGACGGAATTGAGGCCGGAATTGGTGTCCTTCTCTAGCCGCCAGAAGGCCGCGAGATTATACTGGAAGCGGTTATTGTCGCGATTGCCGAACAGGCGGATGCCGAGTTGCTGGTCGTTGAACAGGAAGCCGCGAAAATCGCTCTGAAAGGGCTGGATGCCCACACGGATCGAATCGAAATCATAACGGTCCGACACGTTACGGATATGATAGTCGATGAAGACTTCCTGCACGCCCAGGAAATGGTCGGTGCGCTGGCTGGCCTTGCTCGGCTCGACGTTCAGGACGCGCCGTTCGGGAACGTTGACGTAGTTGACGTTGAAGGCGAGGGCGACGCGATATTCGATCTCGGGCGGCTTGAACGCGGTCGATCCCTTGAACAGTGACGCGCCGACGATGAAGGTCTGCGATCCCACGATGCTATAGTCGCGGCCGAACACGTCGAGCTGGCCGGGCCGCTCGGTCGTCTGGTCGCCGCCGGGAATGGGGAAGCTGCGCGGTTCCACCACCGTGTCGCTGACGGCCGAGACCGCGAGGAACCAGTCCTCATGTTTCAGGCCCAACAATTTGGGCGTGGCGCAGCGCGGGCGGCCATGGGCCTTGCGCTCCGCCTGCTCCTCCTCGGTCGGGATGCACAGCGGCCGGTCGCCCTTATAGGTGTTCTGGTGATAGGGATCGAACCAGCGTTCCTTGACC
>JBEVNC010000174.1:0-14241 GCA_040508315.1 Sphingobium sp.
CGACGATCCAGAGCCTCGGCTTCACCGGCGTGTCGGAAATCCAGCTGGACGGCGGCGTCAAGGGCGCGCCGTCCATCGCCTGCCCCGCGGACGACCCCAAGTCGGCCTGCCCGGAGGGCGTGCCCGTCATCCCAACCAAGCCGGGAGCTCTCGGCCAGCTGCTCAACAATGCACCGCAGCTTCTGGAGAGGCTGACCACGCTGACCGAGCGGTTGACCGAATTGCTCAGCGACGACAATCAGGCGAGCATCGCGGGTATCCTCAAGAACACGAACGAGCTCACCCGCGCACTCGCCGCGCAGGGCCCGGACATCGCCGCGACCCTGTCGCAGGCACGCGTCGCGGTCAGGCAGACGGGTGATGCGGCCGAGCAGATCGGCCAGCTTGCAGGCACGACCAACGCGATGCTGAGCAACGATGTGCGGCCGCTGCTGGGCGACCTGCGCGCGACCGTGCAGTCGGCCCGCAAGAGCGTCGACGCGCTGGATGCGACCATCCAGGAAGCGCGGCCGGGCGTTCAGGCCTTCTCGCAGCGGACCATGCCGGAAGTGGGCCTGCTGGTCCGCGACCTGCGCCGCATGGCCAAGGCGCTCCAGAGTGTCGCCGAAAAGGTGGATCAGCAGGGGGCGGGTTCCGTGATCGGATCGCCTTCACTGCCGGACTATAAGGACTGACGATGACGGTAAGAAAATCCATGCTCCGCCGCCGCGCCGCTCCCGCGCTGACACTAGGCTTGTTGCCGTTCCTGTTGCTCGGCGGCTGCGTGAAGTTCGGCGCGAAGCCGCCAAGCTCGCTGCTGACCATCGAAAGCACCCTGCGCGTCGCGCCCGGCACCGTGCCGCAGCCGAATGCGGGTGTGATCACGATCATCGAGCCGGACGTGCCCAAGGCATTGTCGACCGTGCGCGTCGCCGTGCGCGCCAACGACAATAGCTATGCCTATGTGCCCAAGGCGATCTGGGTCGACACGCCGCGCAATTTGTTCCGCAGCCTGCTGGCCGAGACGGTGGCGGCGCGCAACGGGTCGCTGGTGCTGGATTCCGGCCAGTTCTCCGCCGCGAACGGCCCGCGCCTGACCGGCGACCTGGTCGATTTCGGTATCGACGCCCGTTCGCGTCAGGCCGTGGTGACGTTCGACGCCGCGCTGATCGGCGATGGCGGCGTCGTCACCAAGCGCCGCTTCACCGCGACCGCGCCGGTGGGTGAGATCGCGCCGGGCAGCGTGGCGCCGGCCATCGGCGTCGCGTCCAACAACGTCGCCGTGCAGGTGGCGGATTGGCTGAAGGCCGGGGCGAAGTAAGAGCGTTCCTTCGCGCCCATTAACCACATCTTAGGGGCTTTGGGTCAGTTCGGAACGGAAGTTAGAGCTTCCGGGAGGACAGACCCATGTACGCCGCCGATCACAGCACGGACGTCGCCATCATCGGCGCCGGTCCCGCCGGGCTCACCGCCGCCTATCTGCTGACGCAGCGCGGATACCGGGTCGTGGTGATCGAGAAGGACCCCGTCCATGTCGGCGGCATCAGCCGCACCGTGGAGCATGAAGGCTTTCGATTCGACATTGGCGGGCACCGCTTCTTTTCCAAGTCGCAGGCGGTGGTGGACCTGTGGGATGAGATACTCCCCGACGATTTCATCCAGCGCCCGCGCATGAGCCGCATCTATTATGAGGGCAAATTCTACAGCTATCCGCTGCGCGCGTTCGAGGCGCTGTGGAATCTGGGTCTCTGGCGCTCGACCCTGTGCATGGCGAGTTTCGGCAGGGCCCGGCTGTTCCCGCGCAAGGCGGTGAAATCCTTCGAGGATTGGGTGGTCAACCAGTTCGGCCAGCGCCTGTTCTCCATCTTCTTCAAGACCTACACGGAAAAGGTGTGGGGGATGCCCTGCGACGAAATGTCGGCCGACTGGGCGGCCCAGCGCATCAAGGGGCTGAGCCTCGGCGCCGCCGTGCTCGACGGGCTGAAGCGTAGCCTCGGCCTCAACAAGCGCCCCAATGACGGCATGCAGACCAAGACGCTGCTGGAGACCTTTCGCTATCCGCGCCTCGGCCCCGGCATGATGTGGGAGGCGGCGCGCGACAAGGTGGTCGCGGGCGGCAACCATGTCGTCATGGGGCATAAGCTGAAACATCTGTCGCTCGATCAGGTGACGGGCCGCTGGCGCGTGACCGCGACGGGGCAGGATGGCGCGACATTCGCCATCGATGCCGCCCATGTCATCAGTTCAGCGCCGATGCGCGAACTGGCCGCGCATATCCATCCCGTGCCAGCGACGCTCGGCAAGGCGCTCAACCTTGGCTATCGCGATTTCCTGACCGTGGCGTTGATGATCCGGTCGGAGGATCTGTTTCCCGATAACTGGATCTATATCCACGACAGCAAGGTGAAGGTCGGCCGCATCCAGAATTTCCGCAGCTGGTCGCCGGAAATGGTGCCCGATCCGGACATCGCCTGCGTCGGCCTGGAATATTTCTGCTTCGAGGGCGATGGGCTGTGGTCGTCCACCGATGCCGACCTCATCGAACTGGCCAGGCGCGAAATGGCGATCCTTGGCCTCGCCAAACCGGAGGAAGTGGTCGGCGGCGCGGTCGTTCGTCAGGAAAAGGCCTATCCGGTCTATGACGAGAGCTATGCCGCCAATGTGCAGGCGATGCGCGAGGAACTGGAGGCGCGCTATCCCACGCTGCACCTCGTCGGGCGCAACGGCATGCACCGCTATAATAATCAGGATCATGCGATGATGACCGCGATGCTGACCGTGCGCAACATCGCGGCGGGCCAGCGCATCCACGATGTGTGGTCGGTCAACGAGGACGCCGAATATCATGAGGCGGGCGAAGAGGGGCAGCAGGCGGCGCTGGGAAGCGAGCGGCTCGTCCCCACGCGCATCGCTGCCTGACATCGTGCGAGGCAATGACATGGCAAGCCGCACCGCATGGGCGGCGGTGCTGCTGCTCTGGCTGATCTGCGCGGCGGCAATGCTGCGCGGCTGGCCGGGGCTGTCCGTGCCTGCCGAGTTCGCCGATCCCGACGATGCCCTGCGCCTCGTCCAGGTGCGCGACTGGATGGCGGGGCAAAGCTGGTTCGACGTCACCCAATATCGCAGCCATCCGCCGCGCGGCGCCTCCATGCATTGGAGCCGCCTGGTCGACGTGCCCATCGCGGCGCTGATCCTGTTGGGGCGATTGGTCGTTCCCGCCGATATGGCTGAGCATCTGGCGCTGGTGGCCGTGCCGCTGCTGACGCTGCTGGCGCTGTGCATCGCCGTTCACAAGCTAGCCGTCGCGGCTTCGGGCAGACGGATCGTGGGCGTCGTCGCCGTGGCGCTGCTCAGCCTGTCCTTTGGCGTATTGGCGCAATTCCGGCCGGTCAGGATCGACCATCATGGCTGGCAGATCGTCCTCGGGACATTCTCGGTGCTTGCTCTTCTCCCCGCAGTGGGTGGCAGCGTTCGTCACGCCGCCATGGCCGGGGCAGTGACCGCCCTGTCGCTGTCGGTCGCGATAGAGGGGTTGCCGCTGGCGGCGGCGATGGGCGGAGTGCTGGGCGTCCAGCATCTGCGCGGCCGGTCGAGCGGGCAGGCGTTGCTAGCCTATCTCGCGGTTCTCACCTGTGCATCGGCGCTGTCCATGCTGGCGATGCTGGGCTGGCCTGGTGCGACGCGCATCTGGTGCGATGCCCTGTCGCCTGCCTATCTGTTGCCTTTCGTCGCCGCAACCGGAACGCTGGCGGTGCTGCTGCGCGTCGTGCCGCAGGATCGCACGGGGAGGGCGGTCACGCTCCTCGCCGTCGCCGGGGCGGCGCTGCTATGCCTGCGTCTGGCCGCGCCGCAGTGCCTGGCCGGTCCGTTCGCCAGCCTCGATCCGCTGGTCGCGCGCCTTTGGTATCGCAATGTCGCCGAGGGGCTGCCGATCTGGACGCAGCCGTTGGGCATGCGCCTGCTCCTGCCATTGCCGCCGCTGATCGGGATGGCCGGTGCGCTGTGGGCGGTCCGCGTGGATGCCGCGCGGCGCGAGACATGGCTGGCCCTGCTCGCCCTGCAATGCGTGACCGCGCTTGTCTCTTTGCTCGTCATGCGGGCCATGGGTATCGCCCATGTCCTCGCGCTTCCCGCCAGCGCGTGGCTGTTCGTGCGCATGCTGGTGGCGACGCGGCGGCTCGCCCACCCTGCCGCGCGCATCGCGGCCGGGGTGGCCTGCTTCCTCGTCACGCCCATCGGCGCGCAGGCGCTGGTCGCCGCCACTCTGCCCGATAGCCCCGTGCCGGACGGCAAGCCTTCTGCCTGCACCACCCACATGGCCCTGCGCGGCCTTAATGCGCTTCCGGCGGCCACGCTGTTCAGCCCGCTCGACATTGCGCCCCATCTGCTCGTCCACACCCGCCACGGCATCGTCGGCAGCGGGCATCACCGTTCGCGCGAGGGAATGAAGGCAGTGATCGCAGCCTTCGTCGCGCCGCCCGATCGGGCGCGGGCCATCGTGACCGGCACCGGGGCGACCTATCTCGTCCTGTGCCCGAATGAAGCCGACGTCGCCCGCTACGCCGCGTTCGACCGCCGGTCGCTGGCCGCCGTGCTGCAGGCCGGGCGCATCCCGGACTGGCTGGAGCCAGTGGCGATGCGGTCTGGGGAGACGATCCGCGTCTACCGGATCGTTCAGCTGCCTACGAAGCGCATCGCCACCCCGTTCATACAATAACGCTTGCCTGTCGGACGCGGTCCGTCGTCGAACACATGGCCCAGATGCCCGCCGCAGCGTGCGCACAGCACCTCCGTCCGCTCCATGCCCAGATCGGTGTCGCTGCGCGTCCGCACCGCGCCCTTCAGCGGTTGCCAAAAGCTCGGCCAGCCCGTGCCGCTGTCGAACTTCGTCTTCGACGCGAACAGCGGATGGTCGCACCCGGCACACTGGAAAGTGCCTGCGCGATGCTCGTCATTGAGCGGGGAGCTATAGGGTCGTTCGGTCGCGCGGCGGCGCAGCACCTGATACTGGCCGGGCGTCAGCTTCTTGCGCCACTGGTCGTCGGCCAGCGCAAAGGGATAGGCCGCCGCCTGCGCCTCGCCCCAGCCGTCCCATCCCACGCCGAGATAGACGGCTGCGCCTGCCAGCAGGGACGCGCTCAAAAAATCACGGCGACTGAACGGCATGGCATTTTCCTTCGAGGCGGCGGACTTCAACATAGCATGGCGGTGCATGCGCCGTCAGTGCAGCGCAGCCAAGGCAGGATGGTTCCCTTGGCCCTCATCCGACTGGCGGCGAAGGCGTGGCAGGAAGCGCAATTCCCAGCGACGCCGCGCACCACCGGACCGCGGCATGATGCGCGTCCGACAGGCCGCCGCGCGGCCGCCTGATCCGGCAGACGCTTTTTCCCGATGGCGCGAAATAGACGGTCACTTCCCGGCCATCGGCGGCGTGGCGAGCCTTCCACGCCAGCGGCGCGTCCGGCGGCGAACCGGTTGGGTCCTCCACGCTCCAGGACGTCAGCCCCTCCGCCTTGACCAGTTCGGCCGCGTAGATGTCGGCCGGGACGCGCGCGGGCCGTGCGATCTGCTCCGCGACGATCCCCTCCGCAACGGCATGGGGATCGTTGAATGTGGCGATCACGTTCGGAATGGCGGCGGTCGCGATCATCATCAGGGCGGCAAGCATATCTCTATCTCCGCGCGGCGAGCGGCTATGCTGCGGCACCATGCCTGTCCCCGCGCTGAACGAGCCTATTCTATCCCGCCGCCGGGCGCTCTACAGGAGGATGCGTGACGCCGGACGATTTCCTCATTGCGCTCAAGGCCGAAGCGACCCGGCTCGGCTTCGCGGATTGCCGCGTCACCTCGCCCGACGCCATACCGGATGGGCCTGCGCGGCTCGCGACATGGCTGGAGGCGGGCCGTCATGGCGAGATGGGCTGGATGGACGGGCGCAGCGACCAGCGCGCCGACCCCGCCACGCTCTGGCCCGATGTGCGCAGCGTCATCATGCTCGGCATGGCCTATACGCCGGGGCACGATCCGCTGGCGCTGGCGCAGGTGCCCGACCGGGGCCGCGTCTCCGTCTACGCGCAGGGGCAGGATTATCACGATGTGGTGAAACGCGCGCTCAAGGCACTGGCGCGCTGGATGGTCGATCGGCGCGAACTGGCGCTGAAGGTGTTCGTGGATACCGCGCCGGTGATGGAAAAGCCGCTCGCCGCCGCCGCCGGCATCGGCTGGCAGGGCAAGCACACCAATCTGGTCAGCCGGGCGGAGGGCAGCTGGCTGTTCCTGGGGTCGATCTATACGACGCTCGATCTGCCGCCCGACCCGCCCGAGCGCGACCATTGCGGTTCGTGCGATGCCTGCCAGCGCGCCTGCCCGACCGACGCCTTTCCCGCGCCCTATCAGCTCGATGCGCGCCGCTGCGTCTCCTATCTCACCATCGAGCATAAGGGGCCGATCCCGGAGGATTTGCGCCCCGGTATCGGCAACCGCATCTATGGCTGCGACGATTGCCTGGCGGTGTGCCCGTGGAACAAGTTTGCCGAGGCGGCCCACGCCCACCGCGCCTTCCTGCCGCGCGCTGAACTGGTCGCGCCGCGCATCGGCGATCTGCTCGATCTGGACGATGCGGGGTTCAGGGAAATGTTCGCGGGATCACCGATCAAGCGGATCGGGCGCAATCGCATGGTGCGCAACGCGGCGGTGGCGGCGGGCAATAGCGGCGATGCGGGCCTCGTCCCCGCGCTCGAGCGGCTCAGGCACGATGACGATCCGGTGGTGGCGGATGCCGCGCGCTGGGCGCTGGACCGGCTGGCCGTTACTTCGCGCCCCTGAGCGATTTGGCGCAGGCCGCGACATCGACGGCCGCACCCTGCGCGGTGCGCGCCTCTGCAAAGGTGACGAGCGGCTCCTTGTCTACATCCGGCGGGTAGAGATAGGCGTCGAGGACGCAGGCGCCACCTGCGAACTGCAATTTATGCGCGGTGGGGTCGCGAATATCGAGCCGCGGTTTGCCGAACTGCCGCTGGAGCGCGCGCGCGTCCAGCCCGACGACACCGTTCGCGGGGCCACCGGTCCCCGATGGCAGCGCAAAGCCGGGGATGGTCTGCGGCCGGGCGTCCGTCCCAGCGCCCCCGGACGTGCAGGCAGTGAGGAGCAGCGGAGCGATCAGCGCAGTGGTGGGGACGAGGCGGGACATGGCGGCTCCGGTGGAGTTGGGCGTTCGGGATAGCCGCCTGGCCCACCCGCGCAAGGGGTGCTTTCGGTGAAGAGACGTCAGGAACGGTTGGAGCGCCGCGGCTATGGATTCCCATTTCGGTTCCGCGGCTCCGCGTGAACCAACTTCCTGTCGGCGGCGCTGCCGCTCGCCTTGCACCCCGGCAAGGGGGGCGATAGGAGCGGCCAGCTTCCCTCTCCCCCAAAGGACCGTCCTTGACCGAACCGACCCTCGATATCGTCGCCATCGGAAACGCCATCGTCGACGTGATCGCGCGGTCGGACGATGCCTTTCTGGCCTCGCACAGCCTGATGAAGGGCGCGATGCAGCTGGTCGATCCGGCGACGGCGGAACTGCTCTATTCCAACATGGGGCCGGGCATGGAGATTTCGGGCGGATCGGCCGCCAACACGCTGGCGGGCATGGCTGCGCTCGGGCGATCCTGCGCCTTCATCGGTCAGGTGCGCGACGATGTGCTGGGCAAGGTGTTCAGCCACGATGTCCGCGCGCTCGGCATCCGCTTCGACACCGCTGTCCGTACCGAGGAGCCGCCGACCGGCCGCTGCCTCATCATGGTGACGCCCGACGGGCAGCGCACGATGAACACGTCGCTGGGCGCTGCGCAATATCTGCCGCCCGCCGCCATCGATCCCGAACTGATCGCTTCGGCCCGTATCCTCTATCTGGAGGGTTATCTCTGGGACCCGGAGGAGCCGCGCGCGGCGATGCGCGGCGCGATGACGACCGCGCGCGCGGCCGGGCGAGAGGTCGCCTTCACACTCTCCGACGCGTTCGTGATCGAACGCTACCGCGCCGATTTCCGGGCGCTGATGGCGGACGGGCTGATCGACATACTGTTCGCCAATGAAGTCGAGATCCGCTCGCTGAGCCAGATCGACGATTTCGATGCGGCGGTCGCCTCCATCGCGCCGCAGGTGCCGGTGCTGGTGGTGACGCGCGGCGAGCATGGCGCGATCGCGGTTAAGGGCGGGGAGCGTTTCGCCGTCGATGCCGCGCCGGTGGCGGAGGTCGTGGATACGACGGGCGCTGGCGACCTGTTCGCGGCTGGCTTCCTGGCGGGCTATGTCGCTGGCAAGGATCTCGGCGATTGCCTCGCCATGGGCGCGGTCGCGGCGGCGGAGATCATCGGCCATTATGGCGCGCGGCCGGAGAAGGATCTGCAGGACCTGCTGCGCGCTTACCTGTAACCCAGATCGTCATGCAGGCGACGGTTGAAGCGAGGCACGCGCCTCGCTTCAAGGTTTCCCACAGGGCTCCAACAGCTCCAAGCCTAATCGCCGTTGGCATCGACGATGAATGTCGTGGGTTTGCCTCGCGACGCCGGGTCCCACCCCGCCGACAACGCTGCCCGCACGCCGCGCGAAGCAATCGCGTCGTTGATGTGCAGACGCCCTTTAGGCAATCCTTTCAACAGGCGCTTCGGCGCCGGAAATTCCAGCACCGCTTCACGTGGCATGTCGTGCTGACGCAGGGAAATCGTCATGCCCTTCCAGCCATCGGAAGAGGATAATTGGGGATCGCTGAGCAGTTCCCAGTCATATTTGAACCCATCGATCTCGACGGTGCCGCCACGGCCATGTTTATGAAGCATGACCTGCCTTTAGCATGCTGGCCACCGCATTCTACCCTGCACCCGTGCGAACGCAGCCCGGCAATTCCACCTCCGGAAGAGGCGGAAGAGGGCTACTTTCAGTCGCCCAGCCAACCGGACAGCATTTCGCCCCTATGCCCTTCGGGCGCCAACGCCGCGCGCAAAGCCTCCAGCAGCGGCGGCAGTGCCTGCGTGAACGCGTAGGGCGGATTGACGATATAGAGGCCCGCACCGTTATAGATGCCGGGTTGCTCGCTATCGTATAGCCAATGCTCCACCACGAGGAATTTCGGGATGCCGAGCTTGCGCAGCTGCGCCTTCCACCGCAGATGCGTCGCGCTATCCTTCAGCGGATACCAGATCACCGTCACGCCATGCGCCCATTTGCGGTGAGCGGCGGCGAGGGTGGCGGTGATGCGCGCGCGTTCGTCCGTCTGCTCATAGGGCGGGTCGACCACCACCACGCCGCGCGCGGTGCGGGGCGGCACCATGGCCAGCCAGAGTTCGTAGGCGTCGCGTTCATGCACGGCCGCGCTGGTGCCGCGCATTGCGCCGCGCAGGGCGTAAGCGTCTTCCGGGTGCTTTTCGTTGAGGATCAGGCCATCCTGCGGGCGCAAAAGCTGCGCCAGAAACTGTGGCGAGCCGGGGTAAAGCTGCGGTTCGTCCCCCACATTCACCGCCCGCACGGCGGCGCGATAGTCGTTCAGCAAGGGGTTTGAATCGGCGAAGGCCCGCAGCACGCCTTGCGTGGCCTCGCCGGTGCGTTGGGCTTCGTCGCCGCCGAGGTCGTACAGCCCGCAGCCGGCATGGCTGTCGATCAGGGTCAGCGCGCCCTCCTTGTGCTGCAAGGCCCGCACCAGCGCGATCAGGAGGCTGTGCTTCACGACATCGGCGCTGTTGCCCGCATGGAAGGAATGGCGATAATTCATTTTTGACCCAAAAATCCTGACGAGCGGCCTTTAAACGAGCTGCCGGACCTTCTGCAAAGCGAAGTTACGGCCGGGCGGGCATTGCTGGACGCGCGGGTTCATCGCTCACATGGCAGGTATCGTGACGATCGGGCGGGGCATTGCGCAAGGATCGCTCGGCGGGGCGCTACGCGAGTCGAGCGATACCTGCCCGCACCGGGATGACGGCGATTATGTCAGGTCGGTGACCTAAATATTCCAGGCAGGAAGCGGCGTCCCGTGCGACCGGCGCGTGCCGACCAGTTCGGCCAGCGCCGCACCCGACATGGGGCGGCCGTGCAGCCAGCCTTGCATGCGGTGGCAGCCGCAGGCGCGCAGCAGGGTCGCCTGCTCCAGCGTCTGTACGCCCTCCGCCGTGATCTCAAGATCGAGTGCGCGGCCCAGCGCGACCATCGCCACCAGCAGCTCGGCCGCGTCATGATCGACCTCGGCTTCGGCGACGAATTGCTTGTCGATCTTGAGCCGGTCGAACTTCATCTGGCGCAGATAGCCGATGCTCGCAAAGCCGCAGCCGAAATCGTCCAGCGCCATGCTGACGCCCATCTTGCGCAGATCCTCGATCACGGCGGCGGCGGTGTCGGGGCGGCGAACCAGATAGGTCTCGGTGACTTCCAGTTCCAGCCGGTGCGGCGGGAAATTGGCGTCCTTCAGCACATCCTCGATCTGGCGGGCGAGGTGTGCGTCCCAGAACTGGGCGGGCGACAGGTTGACCGACAGGTCGAGGCCGAGCGGTCCGACCACGCGGCAGGCATTGGCCAGCACATGCTCGCCCAGCGCGCTGATGAGGCCTGCAACCTCTGCCAGCGGGATGAACACGTCGGGCGAAATCTCGCCTTCCTTGTGATGGGTCCAGCGCGCCAGAGCCTCGACGGCGCTGATCTCGCCCGTCTTGGTCGAGACGATGGGCTGATAGACCACGTCGATCTGGCCCAGTTCGACCGCGACGCGCAGGTCCTGCTCCAGCCGGATGCGCACGGCATGATTGGCGTCCATGCCGGGCTCGTAGGAGATCCAGCGATTCTTGCCGCGCGCCTTGACGTTGTACATCGCCACGTCGGCACGGCGCATGATCTCGTCGACGGCCAGGATGCTGCGCGGCGGGGTCATCACCACGCCCATGGACACGCCCGAGCGGATATTGGTGCCGCCAATGGCAAAGGATGACTGGAAAGCGTCGATCAGCCGGTCGGCCATCGTCACCGCGTCGATCTGGCTGTGGTCGATCTGGAGCACCGCGAACTCGTCGCCGCCCATGCGCGCGACCATGGCGCCGGGACCGGTCACCTTCCCGATCCGGTCCGCCGCACCACGCAGCAGATCGTCGCCCGACTGGTGACCGTAAAGTTCGTTGACGGATTTGAACTCGTCCAGATCCATGTAGATGACGCCGATCTCACGCCCCGCTTCCAGCCGCTTTTTGATGCATTCCAGCAGCGCCCGGCGGTTGGGCAGGCCGGTCAGCGGATCGTGATTGGCATGGTGCAGCGCGCTCGCCTGGCTTTTCTGGAGCGCGGCGATGGTGAGGCCACCCTGCCGCAGCACGAAGCCCGCCGCGATGAACGCCCCCAGCATGATGAGGACGAGGCCGGGCAATACCTGGTCGCGCAGCGCCGTGCCTGGCTTGCGCAGCGGCATGTCGATGAAGGCGAGCGCCGACCCGCCGAAATCCTTGAGCGGCACCATATCGGCGGTGCTGCCGTCCGTCGCCTTGCGCAGCGACAGGCCGGGCAACTGGTGCGCGCGGCGGATCTTGTCGAGGAAAGCGGCGTCGATCTCGTCGGCGATGGCGATGAAGTTCATGCCGCCGGGCGGCAGCTTCACCTGATCGGTGAGCGGGACGATCCCGGCGACGGCATAGATGTAGAGGCGGCCGTCCTGGCTGGTGATGCCGCTGAAGACCGGCGGCGCCTTCGGGTTCATACGGCGCACCGCCGACAGGCCACTGGCGAAGGAGGGGCCGAGCGTCGCGATGGCGCTGCCCGGCTTCGCGTCGTCCCGTCCAAAGGCATAGCGGTTCGCGCCGTCCGGACCGATCACGAACAGATAATTATAGCCCTGCGTCCGGCCCAGATAGGCGGTCACGTTGGAATCGACCCACGCCGGGTCGAAATCGGCCGCGATGTGACGGACGGCATCGTCCCACATCGCATAATCCTGAAGGTCATGCTGGACCATCTCCACGCTGGTGTCGATCGCGGCGGCGAGCGTCTTGCGCTCCCGCGCCGCTTCCATCCGGTCGAGCGAGGAGGTGGTCACGAAAAGGAGAATCAGGATCGCGCCAAAGCACAGCCCCACCAGCAGCGAGAGCGGCAGGAGATATTGCGCGGGGAACCGGCGCAGCAATGGCATGGCTTTACCTGAAATAACCATTGCCCTTCTTAGCGCCCGCTTGCCCCGGCTGTTAAGGGGCAAGCTGAACGCAAAATTGCGTGAAACAGCGTATATTCAGCCGTCGGTGACCATGTCGTTACGCTTCGACGGTCAATTTGCCCGTACTTCCGATGAATTCGTGCCGCGCCGGAACAGTTCCCGGTCAGCCGCGCCGAATCCTATACGCCATATCACGAACCCGTAGATCAGCAATATAGTCGGGATGCCAAAGGCCAGCTCCGCCCATTCCATATCGTCGGGAAGGGCGGTGAAAGCGGCCCCGGCCGCGCCCGCCAGCGCACCGGCGATGAACAGGGAAGGGCGCCAGCTGCTGATCGGTGCGGCGACGATCCGGCTGAGCGCCCGCGTCTTGATCCACGACCCGACCGCCAGCGCGATGGCGAGGGCAAGGGCGGGGCAGGCGGCGATCCACATTTCAGGTTCGCCCAGATGGCGCGCGACCAGTATCAACAGGAGGCTGAGCGCCAGTTGCAGCGCAATGGTGGCGATGGAGAGCCACAGGTTGCGCCCGCGCGCGAGATAGACGAGCGCCGCCTCCGCCACCACCAATGGCGCGGCGGTCGCTTCGGCTGCGAGCAGGAATATGAGCGCGGCGGTGCCCGCGACGAATTGCGGTCCCATCACGCCCATCGCGGCCTCCCCCGGAATGCCGACCGCCAGCGCGATGCCGATCTGCGCGGCGATGATCCAGAAGCCGACCTGGCTGACATGCTCGCCAATGGCGCGATAGTTCTTCTCGGCCACGTTGCGCGCGATGATCGGGCCCAGAATCGGCTCGAAGCTGGTCTTGAGCTTCTGCGGCAGGGACGCGAACTGCTGCGCCACATAATATATGCCCGCCGCGGTGGGCGAGACGAAGAAGCCGAGCAGCCACAGGTCCAGCCGCCGTGTGCCCCATTCGATGGCGTCGGCGGCCGAAAGCGGCAGGTAGCGCCGCGCCATCCGCCATAGCCGCATGAGATCGGGCCGCCAGCCCTCGGGCAGTCCGTAATGGCGGAACATCGGGACGAGCGAGAAGATGAACGCCGCCAGCATCGAGACGACGTAGGAGAGGATGAGGCCGTCGCGCAGCGAATAGAAGGTGAAGCCAAAGGCCGCGATGCTGACCGTCCATGGCTCCACGACCGAGCGTGCCCGCACCGTCGCGCCGATATCGTAGCGAAAGGCGCAGGCGGCGAGCGCCACATCGGCCAGGGCGACGGCGAAGATGATGAGCGGCAGCAGCCGGTCCAGCCCGTTCAGCGCGCTGTTGGGGAACATGATTGCGGGAAAGGCGATCAGCACCGCACTTGCCAGCGCCGACATGATCGTCGTCAGGAGGAGCGCGTCGTAGACGATGTGCGCGTCCGGCCGTCCACCCACCGACAATTGCTCGGCAAGGCCGCGCTTGAGGCCCAGCGTCGCGAGCTGCGCGGCGAACTCCACCACCAGCACGGCCAATGCGAAGCGGCCGAGCGTGTCGGCGCCATACATGCGGCCCGCCACCAGCAGGAACGGGATACGCGCACCCAGCCGGAGCATGAAGCCGAACACATTGATGCGCCCGCCCCGCGCCAGCGCGGCGAGGTCGTCCGGTTTTTCCGTCTCGCTGCTCTCGGCGGTGTTCAAGCGTCCTCGTCCCGGCTCTTCGCACTCTTGCGCATGGCGATAGCAGGCATCGCCAGGGGAGGCACTGCTTCATCAGGCATGAAGCGCGGTTGAACGCGGGCCAATATCGTCGGGGCCAGTATCATTCGGGACGGATCGGGCGGGCGAGCAGGGCCGAAATAATGTCGTCGACGCCCGCCTCTCCAGCCAGGAGCGCGCAGACCGCCTCCACCACCGGCATGTCGACGCCCGCCGCGCGGGCTGCATCCCGCAGCACCGGCGCGGTGAACGCGCCCTCCGCCACGGTGCGCCGGTCGGCAATCAGCCCAGCGGCGGGCTTGCCCTCGCCCAGCCCCTTGCCCAGCGAGAAATTGCGCGAACTGGTGGAGGAGCAGGTGAGGACGAGGTCGCCGAGGCCCGACAGTCCGGTCAGCGTCTCGATCCGCGCGCCGCGCGCCAGGCCGAAACGCGTCATCTCCGCAAAGCCGCGCGCGATG
>JBEVNC010000189.1:0-3779 GCA_040508315.1 Sphingobium sp.
CACTGGCCCGCGCCTTCACCGTGCACGACGCGCCCTTCGTCGTCGCCTTCACCGTCGCGCAGAATGCGCCGAGCTGGCGCATCATGAAGCGAATCGGGATGAAGCGGCGCGAGGAACTGGATTTCGACGATCCCGCGTTCAGCGATGCGCTGAATCCAACGATCGTCTACAGCATCGATCGCGACCAATGGGCGGAGCAGACAGCATGAACGCACCCGTGATCCTGCCCTTTCAGGGCAAGACGCCGAAAATCCACCACAGCGCCTTCATCGCGGCGGGCACGGTGATCGTCGGCGATGTGGAGATCGGGGCGGACGCCAGCATCTGGTATAACTGCGTCATCCGGGCGGACTGCAACCATATCCGCATTGGCGCACGCACCAACATCCAGGATGGCAGCATCATCCATTGCGACAGCCCCAAGCCGGGCCGACCGGGGGGTTATCCGACCATTATCGGCGAGGATGTGCTGATCGGCCATCTCGCCATGCTGCATGGCTGCATCCTGCACCCGCGCGCCTTCGTCGGGCTGGGCACCATCGTCATGGACGGCTGCGAGGTGGAGGGCGATGCCATGCTGGCGGCGGGTGCGATGCTGACGCCGGGCAAGATCGTGCCGACCGGTCAGCTATGGCAAGGCCGCCCGGCACGCTACGCCCGCGATCTCAGTGAAACCGATATTGCGGGCATGCGGGCAGGCGTCGGCGGCTATGTGATCAACGCGGGCAATCACCGCGCCGCCGCCGAGGATGCGGTCAGGGCCGCGACAGCCTGAAGCGCAGCGAATCGAGCCGGTCGTTCTGCTGGTCGACCATGGCGAGCACCGGCGCGCGATAGGTGGCGACGGTCGCCGAATCGCCGCCGTCGTTCAACTGCGCGATATAGATGCTGTCCATGCCCGCGAGCGCAGTGACCGCATCGAAGCGCTGCGCATCGAGCGCGCTGATCGCCTGCTGCGCCACCACCCATGATTCGCTGCCCACGGGCGCCTGCCCGGCAGCCGACACGGCGCGGGCCGATGCGGGATAGTCGCGGTCGAATGCCTGCCCGGCCGTCGTCGCCTGCGAACCCAGCTTGCCCAGATCGGCGGTGACGGTGGCATCCAGCGGTTTCACGACGGGCTGCTCGGCCGCGGCCTTGGCGATTTCGGCATCGCGGTCGCGGCTTTCCACCTCGCGGCGGGACAGCGACGGATAGGCCCGCGACTGCGCATGGGCCGATTCGATGGACCCGAAGGACAGGATCGCGATGAGGGCTGCAAGGCGGCGTATCATGATGATGCGGGATGTAGTGTGCGGGCAGGCGATGCGCAATCGCGGCGAATATCCCGTCCGCATCCACAATAGCGGCGTATATCGGCCCGGAAAGGGACCGCTAACAGCCCCCGGCCGTTGACAGCCCGGCGGCCATCCACTAACGGGCCACTTTCCGCGCGCTGGTCCGGTTCTGCCGGTTTTTGGTGCGCTATGCTTTGACCGGAAGAGAATTAGGCCATGTTCGCAGTCGTGCGCACGGGCGGCAAGCAGTATCGCGTAGCCGCCGGAGACAAGATCGTCGTTGAGAAGCTCGCGGGCGAAGCTGGCGACAGCATCACGCTCGGCGATGTGCTGCTGGCCGGTGAGGGCAGCGAACTGAAGGATGTGGCGGGCCTGACCGTTGCAGCCGAAATCATCGCACAGGCGAAGGCCGACAAGGTCATCGTCTTCAAGAAGCGCCGTCGGCACAATTATCGCCGCCGCAACGGCCATCGCCAACAGCACACGATCCTCAAGATCGTGTCCATCGGCGCCTGAACGGGAGTTTTGAGCAATGGCACATAAGAAAGCTGGCGGTTCGTCGCGCAACGGTCGCGATTCAGAATCGAAGCGCCTCGGCGTAAAGAAGTTCGGTGGCCAGTCGGTCATCGGCGGCAACATCCTGGTCCGTCAGCGCGGCACGCGCTTCTATCCGGGCCGCAATGTCGGCATCGGCAAGGACCACACGCTGTTCTCGCTGATCGAAGGCCGCGTGAGCTTCCACCAGGGCAAGCTGGGACGCAAGTTCGTCTCGGTGGACACGCTGGCCGAAGCCGCGGAATAAGCGATTCGCTTTCGGCTTCATTGGGGCTGACGGTAATGGGAGGGGAGTGGACCTTGGGGTTCGCTCCTCTTTTTCGTGGACTAAAAGAGCGCCGTGCTCCTGCGAAAGCAGGAGCCCAGGGTTAGGGAATGCCCGATTGCCCTGGGTTCCTGCCTTCGCAGGAACACGGAACCGTCAAAGCTGCGCCTGCCACAGCCCGATCAGATTCTCCGGAAAGAACTGCTCCTCGCACGCCGCCAGCTCCTCCGCCGTCCACCAGCGATGGCTTTGCATGACACGCTGTTCGAGCGGCGTATGGTTATCGACCCGCACCGCGCAGTCGTCCGGCCGCACGACGAAATAGCGTTCCACCGCATCCACCTCCACGCCCTCCAGCGTGATGAAGGTGACACGCATCTCCGCGATCTGCGGGCCGATGGGGCAGGTCATGCCCGTTTCCTCGAACAGTTCGCGGACGGCTGCCGCCTCATAGCTTTCGCCGGGATCGACCGCGCCGCCGGGCGTGCACCAGAAGGCGGGGCGGTCCTCCGGCGTGAACCGGAACATCAGCAGGCGTCCGTCGGGATCGATGACGAGCAAGCGCGCGGCGGGCCGCTCGGGCAATGGGGCCTTCGCTGCCACCCTATTCCCCCGGCGCCTTCGCCTTGATGACGAGGGCGTGGACGGTGCCCGCCATCAGGTCGCCCACCGCCGCGTTGACCAGCCGCTGCCGGCCCAGGCGCGACTGCCCGGCAAAGGCGGCGGCGACGATATCCACAGTGAAGTGGCTCTCCCCCGTGCCATCGTCGCCCATATGGCCGCGATGCTGCGCACTGTCGTTAATGACGGCGAGCCGGTCGGGCGACAGGGCGTCCCGTACGCGGCGTTCGATTTCCTGGCCCACCGGGCCTAGCGATTGGTCGGTCATGGTCCCTATATAGGACGCTTCGCATCGGCGCGGAGGGATATTTTGACGGAACGGGGCCAAAAGGGTCAGGGCGGGGCACGGCGGCACGACCGTTTTCACGGGCGGGTCGGGGGTGCGCAGGCGCGGCCGTGCCTGTTCGATGGCTGCGAGAACCCCGGCGAGTTCCGCGCGCCGCCGGAGGATATCAATCGCTCCCCCGACGGCCCGCCGCGCTGGCGCTGGCTGTGCCTCGATCATGTGCGCGAGTTCAACCAGTCCTATAATTTCTTCAGAGGGATGAGCCCGGAGGAGATTTCCGAGGCACAGCGCCCGCAGGCGGGCTGGGAGCGGGAAACGCGCGCCTTTTCCGCCAACGCCCAGACACCCCCGCCGCGCTGGTCCGACTTTTCCGATCCGCTGGACGCCATCGGCGCGCGCTTTCGTCGCCGCATGGAGGAGGCGAAGGCGCGGGACGATGGCAGGCCGTTGTCGGGCGACGACCGCAAGGCGCTCAAGGCCATGGGCCTCACCATCGACGCGGACCGCCGTGCCCTGCGCCAGCGCTATACGGAATTGCTGCGCCGCTATCATCCCGACCATAATGGCGGCGACCGCGCGCACGAGCAGGCGCTGCAGGATGTGATCGCGGCCTATTCGCACCTGCGCAAGGCCCCGGCTTTCGCCTGAGCCGGCAATCGGACGGGACGAGCAGGCCAATTTGGGCCAATGGGCCGCTTGATCGTTCAGCCCCAAGTGTCCACTCTATCGACATGCCCGGCCCCCATGGCTAGGGCATTGCCGACAAGATCGCATC
>JBEVNC010000211.1:0-5155 GCA_040508315.1 Sphingobium sp.
AGTTGAGCCGCATCTTGCCGGGCGTCGTGTTGTAATAGGCGGCAAAGCGCCGACTGAACGCGGATTCGGAGCGATAGCCAACCCGCTCGCCCACTTCCGCCACCTTCAATTGCGTCTCGGTCAGCAGTGTCGCAGCCAGATGCATGCGCACGTCTGTCAGCACCTCCATCGGCGCCTTGCCCGCCTCGGTCAGAAAGCGCGCCGCGAAGGTCGAACGGCCCATGCCAACCTTCTTGGCCAGTCGGGCGACGGTCCAGTCGCGAAACGGATGTATCTCCATATACTGGATCGCGCGGCCGATGGGATCGCGGAAATTGGCGTCGCGGAACATCGCCTGGCAGTCGGGGTGATCGCGCAGCGCCGATGTCAGCAGCAACGTCGCCGCGCGCGTCAGTACGGAGGCAGCGCCGCTATTGTCCGTCTCGTCGATCAGCGTCGCCATGTTGACGACATTGTGCCGCGCCGAAACCGTCACGCTAGACGGCAGCATCCCGGCATTCAGCCCGCCGGGCCAGCGCACCCGGAGCCTGCCGCACAGCAGGCGCGCGGCAGCCGGGCCGCTGCCCACCGCAAAGGACGGCGGCGAATCCGCATGATGGCCTTCGCTCAGAAATGGCACCGTTTCCCCCGGTGCATCGGCGGACAGCCTGACCGCGTGGGCATGGCCCGAAATGACCATGACGACGTCGCCTGCATCCAGTTGCACCGGGCCGTCCGCTATGCCGGAGAGCTTCGCGCTCCCCTCCACCATCGCATAGAAATAGACGGACTCGCTCGGTGGTGAACGCATGCCGCTATCTGCGGCGAGATCGACGAAACACCAGCACTGGCTTCTCAACTCGAGAAGATTCAAGAACTCCGAAAGACACCAGCGCATCCACCCTCTCCAGTTCATCCTCATCCCCGCGCGACTTTGCACGCTTGCGACGAGTTTGATCTCGATTGGACGGAAGGGCAACTGGCCCGGTGCAATAATGGACGATCAATCAATAAATGGCAGCGCGCCCGGCATTATTCGGCCGCGAGCGGCGTATCCACGATCACCGGCTTGCGGCCACCCGGCCGCGCGAGCAGGAACAGGAACACCGCAACCACCGCAAAGGACAGGATCGCTCCCGTCAGCATCACGCCGGACGGCCCGAAGGCGCGGAATACCGGCTCCACCGCAAGAATGCCGAGCGTCACGGCGACATAATGGGCTGCCTTGACGATGCCGACCGCCCGTCCCTGCTGCGTCGCCGCCACGTGCCGCGACAGCGAGGTCATCAGATTGGGCACGAACCAGCCGATGCCGAAGCCGAACACCAGCATGCCCGCCACCACGCCGGCAAAGCCGGACGCGAGCGATACGATGAGCATGCCCGTACCCACGCAACTAAAGCTGAAGATGAAAGCGGCATAGCTCGACAGATGCTTCTGCGAGCGCCCGAACAGCAAGGACATGCACGCCCCGATGACCGCATCCGCCAGCATGACGGCCGCGATGACCGAAGGGCTGGTCACGCCGATCTCCCGCACGACATAGGGCATATAGACATTGGGCAGATAGGTGACCGTGCCCATGATGAAGGCCAGCGGCAGGAACCAGTAGGGGAACCGGCGCGCGGGGCTGCCCACCGACGACGACGCAACCGCCCCGGCGACCGGCCTGGGCACGGGCGGCGTTTCCGTCAAGCCCATGAAAGCCACCGCCGCCAGGATCAGCCCGGCGCCATAAGCCAGGAACGGCCAGCGCCAGCCAAGTTCGCCCAGCGCACCGACGGTGGGATGAATCACCAGCGATCCGAACATCGCGGTGGATACGTGGAACCCCATCCAGCGCGCCCGGTCATTGCCCTGCAGCCGCGTGTTGATGAGCGTCATGCTCATCGTCGCGATTCCGGCCGCCGCCAGCCCGACGAACAGCCGCGAGGCGAGCAGCGCATAGAGATTGCTGAGGTAGAGACCGGCCGTACCCGCGATCGCATAGACCAACGATGCCGAAATCAGTAGTCGCTTCAGGCTCACCTTGTCGATCAGGAAGCCCATCAACGGCGCGCCGAAAACCATGGTGACGCCAATGATCGACACGAGCATCTTGACCAGCAACTTGTCGTTGGCGGTCACTGCCAGTGCAGCCTCGATCTGCGGCAATACCGGTGTCAGCGCCGATAGCGCCATCGTCACCGTCAGGCCGCCAGCCAGCATGACGAAGCCGGTCGCCCGGTTGATGGACGTGCGCGCAGGCGCTGTTTCGGAAGCCTCGCTGAGCATCATGGTCTCCTCCGGCCAACGCATCGGCCGTATATCTTATGGCTGTGGGATGACGGAATCCCGAGGCCGGACCATCGCATGGCGCGGCCCAATGGCAATGTGGCAGCGTCCAAGGCCGTTGCTCGCCAGTCCAGCGACGCGGCGGGGCGCCTGCCCTTCCAAAAATCCGCGGTCAAGCCTTGTGTGTCTTTTCAGCAACACCATATCGCACCGCAAGGACTGAGAGGGACGCAATGAATCTCGAAAAATTCACGGATCGGGCCAAGGGCTTTCTGCAATCGGCGCAGACGGTTGCCATCCGCATGAGCCACCAGCGGATCGGGCCGGAGCATCTGTTGAAGGCGCTGCTGGAGGACGATCAGGGCATGGCGTCCGGCCTCATCCGCGCAAGCGGCGGCGATGCCGCGATTGCGACGCGCGAAACCGACGCGGCGCTGGCCAAGGTGCCAGCCGTCTCCGGCAGCGGAGCGCAGGCCACCCCCGGCCTCGACAATGACGCCGTGCGCATTCTCGATTCCGCCGAACAGGTCGCGCAGAAGGCTGGCGACAGCTATGTCACTGTCGAGCGGCTGCTGCTCACCCTGACCCTCGCCACCACGACGGTGGCGGGCAAGGCGCTGGCCGCTGCGGGCGTGAAGGCCGAGACACTGAACGCCGCGATCAACCAGCTGCGGGGTGGCCGGACCGCCGACACGGCGGGCGCGGAGGATCGCTACGACGCGCTCAAGAAATTCGCCCGCGACCTGACCGAGGCGGCGCGTGCGGGCAAGCTCGACCCGGTTATCGGCCGCGACGAGGAAATCCGCCGCACCATCCAGATCCTGGCGCGCCGGACCAAGAACAACCCCGTGTTGATCGGCGAACCCGGCGTCGGCAAGACCGCCATCGCGGAGGGCCTCGCGCTGCGCATCGCCAATGGCGACGTGCCCGACACGCTGAAAGGCCGCTCGCTCATGTCACTCGACATGGGATCTCTGATCGCTGGCGCGAAATATCGCGGCGAGTTCGAGGAACGGCTGAAGGGCGTACTGGACGAGGTGAAGGGCGCGGACGGCCAGATCGTCCTGTTCATCGACGAGATGCACACACTGATCGGTGCGGGCAAATCGGAAGGTGCGATGGACGCATCCAACCTGCTCAAGCCTGCCCTGGCGCGCGGCGAACTCCACTGCATCGGCGCGACCACTCTCGACGAATATCGCAAGCATGTGGAGAAGGACCCGGCCCTCCAACGGCGCTTCCAGCCCGTATTCGTGGGCGAGCCGACCGTCGAGGACAGCATCTCCATCCTGCGCGGGCTGAAGGAGAAGTACGAACTGCACCATGGCGTGCGGATCACCGACGGCGCGATCGTGTCGGCCGCGACGCTCGCCCACCGCTACATCACCGACCGGTTCCTGCCGGACAAGGCCATCGACCTGATGGACGAGGCCGCGTCGCGCCTGCGTATGGAGGTGGAGAGCAAGCCCGAGGAGATCGAGACGCTCGACCGGCGCATCATCCAGCTCAAGATCGAGCGGGAGGCGCTCAAGAAAGAGACCGACCGGGCGTCGCAGGACCGGCTCGCCGCGCTGGAATCCGACCTCGCCAATCTGGAGCAGCAATCGTCCGAACTGACGCAGCGCTGGCAGGCGGAGAAGGACAAGATCGCCGGCGAGAGCAAGCTGAAGGAACAGTTGGACGCCGCGCGCATCGAACTGGACCAGGCGCAGCGTTCGGGCGACCTCGCGAAAGCGGGAGAGCTCGCCTATGGCCGCATCCCCGACCTCGAGCGGCGGCTGGAGGAAGCCGCGGGCGCGACCGTCGGCGCGATGCTGCGCGAAGAGGTCACGAGCGAGGACATCGCGTCCGTCGTATCCAAGTGGACCGGCATCCCCGTCGAACGCATGCTTTCGGGCGAGCGTGAGAAGCTGCTCGCGATGGAGGCGACGCTGGGCAAGCGGGTCATCGGGCAGGCGGACGCCGTGCGCGCGGTGTCGACCGCCGTGCGCCGTGCCCGCGCGGGGTTACAGGACCCCAACCGGCCGCTGGGCAGCTTCCTGTTCCTCGGCCCGACCGGCGTCGGCAAGACGGAATTGACCAAGGCGCTCGCCGAATTCCTGTTCGACGACGGAAACGCCATGGTCCGCATCGACATGTCGGAGTTCATGGAAAAGCACAGCGTCGCCCGCCTGATCGGCGCGCCTCCGGGCTATGTCGGTTATGAGGAAGGCGGCGTGCTGACCGAGGCCGTGCGGCGGCGGCCCTATCAGGTCGTGCTGTTCGACGAGGTGGAGAAGGCGCATGGCGACGTCTTCAACATCCTGCTGCAGGTGCTGGACGATGGCCGTCTGACCGACGGACAGGGGCGCACGGTGGACTTCACCAACACGATCATCGTGCTGACGTCCAACCTGGGCAGTCAATATCTGACCGCCATGACCGACGACCAGAAGGTCGAGGATGTGGAGCCGCAGGTGATGGAGATGGTCCGCGCCCATTTCCGCCCGGAATTCCTAAACCGGCTGGACGAGATCATCCTGTTCCACCGCCTGTCCGCCGAGCATATGGCACCCATCGTGGACATCCAGGTGGGCCGGGTCGGCAAGCTGCTGAAGGACCGCAAGGTGGTGCTGGACCTGACGGACGGTGCACGGGCCTGGCTGGGCCGGGTCGGCTACGATCCTGTCTATGGTGCGCGGCCGCTGAAGCGCGCGGTGCAGCGTTACCTGCAGGACCCGCTGGCCGACCTCATCCTGCGCGGCGAGGTGCCGGATGGGTCGACGGTGAAGATCGATGAAGGGGATGGCGGGCTGCAGCTGGCTGTGGGGTGATCCTTGCCAACCTCGTCACCCCGGGCTCGACGCGGGGTCCCGCTTTCTTGCACGTCCGCGGATAAGGCAGCGGGACCCCGGATCAAGTC
>JBEVNC010000024.1:0-6904 GCA_040508315.1 Sphingobium sp.
ACGCGCGCATGGCCTTGCGCAAAGGCGCTGGCCGCACCAGATCGGCATGCACCAAATCGTTCATCCTCCGTCCATGTCGTGGATGGGAGGAGAGGAAATCATGATGACCCCGCGCCACGCTCTGCCGCTCGCCTTTTCCCTGTCCGCTGCGGCATTGCTGCTTGGTGGCTGTACGACGGCCATGGCGCCGGTCGATGTGACCCGTTTTCATAACGCCGCCGTGCCGCGCGGCGAGGCCGTGGCCATCGTGCCGGGAGAGGGCGTCCAGCCGGGCGGCCTCGAATTTCGCACCTATGCCAATGCGGTGTCGTCCGCCCTCACGCGGAGCGGCTTTACCGTCGTCGATTCGGGCAGTACCGCGCCGATCACCGTCACGGTCGATTTCGAATCGAGCATCAATCGTCCGCTGGACACGCGCGGCAAGCCGGTAAGCGTCGCGGTCGGCGGATCGACGGGCGGCTATGGCTCCGGTCTTGGCGTCGGTGTCGGTATCAATCTGTCGGGTCCGCCCAAGGCCGTGATCGGATCGCGCCTCGCCGTGCGGATGAAGCGCACCGCGACGGGAGAAGCCGTGTGGGAGGGCAGGGCGGAGACCAGCGCGCGTGAAGGCACGCCCGGCGCGCAGCGGGGCATAGCGGCCGGAAAGCTGGCCGACGCGCTGTTCAGGGACTATCCCGGCCAATCCGGAGAGACTATCACTGTCAAATGACCGACGCTTCCCTGCCGATTTCCATCACCGCCGCGTTCGACGGCGGCAACATCACCGTCCATAACATCGGGGGCACGACTGCCACCCTGTCGATCCGCAAGGATCGGGACAGCGAGTTTTACCAATGGTTCTACTTCCGCGTTGCCGCACAGCCGGGCGACGACCTGGAACTGCGCATCGTCGGCCTTGCCGGATCGGCCTATCCCGAGGGCTGGCCGGGATATAAGGCCTGCGTGTCGGAGGATCGCGAAAGCTGGTCGCGCGCCGAGACCGAGTGGAAACCGCGCATCGACGGCGGCACCCTGACCATTCGCCACGCGACCGAGAGCGGCCTGCTGTGGGTCGCCTATTTCGCGCCTTACTCCATGGAACGGCATCATGATTTCGTCGCCGGTACGGCGGCGCTGCCCGATGTCGATTATCGCTGCCTTGGTTACAGCCTCGATGGGCAACCCATCGATTGTCTTGAACTGGGCGAGGGTGACAAGCAGGTGTGGCTCTATGCGCGCCAGCATCCCGGCGAGACCATGGCGGAATATTGGATGGAGGGCGCCATCGACCTCCTCATCGACCCCGCCAGCCCGCATGGCCGCAAGCTGCGGCAGGCGTGCCGGTTCCACATCATCCCGAACATGAACCCGGACGGGTCGTTTCGCGGGCATCTTCGCACCAATGCGGCGGGCGTGAACCTCAACCGCGAATGGCACGATCCCAAGCCCGACCGCAGCCCGGAAGTGCTGTGCGTGCGCGCGGCGATGGACGAGGCAGGCGTCGATTTCGCGATGGACATCCATGGCGACGAATCGATCCCGGCGGTGTTCGTGGCAGGCTTTGAGGGGATACCGTCGATCACCGACGGCCAGCGCGCCCTCTATCACCGCTACCGCGACACGCTCGCGATTCGGACGCCCGATTTCCAGACCCGGCTGGGCTATCCCGTCTCTCCGCCGGGCCGCGCAAACCTCTCCATGTCCACCGCCCAGCTTGCCGAGCGATTCGGTGCGGTGACGATGACGCTGGAAATGCCGTTCAAGGATAATGACGATCTGCCCGACCCGGTGGACGGCTGGTCGCCGGGCCGTTCCGCGCAGCTTGGCCGCGATTGCATGGCCGTGTTGGCGGAAATGATCGACGATATTTGAGGATGCTGGTCTTTTCGGCTATTCCGGGATCGGCGCAGATTGACAGCGCGGAATAAGGAGGCAGGCGATGCAGGGCATGGGAAGCGACGAGAGTTGCCCCTTCGAGTTCAATTTCGACGCGAGCAGTTTCAAGGTCGGCGACGTGGTCAGCTACCGCGTCACTGGCAGCCTGGAAGGCTTTCCCTTCGTGGGGACGCTGCTCGAAGTCCATGACGACTTTGTCATCATCAGCGCCGATGGGAGCGATCCGACGAGCCGGATGCGCGGCACGCGCGAGAGCCGGCCGGTGGTGGAAGAGGCCGACGCTCTGGCGTGAGATTAATTCTAGCCCTCTCCCCCGAAGGGGAGAGGGAGTGATCGATCAGAAGCTTTCCTCGTAAAAATACTTCGTCGCTGCCCAGCTCCGCCGATCCGTATCGGGCTGGAAGCCGAAGCTCTTTTCCGCATTCAGCGGCACATTGTTCGCGGTAAAGCCGTGGCCCGTGTGGCTGTAGGAGATCAGCTGCCAGTCGATGTCGGCATCGGTCAGTTCCTTGGCGAGACCGACGGTCGCTTCCGGCGGGCAATATTCGTCGTTCCAGCCGTGGCAGATCAGCAGCTTGGCGACCATCGGCTCGCTGGGGAAAGGCGGCGCATCGTAGACGCCATGGTTGACGACGCCGGCGATGTCCGCACCCGCACGGGCGAGGTCGAGGACGCACTTGCCGCCAAGGCAAAAACCGATGGCCGCGACTCGTCCGGGCTTTACATCCGGCAGCGCCTTCAACTGTGCCAGATGAGCCTTCAGCTTCTCACGCATCAGCGCGCGATCGGTGGTCAGTTCCTGCAGGAGCGCCGCGCCCTGCGCCATGTCTGCGGCGCGCTTGCCCTGACCGTAAAAGTCCACGACCAGCACCTTGAAGCCCAGCGCCGCCAGCTTTTCCGCCTTGTCGAAATCCCATTCCTTGGTGCCCAGGAAATTGGGGAAGAAGATCAGTCCCGGCTGCTCGCCCGCCGCCGGGTCGAGGACCGCCACGGCCTCATAGGTGCCGCCCGGTGCGTCGTAGATCTTAACCTGCCGTTCGATAGCCATCGTCGATTCTCCTGTTTCGTCCAGATGGGCGCGTTTTCCACGAAATGCTGCGCTGCGCCAAGTTGCGTGGGAGGATTTTCTCGTTATGAAAACGGCATCCATCGTGCGAGCCGCTCGCACCATCAAGGGAGCCTTCATGCCGACGCTCGTCCTCATCCGTCACGGCCAGTCGCACTGGAACCTCGAAAATCGCTTCACCGGCTGGTGGGACGTCGATGTGACCGAGAAGGGCGCGGCCGAAGCCAAGGCGGCGGGCGAGTTGATGGCGGCCAAGGGCCTCGACTTCGACACCTGCTTCACCAGCTATCAGACGCGCGCGATCAAGACGCTGAACCTCGCGCTGGAGGCGATGGGTCGCCTGTGGCTGCCGATCGAGAAGGACTGGCGCCTGAACGAGCGTCATTATGGCGGCCTCACGGGCCTCGACAAGGCGGAGACCGCGGCCAAGCATGGCGACGATCAGGTCAAGATCTGGCGCCGCAGTTTCGACATTCCGCCGCCGGTGCTGGAGGCGGGCAGCGAGTTCGATCTGAGCAAGGACCGCCGCTATGACGGTATCGCCATTCCTTCGACCGAGAGCCTGAAGGACACCATCGCACGCGTGCTGCCCTATTGGGAAAGCCGCATCGCGCCGGAACTGCGCGCGGGCAAGCGCGTGCTGATCTCCGCGCATGGCAATTCGCTGCGCGCGCTGGTCAAGCATCTGTCGAACATCCCCGATGACGAGATCACCGAACTGGAGATCCCGACCGGCCAGCCCATCGTCTATGACCTTGCCGACGACCTTACCGCCAAAGAGCGCTATTACCTCTCCGAACGCTGATCGCTGAAAAGGGCGCGGGCATTGGGCGTTTCATCGCCCGCCCGTGCCGTCTGCGCGGCCAGTCGCGTGTTTCGATAGCTGTGTCATTGGACCATCCCGCCCTCCCGGTCGTTCCGTCATGGGATATAGCGGAGGTTGCATGGTAGCGGGCAGGGTACAGCGGCGTGAACATTTCTGGGACTCGGTACGCGCGTTCCTCATGCTCCTGGGCATCCCCTATCATGTCGCGCTCTCCTACCGCGCGGGCAAGGGGTGGATCGTCAATTCGGGTGAGGGCATCGAGGCTTTCTCCTATGTGGCGCAGATCATCCACCTGTTCCGCATGCCCGCTTTCTTTCTGATCGCCGGATATTTCGCGGCGCTGCTGCTCGCCAAGCGCGAGCCGGAGACGTGGCTGAATTCGCGCATTACGCGCCTGGGCGTTCCGCTGATCGTCAGTCTGGTGACGCTGGTGCCGATCATGAATCTGTTCGCCGAGCTGTCCAATTTCGCTCTGCCAGAGGCGCTTGCATCCTGGGGGCGCAATTCGGCCAGTTCGGGCGGCTATTGGGTGCGGCACCTGTGGTTCATCATCGTACTGCTCTATTGCAGCGCGGCCGTGGCAGCGCTCGCCCGGTGGCGTCCATCGCTGCGCCGGGCCGTCATCGCACCGCGCATAGACCATTGGGTCGCACGCCATTTCACTCGTTCGCTGCTCGCCTGCGCCGTCGCGATGGGCCTTTGGCAGGCCGTCGCGGTCGAGCTGTTCTACATCGGCGGCCTCGCCACGAATATACCGCAGCAGATTCTGCGCCTGGACGAGCTCATCATGTTCGCACCCTGGTTCGCGCTGGGCTGCGTCGTGGCGCGGTCGCCGCGCACGCTGGAGCGGATGACGCGCCTGTCGCCCGACATCGCGATGATCGCCCTTAACGCCATGCTCGTCAGCATGTTGTTCATGGACGAGATGTGGGCGCCCGTCGGCCGCTTCGTCAGCACGATCGCGGCCGTGACCTTGACGCAGACGGTGATCGCGGCCGCCCGCCGTTTCCTGGACCGGCCGATCCCGATGGTCCAGCGTCTCGTGCCCGCCTCCTTCGTCATCTATCTGTTTCATATGCCCATCCTCGTCGCGCTGATCTGGGCGGGCAAGTCGCTGGGCATGCCAGTGACGCTCAAGGCTTTGTCGGTGATGCTGCTGACCTTGGTCCTCTCCTACGGGGCCTGGGCCGTGATCGCGCGCTCGCCATTGCTGTCCTTCCTGTTCAACGGCGAACCCATCCGATCCCCGCAATTGCGCCAGCAACTGGCCTGACATCCCGGCCATCCGACTCTTTTCTGCCCTTCGGCTGATGTTGACGGTTCGCGCGGGTTGTCGCGCGCGGGGGCGGTCGTTATGGCGTGTCGCTTCATTGCGGAGGCGCAAAGGGAGGATATGAGCGGCGCAGCAGGGATATCGCGGGAAGTGCGCGTCGGCGTGATCATGGGATCGCGCTCCGACTGGGAAACCATGCGCCACGCCTCGGAAACGCTGACGGCGCTCGACATCCCGCACGAAACCCGTGTGGTGTCGGCGCATCGCACGCCTGAGCGGCTGGTGGACTATGCCAAAAGCGCGGCAGGCAGGGGCCTGCATGTCGTGATCGCCGGCGCTGGCGGTGCGGCGCATCTGCCGGGGATGGTCGCGTCCATGACTCGCCTGCCCGTGCTGGGCGTGCCGGTGCAGTCCCATGCCCTCAACGGCATGGACAGCCTGTTGTCCATCGTTCAGATGCCCGGCGGCATCCCCGTGGGAACGCTGGCCATTGGCAAGGCGGGCGCGATCAATGCGGGCCTGTTGGCCGCTGGCATTCTCGCGCTCAACGATCCCGCTTTGGCGGCGCGGCTGGACAAATGGCGCGCCGACCAAACCGCCAATGTCGCCGACAGCGTGACCGACGAACCGGCATGAACAGCATCCCGCCGGGGTCCACCATCGGCATATTGGGCGGCGGCCAGCTTGGCCGGATGATCGCCATCGCGGCAGCGCAACTCGGGTATCGCACGCATATCTATGCGCCGGAAGTCAGCGGCCCTGCGGCGGATGTTTCGCCGCGCTGGACCTGCGGCGACTATGCCGATGCCGACGCGCTGACCCGCTTTGCAGGCGAAGTGGACGTCATCACCTACGAGTTCGAGAATGTGCCGGAGGCGAGCGTCGCCCTGCTGTCGGGTCTCGGCCACGTCCGCCCCGATGCGCGCGCGCTTGGCATCGCGCAGGATCGGTTGGCGGAGAAACGCTTCGTCGAGGATCTGGGCGGCCGCACCGCGCCCTTCCATGCCGTCGGCAGCCTGGACGAGCTGGAAAGCGCGATAGACGTCATTGGCAGCGACGCGATCCTCAAGACCTGCCGCTTCGGCTATGACGGCAAGGGGCAGGCGCGCATTGCCGATCCCGGCGATGCGGTAGGTGCCTGGAACCTCATCGGCCGCCAGCCTGCGATCCTCGAAGGCTTCGTGCACTTCGGGTCGGAATTTTCCGTCATTCTGGCGCGCGGCAGCACAGGCGAGATCCGGTTCTGGGATTCGGCGGTGAACGTCCATGCCGACGGCATCCTCGCCCTGTCCACCGTCCCTGCGAGCGAGACGCTGACCGATCATGTCGCGGAAGCGCGCGGACTGGCGCGGCAGGTGGCGGAGGCGCTCGATTATGTCGGGGTGCTGACGCTGGAGTTCTTCGCCAGCGTCGATGGCCCGGTGTTCAACGAGATGGCGCCGCGCGTCCACAATAGCGGCCACTGGACCATCGAGGGCGCGGTCACCAGCCAGTTCGAAAATCATGTCCGCGCGATCTGCGGCCTGCCGCTGGGCGACACGTCGCTCGCTGCGTCGCGGGTCGAGATGCGCAACCTCATCGGACCGCAGGCGGACGATTGGGCCACGATCCTCGCCGACCCGGTCAACCACCTCCACCTCTATGGCAAGGGCGAGGCGCGGCCGGGGCGCAAGATGGGCCATGTGACCCGCCTGTACCTGTGAGCGGCGAGATCGTGCTGCTGCTCGCGCGCGCCGACAATGGCGTGATCGGCGACGCGGGTACGATTCCCTGGCGCATCCCCGGCGAGCAGAAACGCTTCAAGGCGATGACCATGGGCACGCCGATGGTGATGGGGCGCAAGACCTTCGAGAGCCTGCCGGGC
>JBEVNC010000073.1:0-9637 GCA_040508315.1 Sphingobium sp.
CGCAGTTTTCCGTGGCTCTGGATTCCCGCCTTCGCGGGAATGACATAGAGGGTTTTTCGGCAAGTCCGCAGATGGTGGGACGGATAGCCCATTTCCGACCGCACAGACTAGGCTTTGCAGAAACAGGTGAACCCGCTCAAAACGCATTGTCATGCGCCAGCACGCGCAGCGTCGCCGCGATGATCCGTAAGTCCCGCCAGATCGACCAGTTGGTGACATATTCAAGGTCGGATTGCAGGCGATTGACGAGATCCTCGTGCCGGTCGGTCGGCCCCCTGTGGCCGCGCACCTGCGCCAGCCCCGTCATGCCGGGCTTGATGCAGTGCCGCGCCCAATAGCGATGATCGACTTCCCAGTACAGACTCTCGGCCGCTCGCGCGGCGGGCGCATGCGGGCGCGGGCCCACGATGCTCATATCGCCCAGCAGCACGTTGAAAAGCTGCGGCAATTCGTCGATGCTCGTCCGGCGCAAAAAGTCGCCCGCTCGCGTCACGCGCGGATCGTTGCGGCGGGTCAGCTGGTCCGCCTTCGCATCCGCCAGCGCCTGATGCATGGTGCGGAACTTCAGGATCATGAAGGGCCGCGCATCGCGCCCCAGCCGCGCCTGCCGGAAGAAGACCGGCCCCGGCCCCGACAGCTTCACCGCCAGCGCCGCGACCAGCAGCAGCGGCGACAGCAGCAGGATCGCGATCAGGCCGACCACGATATCGAACAGGCGTTTGAGCGCCCGGTCGCGGAACACCAGCGGCCCGCTGGCCACGACCACGGTCGGATGATCCTCGAACGCGCCGAACTTGGCGGGGGCAAAGCGGCGCATCTCCGGCACCAATATCTCGGCGCGGGCGGACAGGGAGGACAGCGCGATGCCCCATTCGTCCATCCGGTCGACCTCACAGGAGATCACCACCCGCTCCGCCGTGCCGACCGCCGCCGCCAGCCGCGCCGCCGTGTCCGCATCGTGACGCGACGGGTCGAGCCCGGACGCGCGCGCATCCACCACGTCCACCACTTCGGCCAGGCGCGATGAATCGAAAGGCACCCCGTCCTCGATCAGCACGGTCAGGTGCGGCGTCTCGCCCACGACCCGGCGCGCCAGCACATCGTAGAAATGGCGGGCTACCGTCAGGCCGACCGCGCCCGCCGCCAGCCCCATCGCAAAGGTCAGGCGCGACAATTGCATGCCGATCTTGCCGAAATAGACGATGATGAGCATCAGCATCGCCGCCTGCCCCAGCGCGAACAGCGCACGCCAGGCGCTCACCCGCCCGCGCCCGATGACGTGCAGGCCGTACACCCCGCCATTGACCGCCAGCAGTGTGTAGACCGGCGCGATCATCGCGAACATCACCAGGCCGTGCGGCTTGCCCGGCTCACCCACGACATGACCCAGCACGATCAGATTCGTGAAGGCGAAGGCCACCACCAGCACGGCGATGTCGATCAGGATCGACAGGAGGTAGAGGCGCACGCGCGCCGCCTCCCGCGAATATGCCTTGGGGCCGCTCATGGAGCGGGCGCTATGCCCGGCGCTGGCCAGCGTCAACGGCATTCACAAAGACATGGGGCACAAAAGGCAGGGGCGTCAGCAGGTCCGCGATACGCTCCGCCGCATGCCCGTCGCCGAACGGACTATGCGCCCGTGCCATCGCCGCATAGGCGACCTCGTCGTCCAGCAGCCGCATTGTCTCCGCCACGATGCGCGCGCGGTCGGCGCCGACCAGCCGCGCGGTGCCGGCGGCTATGCCCTCCGGCCGCTCGGTCGTCTCGCGCATGACGAGGACGGGCTTGCCCAGTGCCGGCGCCTCCTCCTGCACGCCGCCGCTATCGGTCAGCACAAAAGTGGCATGGTCGAGCAGCGCGACGAAATCGGGATAGGATAGCGGATCGACCAGCGCGACATTGGGGAGGCCCGCCAGCATGGTCTCCATGACCACGCGCACGTCGGGATTGGGGTGGACGGGAAAGATGATGGCGATGTCGGGCCGTGCGGCGATGTCGCGCACCGCCGCCGCGATCTCCGCCATGCCCTGCCCGAAATTCTCGCGCCGGTGGCTCGTCACCGCGATCACCCGCCGCCCCTCGAACCGGGCTGCGATGGCGTGGAGGATGGCCGCGATGTTCGGCTGTCCGGCGATCCGCGCCCGCGTCGCCAGCAGCGCGTCGATCACAGTATTGCCCGTCACGTGAATGCCGTCCTGAACATTCTCCGTTCGCAAAGCCTCCGCCGCCGCCGCCGTAGGCGCGAAATGCAGGTCGGCGATGGTGGAGATGATCCGGCGGTTCACCTCCTCCGGCCATGGCTGGCCGATATCGCCGGATCGCAATCCCGCCTCGACATGGCCCACCGGGATATGACGATAATAGGCCGCCAGCGTCGCCGTCATCGCCGTGACGGTATCGCCCTGCACCAGCACACGGTCGGGCTTGTGCGCATCGAACACCGCGCCCAGCGCCGTGACCAGCCGCGCCGTCAACTCGTCGAGCGACTGGCCCTGCCGCATGATGTCGAGGTCCACGTCGGGCACGATGCCGCTCAGCGTCAGCACCTGATCGAGCATATCGCGATGCTGCGCAGTCACGCACACCTGCGTTTCCATCCCCGGTCGCCGTCGCAACGCATCGACCACCGGAAACATCTTAATCGCTTCCGGCCGTGTCCCGAACACGGTCATGATTTTTGCAGTGCCCGACATGCCCGCCCCCGCTGAACATGCCGACTATGGCAGATCGGGCGGCCGGCGTTAAGAGGGCGGCTCAGCCCTCGGCCACGCCATCCTCATGCGCCATCCAGTGCACGAAGCGGTGGAGCGGATACATGGCGTCATGCGGGTTGCCGATGGTGCTGGGTCCAGCCTCGCCCAGATGGACGATGCGCTGCGCCCCGCCGCTGGCCAGCCGGTCGCGATAGTCCGCCATGCGGTCGAACGGATAGAAGCCCACCGTCTGCGTCGCGACGTTAATATATCTGGTCGCATCGTCGAGGCTGTCGACGCGCACGACATTGGCGGTCTTGTTGATCGGGTGGAAGTCGACCGGCTCCTCCGACCGGATGACGACGCCCTTGCCATTGGCGCGGCCCCAGACGCGATAATCGTCGTCCATCATCGTCATCATCTCGATCTGCTCGCGCAGGTCCATGTCATAGGGCCGCACATCGCCGGATGCCGCAGCCCGCTCGGCGATCCGCTTGTGCAGCGCTGCGCAGAAGCGATCGACCTGCTCCTCGGTCCCTTCCACGAACTGGAAGCGGCTGGCGACGCATGCCTCCTGGTTCAGCGCCATCACATCGGCGGAGGCGAGGTCGGCGGCGAGCGCGATGCTCTCCTCGGACTCGAATGCTTCCCGGCCGACCATGGAAATGCTCGTCTTCGGATCGAAGGACACCAGTTGCAGGCCGGGGCCGGTATATTTGATCAGGTTGTTGATGGCATCGCCGCCGCCCCAACCGACGATCTTGTCAAAATATTGGGGACGCAGCAGCACGCGCTCGGTCGCTTCGTCGCCGCCACGCCAGTAGACTGCGGACATGGATTTGACGATGGGATGCTCCGGGTCGATCGCCGCCATGGTGCGCAGGATCGCGACCGTGGTGAAGGGGTCGGACGAGGACATCTTGAACAGGTTCACCGCCTTGACCAACGCGCCATGCGCAATGGACTTGACCGCAACGCCCGGCGAATTGCCCGGCAGCACATGGATGAGGCGCGGAGCAAAGGCGCGCACGAAGCTCTTGCGCCCGGTATAATCCTGCTTGGGCACCCATTCGTCCAGCGCGCGCGGATCGGGGAAATTCTGCTCCAGTTCCGCCATCATCCGCTGCCTGGTCAGCAGATGGGTGGCGTAGAAGGCCTGATTGGCGACGACCTCGCGCGGCAGGATATGCTGCGCGCACATGCGGTCGATGCATTCCTGAAAGATGTCGTTCTTCGGATCGCGAATGCGCTCTCCCGTCTCGACCAGGAAATCGATGATCTCCGACGTCGGCACGTTGAGGAGGGGCGGCACCTGCGTCCGGGGGTGTACGGCGGCATTCAGGTCGATATTGGGTGTCGCGAAATCGACGCCCAGATCACGGGACCGGTGCAGCACATCGCTACCCTCGACCAGCCGCCCGCACAGGAAGAAAGGCGCAGACACCGCCGCCGTCACTTCGCTAGCTGCATCCTTGTTGATTTCCACCACCGAGTTCATGCCGCACCTCTCTCTGTTCTGTCTGGCCGTTGAGGCAATAACGAAACTATGACGTATCATTATGCCGAGTTTGCGAGTCGGGCAAGGAGAAAGTGGCTGGGGTGGTCGCGAGCTATCTCCTCCTGCGTGCGGGATCGTTGCGAAGTTGCCCTCTTCATTGTCAGTCCCGCGAAGGCGGGAATCCAGAGCCACGCAAAACTGCGCTTTCGACTCTGGATTCCCGCCGTCGCGGGAATGACAATGAATTATGCAACGGTCTCGCATGCGGAAGGTGAGCAGATTATCCCTCTTCACCTAGCATGCTGCTCAAAGCGGCAGCAGCAACTCCGCCACCGGCGCGAAACTGCGCCGGTGCAAAGGCGTCGGCCCATGGGCTCGTAGCGCCGCCAGATGCTGGGCCGAGCCATAGCCCTTGTTCGTCATCCAGCCATAATGGGGATAGTCCGCCGCCGCCGCGCGCATCATCCGGTCGCGCGCTTCCTTGGCAATGATCGACGCGGCGGAGATACAATCGTGCAGCGCGTCGCCGCCCACCACTGCCGTCGCGCGGTAGGACCAGCGCGGCAGCCGGTTGCCGTCCACCAGCACATGGTCGGGCATGCAGCCATGACCGGCGCACAATGCCTCGACCGCGCGGGTCATGGCGAGGAAGGTCGCCTGCAGGATGTTGATCCGGTCGATCTCCTCGACACTCGCCATGCCGACGCCATGGCGGCAGCGCGCCAGGATGATCGCCTCCAGTTCGGCGCGCCGCGCGGCGGTCAGCTTCTTGCTGTCGTCCAGCCCCTCTATCCCGTCGGGACACAGGATCACCGCCGCCGCGACCACCGGCCCCGCCAGCGGCCCGCGCCCGGCCTCGTCCACGCCTGCGATCAGTTCAACGGACATCGCGCGGCCCCCCCATCGGCCCATGTCCCGCGCCCAGCCCCGGCGCCAGCTCCAGCGCGGCACGGACATAGGCGCGCGCCCGCGCGATGCTCTCCGGCAAATCCATGCCCTGCCCCAAACCCGTCGCAATCGCCGATGCCAGGGTGCAGCCCGTGCCATGCGTGCTGCGCGTCTCGATCCGCGCGTCGCTCCATGCCGTGGCTTCGCCGTCGGCCGCGACCACCGGCCCCGCCAGCGGACCCCGCCCGGCCTCGTCCACGCCTGCGATCAGTTCAACGGACATCGCGCGGCACCCCCATCGGCCCATGTCCCGCGCCCAGCCCCGGCGCCAGTTCCAGCGCGTCGCGGACATAGGCGCGCGCCCGCGCAATGCTCTCCGGCAAATCCATGCCCTGCCCCAAGCCCGTCGCAATCGCTGATGCCAGGGTGCAGCCGGTGCCATGCGTGTGGCGCGTCTCGATCCGCGCGTCGCTCCATGCCGTGGCTTCGCCATCGGCCGTCACCAGCCGGTCGGTCAGCATGGCTCCTTCCCCATGCCCGCCCTTGGCCAACAGCGCGCAGCCATGCGCCAGCACCGCCGCCTGACCGCCGAGCGCCGCCAGTTCCGGCAGGTTGGGCGTGACCAGCGTCGCCAGATCCATCAGCATGCGGAACGCCGCGACCGTCGCCTCGTCCGCCAGCACAGATCCGCTCGTCGCGACCATGACGGGATCGAAGACGATGGGTACGCCCGGCAATCGCGCGAGCCGCTCCGCCACCGCCGCTGCCGTCACCGCCGACCCGATCATGCCGATCTTCACCGCATCCACGCCGATATCGCTCCCCACGGACTCGATCTGCGCCAGCACCACCTCGACCGGCACGGCATGGACGGCCTGCACTCCCAGCGTATTCTGCGCGGTAATCGCGGTGATCGCCGTCATCGCATGGCCGCCCAGCATCGTCACGGTCCTGATGTCCGCCTGAATGCCCGCCCCGCCGCCTGAATCGGAACCGGCGATGATGAGGATGCGGGCGACGGGCATGCCCGCCGGTTTAGTCGCAAATTCCATCGCTGCAAGACTCACCGGGCCCGTGGCTGCCCGCAATATGCTTCACAAGGCGTTCAAAATCGCTAACTTGCCCTGTCCCAGCCGGACCGCAGGAGCGCCATGACCACCCCCACTTTTCCCCATGGCGATTCCGCCGGAACATTGCTCGGCCATCCCAAGGGCCTGTTCGTCCTGTTCTTCGCCGAATTGTGGGAACGCTTTTCCTATTATGGCATGCGGGCGCTGCTGGTCTTCTACCTGACCAAGCATTTCCTGCTAAGCGATCAGGAAGCCGGGTGGGTATACGGCGCCTATACCTCGCTGGTCTACATCACGCCGTTGCTGGGCGGCTATATCGCCGACCGCTATCTGGGGCAGCGCAAGGCGGTGCTGTTCGGCGGGGTGATGATCGCTATCGGCCATATCCTGCTGGGACTGGAAGGCGATGGCGGGCAGGACGCATTCGCGCTCAACGCCTTCTGGACCGCACTTGCCTTCATCATCGTGGGCACCGGTTTCCTGAAAGCCAATATCTCCGCCATCGTCGGGCAGCTTTATCCGCGCGACGATACCCGCCGCGACCCGGCCTATACCTTGTTCTACATGGGCATCAATGTCGGCGGCCTGCTCGGCCCGATCATCTGCGGCATATTGGGCGAGACGGTCGGCTGGTCCTACGGCTTCGGCGCGGCGGCGGTCGGCATGATCGCGGGCATCATCGTGTTCGTCTGGGGCAAGCCGCTGCTGCTCGGTCGGGGCGAACCGCCAAAGCCCGACTTTCTGGCGAGCAAGATCGGCGGCGTCCTGTCGCGCGAATGGCTGATCTACGTCCTCGCCTTCGCCAGCGTCGCCGTCATCTTCTATCTGGTGCAGAATCATGACGCGGTGGGCGCGCTGCTCGTCGTCTCCTCCGCCGTCGTTGTCGTCTATCTGCTCTGGGACAGCTTCACCAAGATGGACCGGATCGAGCGACATCGCATGTTCGCCATCCTGTTCCTCGTCAGCCTCAACCCGCTATTCTGGGGCCTGTTCGAGCAGGCGGGCAGCTCGCTCAGCCTCTATACCGACCGCCATGTCGACCGATCCATCTTCGGCGTCGTCGTGCCCGCATCGGTGTTCCAGTCGGTCAACTCGCTGTTCATCATCCTGATGGCGCCGATCATGGCGGCGCTGTGGATCAAGCTGGGCAAGCGCGGGATCGAGCCGTCCACCCCGGCCAAATTCGGCCTCGCGCTCGTGCAGCTCGGCCTCGGCTTCCTCGTCTTCTCGCTGGGCGCGCTGGCGTTCGGCACGTCGAACCTCACGCCGGTATTCTTCCTGATCGCCCTCACCTTCCTCCACACCACCGGCGAGCTTTGCCTCTCCCCGGTCGGCCTGTCCGCCATGTCGAAACTGGCGCCCGCGCGCATCGTGAGCCTCATCATGGGCGTGTGGTTCCTGGCGACGGCAGCGGGCGATTTCATCGCTGGCCTGATCGCGGGCTTCATCGGCGCGCAGACGGCATCGGCGACGGACAAGGTGCTGGCGACGCTCACCGTCTATCAATATGTCGGCGGCCTGGCGCTCGGCGTCGGTGTGGTCGTGCTGGCCGTCTCGCCCTTCGTGAAGCGGCTGATGCATGTCGACGTGCTGCACGACACGCCGGTCAGCGTGGCGGACGAACTCGCACCGCAGCCCATCGACGGCATGCCCGCAAAGTTGAACTAATGGGGCCGAACTGATGGGCAGGCGATATTTCGGCACGGACGGCATCCGTGGACGCACCAATGCCGCGCCGATGACGGCGGAAATGGCGATGCGCGTCGGCATGGCGGCGGGCCGTCATTTCGCGCGGGGCAGCCACCGGCACCGCGTGGTCATCGGCAAGGACACGCGCCTGTCGGGCTATATGATCGAAAACGCGTTGGTGGCGGGCTTCACCAGCGTCGGCATGGACGTGGTGCAGTTCGGCCCGATCCCGACGCCCGCCGTGGGGATGCTGGCCGCCAGCATGCGCGCCGATCTGGGCGTCATGATCTCGGCCAGCCATAACCCCTATTATGACAATGGCATCAAGCTGTTCGGCCCGGACGGATACAAGCTGTCGGACGAGGACGAACTGAAGATCGAGGCGTTGATCGACGCCGATGCCGTCCTCGCCGAACCGGCCCAGATCGGCCGCGCCCGCCGCGTGGAGGATGCACGCGGCCGCTATATCCATGCGGTCAAATCGACCTTCCCGCAGCATCTCAGCCTCGATGGCCTGCGCATCGTTGTCGATTGCGCCAATGGGGCCGCCTACAACACCTCGCCGCTCGCCTTCTGGGAACTGGGCGCGGACGTCGTGTCCATCGGCGTCAGCCCCGATGGCATCAACATCAACGATGGCTGCGGATCAACCGCGCCGGGGCTGTTGCAGGAGACGGTGGTGGCGTCGGGCGCCGACATCGGCATCGCGCTCGATGGCGACGCCGACCGGCTGATCGTCGTGGACGAGCAGGGCCATATCATCGACGGCGACCAGATCATGGGCCTGATCGCAACCGAATGGGCGCGGCAGGGCAAGCTGCGCGGCGGCGGTCTCGTCGCCACCGTCATGTCCAATCTCGGCCTCGAACGTCTGCTGACCGGACAGGGCATCACGCTGGAGCGCACCAAGGTCGGCGACCGCTATGTGCTGGAACGGATGCGCGGCGGCGGCTTCAATGTCGGCGGGGAGCAGTCCGGCCATATGATCCTGTCCGACTATGCGACGACCGGCGACGGCACCATCGCGGCGTTGCAGGTATTGGCGGCACTGATCGAGGATGGCCGCCCGGCGAGCCAGGTCCTGCGCCGCTTCGACCCTGTGCCGCAGTTGCTCAAGAACGTCCGCTTCGGCGGCGGCAAACCGCTGGACGATGAAAAGGTCCGCCGCGTCATCGCGCAGGCGGAGGCGGAATTGCAGGGCAATGGCCGCCTGGTCATCCGCCCGTCCGGCACCGAGCCCGTCATCCGCGTGATGGCGGAGGGCGACGATGCCGACCGGGTGCGCGACGTGGTGGACCGCATCTGCGACAGCGTTGCGAAAGCTGCCGCATGACCGGAGAAACTGCCTGATGCTCGACATGCGCCCCGATTGCGAACGCTGCGGCACCGACCTGCCCGCGCAGGCCGGGGGCGCGTTCATCTGCTCTTTCGAGTGCACGTTCTGCGCGGAATGTGCGGAGAGCCTGGACGACCGCTGCCCCAATTGCGGCGGCGAACTGGTCGACCGGCCCGCGCGCGTGGGCGATGCGCTGAAGCGTAATCCCGCATCCACAGAGCGTCGGTTCAAGGGGTCCTAGCTTACCCCCCTCCCGCAAGCGGGAGGGGTTGGGGGTGGGCAGAGCGACCGCAAGGTCGCTGTTGGTCGAAATGGCAGCGCAGGCCCACCCCTAGAGCGTGATGACGTTAGCTTGCAGCATATCCTGAGTTAGTGAGATAGGCGGCGCACTCGGCTGGCGGGAAGTTGTCGAGGAGTGATCCGATGCGTTTCCAAGTGGCTTGATGAGATCGCTCGGCGGCTT
>JBEVNC010000075.1:0-42010 GCA_040508315.1 Sphingobium sp.
CATATGTTTCCGCAGGGGTTCTGATGCACGACATCCACATCATCGGCGGCGGCCTCGCCGGATCGGAAGCGGCCTGGCAGCTTGCCAATGCGGGCTTTCGCGTGCGGCTGTCGGAAATGCGCGGCGGCGGGGACATGACGCCGGCGCATGAGAGCGATGCGCTGGCGGAAATGGTCTGCTCCAACAGCTTCCGCTCGGACGATGCCAACAGCAATGCAGTGGGCCTGCTCCATCAGGAAATGCGCCGCCTCAACTCGCTCATCATCGGTGAGGCCGACAAGACGCGCGTGCCGGCCGGGTCCGCGCTGGCCGTGGACCGTGGCCGCTTTGCCGATGGCGTCACCCGCGCGATCATGGGCCATCCCAATATCACACTAGTGCGCGAACGCATCGACAGCCTGCCCACCGACGGCCTGTGCATCGTCGCCACCGGGCCGCTGACCGCTGCTGCTCTGGCAGACGATATTGCGGGCACGACCGGCAGCGATGCCCTCGCCTTCTTCGACGCCATCGCGCCCATCGTCCACCTCGACAGCATCGACATGGACATATGCTGGAAGGCCAGCCGCTGGGACAAGGGATCGCCGCAGGGCGATGGCCGCGATTATATCAACTGCCCGATGACGCGGGAGGAGTATGAGGCGTTTGTCGACGGCCTGCGCACCGGCGACAAGACCGAGTTCAAGGACTGGGAAAGGGACACGCCCTATTTCGATGGCTGCATGCCGATCGAGGTGATGGCGGATCGCGGGATCGAGACATTGCGCTTCGGCCCGATGAAGCCGGTCGGCCTGGACAATCCCCGCACCGGTCGCTGGCCCTATGCAGTCGTGCAGCTGCGGCAGGACAATGCGCTGGGCACATTGTGGAACATGGTCGGTTTCCAGACCAAGCTGAAACATGCCGCGCAGGTCGAACTGTTCCGCACCATTCCCGGCCTCGCCAACGCGCAGTTCGCGCGGCTGGGGGGCCTCCACCGCAACACCTTCATCCGCAGCCCGATCCTGCTCGATGGCGAATTCCGTTTGAAGTCGCGGCCCAATATCCGCTTCGCCGGGCAGATCACGGGATGCGAGGGCTATGTCGAGAGCGCGTCGGTCGGCCTGCTTTCGGCTTTGTTCGCGGCGGCGGAACTGGGTGGCCGGACCATCGCGCCGCCGCCCGCCGACACCGCGCTGGGCGCCTTGATGTCGCACATCACGGGCGGGGCGGATGCGGAAAGCTATCAGCCGATGAACGTCAATTTCGGCCTGTTCCCGCCGGTCGCGGAGGATGTGCGCAAGAAGCAGCGCAAGGCCGCCTATACCGACCGGGGCCGCGCCTCCTTCGGCCAATGGCTGGCAGGAGCAGGGCTGGTGGATGCCGGGTTCGTGGCGGCGGCCTGACCGTCAGCCCAGCATGCTGACCCCGTCCACCACGATCCGCACGAGATCGGCCTGCCCCCGCGCGCCCGTCTTGACGAAGATGCGCTTGGAATAGTTGCGTGCGGTCTCGATGGTGAGGCCCAGCGCGTCGGCCGCTTCCGCGAGGCTAGCGCCCGCCGCGATGCGCGCCGTCAGCGCCGCCTCGCTTCGTGTCAGGCGAAAGAGCGACGCCAGATGCCGCCCATCGCCCAGATCGATCCGCTGCATTGTGCGCAGCAGGATCAGGCAATGCGGCGTCCCCAGCGTGCGCCCGTCATCGGCTGACGTTGGCAGCGCCAGCACCTGCATCGCCGGATCGATGGCCAGCCATGCCGCGCGCGGCTTCACGGGCGCCTGAGCCAGCACATCCTCCAACAGAGCCTCGGCCTGGGGGTAGAGTAAGCGTAGCCGTCCGTCGCCCGCACGCCGCATGACACGCCCCTGCTCGATCAGTACCGTCACCGACGCGTCGCAATCCACCATCTGGCCGCGCGCGTCGATCAGCATCCAGCCCGTCGCGAATCGTGCCAGCGCAGCTTCGGCCATCGCCGTTCTGCGCCGCGCCCTCTCCATCTCCATCACCGACCGCAAGGAAATCTTGAGGTGCGGGGCGAGGCTGGCCAGCAGCGACGCATCGCGGCCGCGGAAATCGCCTTTGGCACGCAACAGCGATATGGCGAGATCGCCGCCATCGGGCCAGACGACGCGCAAATGCCTCGCCTTTCCCTCCGCATCCGCTGCCACTTCGTCGCCCGCATAGACGCGGCCAGGCCGCAAATCGCCGAAAGGCGGGATTTGCGGCGCGAACCCGGCGGGGGCCAAGCGTGCACGGACCGAGTCGACCTCGGACCACAGCGCATCTCCGGCCGGTCGAAGGAGGACCCGGCACAGATCTGCCTCCGTCCGCGCACGCAACCGCGTCAGGAACAGCCGCCATGGCTGCTCCTGAAACAAGCCGGCATGAAGTGCTGTCAAAAGGTCATTTTCATCCGTTCGGGTCAGAACCACGCCAATACTCCCATATGGGAGGTTTCTTCGTTTTCGAGGAGCCTATGTCAACACCATCACCAACCAGAAACTGATGGCGAGGGAGAGTTTCAAACCCATGACAGCTACCGGACAACTGGACGCTCAGCGTTTGACCCATTTGCAGAGGCTCGAGGCCGAAAGCATTCACATCATGCGGGAAGTCGTCGCCGAGGCTGAAAAGCCGGTGATGCTCTATTCCGTGGGCAAGGATTCGGCAGTCATGCTGCATCTGGCGAAAAAGGCTTTCTACCCCTCGCCCCCGCCCTTTCCACTGCTCCATGTCGACACGACCTGGAAGTTCAAGGCGATGTACGACCTGCGCGACAAGGCCGCGCGGGACGCTGGCATGGAACTGCTCGTCTATCACAATCCCGAAGCCGAGGAGAAAGGGATCAACCCCTTCGACCACGGCCCGCTCCACACCGACATGTGGAAGACGGAAGGGTTGAAGCAGGCGCTCGACAAATATGGTTTCGACGCAGCCTTTGGCGGCGCGCGCCGCGATGAGGAAAAGAGCCGCGCCAAGGAGCGCATCTTCTCCTTCCGCACCGCCTCCCACCGCTGGGACCCCAAGGCGCAGCGCCCGGAACTGTGGAGCCTCTACAACGCCCGCAAGAGCAAGGGCGAGTCGATGCGCGTCTTCCCGATCTCCAACTGGACCGAACTGGATATCTGGCAGTATCTGCACCTGGAAAATATCGACATCGTGCCGCTGTATTTCAGCGCGCCGCGCCCGACCTATGTGCAGGACGGCCAGCTGTTCATGGTCGACGATATTGAGCGTCTTGAGAAGGTGCTGGGCAAGGACCGCATGCCCGCGATTACCGAGCGTTCTGTGCGCTTCCGAACCCTCGGTTGCTGGCCGCTGACCGGCGCGGTGGAAAGCACCGCCGCGACGCTGCCGGAGGTCATCCAGGAAATGCTGCTGACCACCACCAGCGAGCGGCAGGGCCGCGTGATCGACAAGGATGGCGGCGACGCCAGCATGGAGAAGAAGAAGCAGGAGGGGTATTTCTGATGAGCGAGACCACCGCAATCACCGATCCGATCTACAAGACGGACGCCCTCATCGCCGAGGACATCGACAAATATCTCGAAGTCCACCAGCACAAGACCATGCTGCGCTTCATCACCTGCGGGTCGGTGGATGATGGCAAGTCGACGCTGATCGGCCGCCTGCTCTACGATAGCAAGATGATCTTCGAGGATCAGCTTGCGGCTCTGGAGGCGGATTCCAAGCGTGTCGGCACGCAGGGGCAGGAGATCGACTTCGCGCTCCTCGTCGACGGCCTCGCCGCCGAGCGGGAGCAGGGCATCACCATCGACGTCGCCTACCGCTTCTTCGCCACCGAAAAGCGCAAGTTCATCGTCGCGGACACGCCTGGCCACGAGCAGTATACCCGCAACATGGTGACCGGCGCCTCGACCGCCGACCTCGCCTGCATCTTGATCGACGCGCGCAAAGGCGTCCTCGTCCAGACGCGCCGCCACAGCTATCTGGCGCATCTGATCGGCATCAAGAACATCGTGCTGACGGTGAACAAGATGGATCTGGTCGATTACGATCAGGCCGTGTTCGACGGCATCGTGAAGGACTATGCCGAATTCGCTAAGTCCATCGGTATCGAGAGCTTCACCGCCATCCCGATCTCGGGATTCAAGGGCGACAACATCACGGCCGCCAGCCCGAATACCCCCTGGTACACCGGCCCGGCGCTGATGGAGCATCTCGAGACGGTGGAGGTCGATGCGACCACCAATGTCGCCAAGCCGTTCCGCATGGCCGTGCAGTGGGTGAACCGCCCCAATCTCGATTTCCGCGGCTTCTCCAGCAAGATCGCGACAGGCACCGTAAAGCCCGGCGACAAGATCCGCGTGCTCCCGTCAGGCAAAACTAGCACGGTAACGCGCATCGTGACGCTCGACGGCGACCTTGAGCAAGCGATTGCGGGCCAGTCCGTCACCATCTGCTTCGCCGATGAGATCGACTGTTCGCGCGGCGACGTGATCGCGGCGGCCGACAATCCCGTGCAGGCGGCCGACCAGTTCGAGGCGACCATCGTGTGGATGGACGAGCAGGAATTGCTGCCCGGCCGCCCCTACTGGATCAAGATCGGCACGCAGACGACGACCGCGACGGTCCAGCAGCCGAAATATCAGGTCAACGTCAACACGATGGAGCATCTGGCGGCGAAGACGCTGGACCTCAACGCCATCGGCGTCGCCAATATCTCGACCGACCGCCAGATTCCGTTCGAGCCTTATGCGCAGAATCGCGAGCTGGGCGGGTTCATCCTGATCGACAAGATGACCAACGCCACGGTGGCGGCGGGCATGCTGCACTTCTCGCTGCGCCGCGCGGACAATGTCCATTGGCAGGCGACGGACGTGACGCGCGAGCATCATGCCGCGGCGAAGAACCAGAAGCCCGCCGTGCTGTGGCTGACCGGCCTGTCGGGTGCGGGCAAGTCCACCATCGCGAACATCGTGGAGCAGAAGCTGGCGCGCATGAACCGCCACACCTTCCTGCTCGACGGCGACAATGTGCGGCATGGGCTGAACAAGGATCTGGGCTTCACCGATGCCGACCGCGTGGAGAATATCCGCCGGGTGGGCGAGGTCGCCAAGCTCATGACCGACGCCGGCCTCATCGTCATCACCGCGTTCATCTCCCCCTTCCGGGCGGAGCGCGACATGGTGCGGTCGATGGTGCAGCCGGGCGAGTTCTTCGAAATCCATATCGACACGCCGCTTTCGGATGCCGAAGCGCGGGACGTGAAGGGCCTGTACAAGAAGGCGCGGGCGGGTGACCTCAAGAACTTCACCGGCATCGACAGCCCCTATGAACCGCCCGAAGACCCCGAAATCCGTATCGACACCACGGCGATGACGGCCGAGGAAGCGGCCGAGGAAATCGTACGGAGGCTCATCCCTTGAGCGGCGCGACCACTGTCGTCGGCAGCCTGAACGACGCCGATCTGGCAGCCCATCTCGCAGAGGTTGCGGGCCGCATCCTCCTCGAGGTTCGAGACTCCGGTCTGTTCGGCGGCAAGGCGCTGGGCAAGGCGGGGGACCAGACCGCCAACCAGTTCCTCGTCCACGCCCTGCGCGAGCAGCGGCCGGACGACGGGCTGCTGTCGGAGGAGGAAAAGGACAATGCGGAGCGCCTCGCCAAGAGCCGCGTCTGGATCGTCGATCCCGTCGATGGAACCCGCGAATATGGGGAGGGCCGGACCGACTGGGCCGTCCATGTCGCGCTCGCCATCGACGGCGTGCCGACCATCGGCGCGGTCGCCCTGCCAGGCCTTGGCGTAGTGCTGCGCACCGACCAGCCGCCGGTCGTTCCCGCACCCCCGGAAAGGCTGCGCATGGTCGTCAGCCGCACGCGTCCTGCCAAGGAAGCGGTGGACGTAGCGGAGAAGCTCGGCGCCGAACTGGTCGCCATGGGGTCTGCGGGCGCCAAGGCGATGGCAGTGATCCGGGGCGAGGTCGACATCTACCTCCACACCGGGGGACAATATGAGTGGGATAGCTGCGCGCCTGCGGCGGTGGCGATCGCGGCGGGACTGCACGCGTCGCGGATCGACGGGTCGCCGCTCATCTATAACCGCGAGGATGTCTACATGCCCGACCTGCTGATCTGCCGGAAAGAGCATGCGGAGACCGTGCTGAAGTCGATCTGAGGCGACTTCCGGTGTTCCTGCGAAAGCAGGAACCCAGGGTGAGGGAATGCCAGATTACCTTGGGCTCCTGCTTCCGCAGGAGCACGGCGCAACATTGAAAAAGGCCGTCGCGAGCTTCGCGGCGGCCTTTATCGTTAAGCGCCAGAGGGTCTGTAAGCCGGGTTTTGTCCACCATGTTGCCATGGATGGGCGATCATTCCTCTTGGGCGGCCGTTGCCGGACGCCTCTAGCAACCAACCCGGGCGGTCGAGCCGAAACAAGGCCCTGCGACTTGCACCGCGTGCCGCCCCTATTTGGTCTTGCTCCCGGTGGGGTTTACCGTGCCGCCCTCCGTTGCCGGGGACGCGGTGCGCTCTTACCGCACCCTTTCACTTTTCACGTCGCCGAAGCGGGCGTGACCTGCTCTCTGTTGCACTGTCCCTAGGGTCGCCCCCGCCGGACGTTATCCGGCACCGTTGTTTCGTGGAGCCCGGACTTTCCTCGCCGGGGCATGACACCCCGCCGCGATCGCCCGACCCTCTGGCGGGACGCGCTATAGCAGGCTTTTCGGCTCAGTCATCCCCGCGCGGACGCGGCAACAGCAATGCGAGCAAAATGGCGCGGCACTCGCCGTCGATGACGCCGTCGATCAGTTCGGGCCGGAACCGCCGCTGGAAGGCGCGCAGGGCAGCGTCGGGATCGGCAATATCATAACCGAAACGCTGCAATGCCAGCAGGAAGGCGCTGTCCGACCAATGCGGATCGACCAGATTGCGGGTCGGGCGCGGGAGAGCGAGGCGCAGGCGCGCGAGGCGATGCCAGGGGAATAGTTCGCCTGGATCGACCTTGCGCGCTGGCGCGACGTCCGAATGGCCAACGACATTGCCGCGCGTGATATGATGCCGCTCCATGATGTCGTGGACGAGCGGGATGAGCGCGTCGATCTGCGCCTCGGGAAATTCGCGATAGCCCCATTCATGGCCCGGATTGACGATCTCTATGCCGATGCTGGCCGAGTTGATGTCGTCGACGCCGCGCCAGTGGGAGCGGCCGGCATGCCAGGCCCGCTTGTCCTCATTGACCAGCCGCACGATCTCTCCCTCCTCCGTCACCAGATAATGGGCGGAGACGCGGCTTTTGGGATTGGCGAGCCATTGGATGGCGGTGGCCGCGTCGAGCATGCCGGTATAATGGAGGACCAGCATGGTGACCGGCAGCGAGCGCTCGTCGAAATTCGGGGAAGGCGTCTCGATCGTCTCGATCATTGCGGGATTCCAAGGGTCATCGACCTCCGCAATAATCCAGCATGGCCGCGCTGGCTATCCCCGCGTCGTCGTGGCGCGGTAGAAGCCGCGAAAATCGCCGGAGGGGACGAACGGCGCGCCCGTGCCGATCATCGTTTCACCTGCGCCGAGCAGGAGAAGCGTATCCGGCCGCGCCCGATCCGCGATCCGCGACAGGGCGAGCGAGCGGACTGTCGGGCTGAAATAGAGCAGGACATTGCGGCACAGGATGAGGTCGAACCGCCCCGGCACAGCGCGCGGATCGAGCAGATTGTCGACATGAAAGCGGGTTTCGCCGCGCAGGTGCGGAGCGATGCGCCATTGATCGCCCACCGGCTCGAACGAGCAGAGCAGTTCGGCGACGGGAAGGCCGCGCTGTGCATCTACACGGCCATAAAGACCCGCCCGCGCGCGCGCGACGGCATCGGGCGAAACATCGGTGCCGACGATCGATATCCGCCAGTCGCGCCACATCTCCCGGTGCCGATTGAGCAGGATCGCCAGCGACCATGCCTCCTGCCCCGTGGAGCAGCCAGCACACCAGATGCGCAGGGTCCGGTCGGGCAGGGCGGCGTTGAGATGGGGCAGCACCTCCTCCTCCAGCGTCGTGAAGATATGGGCGTCGCGGAAGAAGGAGCTTTCATTGTTGCTGATCGAATCGATGGTCGCGGTCGCGATCCGCCCGCTTTCGTCACGCTCTATGGCGGCGACGAGTTCGGACATGTCGGCCAGGCCATTCTCACGCATCACGTTGCGCAATGCGCTTTCGACCCGCCACATTCGCGCGGCGGCCAGATGCTGGCCGGTCCGCTCCTCGAAGAAGGTGGCGACCGAACGGAAAGCGAGATGGGCAGGCATCGCGCTCATCCGGGCGCGCCCCAGGCAGCGACCAGCGCGCGCGCGGCCTGTTCCGGGCGTACCACCATGCAGGCCAGGCCAGCGTCTGCCACAGCGCCGGGCATGCCCCAAACAACGCTGCTCGCGCTATTCTGTGCAATGACGCAGCCGCCCGAACGAACGACCGCCTCTGCCCCTGCCAGACCGTCACGGCCCATGCCGGAAAAGACGATGCCGCATGCTCCATCGCCATAGACCGCCGCCAGGGAGGCCAGCATGGGGTCGACGGCCGGAAAGGCGCCATGGCGGCACGCGGCGCGCGACAGGCCGATCTCGATGCGGCGGCCGGGGCGGCAGGTCAGGGTGAGATGGGCATGACCCGGCGCGACGTAGAGCGTGCCTGCAAGCACCGGCATGCCCTCCTGTGCGACATGCACGGGCAGGCGCGACTGGCGGCGCAGTTGTTCGGCGAAGAATGGCAGGAAATCGGCGGGAAGATGCTGCGTCACGAACAGCGGCACCGGCACCGGACGGGGGAGCGCGGCGAGAAACTCGGTCAGGGCATGTATGCCGCCGGTCGATGCGCCGATGCCGATGGCGCGCGGGGGGGTCGTCAGGCCCGGCAATGCGGTGACGCCTCCCCTGCCCGGCTGCGCGATCCGGCCGGTGCGATCCTCGCCGGTGAAGATGGCCAGCAGCCGCTCGGCCAGCGCCGACGCGAAGGCCGCGCCGAAATGGCCGGAGACCGGCTTGGTCATCACGTCGCGCGCGCCCGCCGCAAGCGCGGCGATGGCGACGCTGCCATCCTCGGCATGCTGACCCGAAAGGATCACGGCTTTCGCGCCCTGCGCAACGCGGAGCAGTTCGGGCAGGCTGTCGACGCCACTGCGGCCCGGCATTTCGAGGTCGAGGATGATGATGTCGCAGGGTTCGTTGGCCAGCGCGGCAAGCGCCTCCTCCGCATCGGCATGGCAGCCGGTCACGGCGAAGCGTCCGTCCTCCTGCAGGATGCGTTGCAGCACGCGTCGCGCGACCAGCGAATCGTCCACGATGGCCACGCGCACCGGACGCCCCTCCGCCAGCCCCGGCGGCGATGGAGCGGAGGCAAGGTCGAGGGTCATCGCCTGGCCCGGCGCCGCTTAGAGGATACCGACGATCTGGAGCTTGCTTTCCAGAGTCTCGCGGTCGAACGGCTTCATCACATATTCGTCGGCGCCCGCTTCCACGGCGGCGCGGATATGGCCGATGCCGTTTTCCGTCGTGCAGAAGATGATCTTGGGGTGCGTGGGCAGGCCGCGGCGATTCAGTTCGTTGAGGAATTCGAGGCCGGTCATGTGCGGCATGTTCCAGTCGAGCAGGACGACATCCGGCATCGATGCTTCGCAATGCTGCAGCGCGTCGCGGCCGTCCATGGCCTCATCGACAACCAGATCGAACGATTCCAGCATATGGCGCGCGACCTTGCGAATGACTTTCGAGTCGTCGACGACCAGGCAATTCTTCATCTGTGCTAATCCCTGTGAGGCGGCGAACGGCCTGCATGGGCTCAGTATAATTTGGATTGGTAAGCGAAACGTAAAGCGCGCGGCCAAAAGCACCTATTGCCGGATCATCGCCGCGATGGAGACCGCCAGATGCAGGCGATCCTGATACTGGACCATGCCCTGCGCGAAGGGACGCCATGCCTCGTCCACCCGGCCGCTCACGGGCAGGATGGCGTTCTCGGCCGCGCTGATATCGCTCACCTCGTCGATGAGGAGGCCATAGCTGTGGCCATCCACCCCGGCGATGATCGCGAGCGGGGCAGCGTCCATCGCCGCGACTTCGCCCGTCACGACCGCCCGCGCGTCGATGACCGTCAGCACCCGGCTGCGTAGCGCCGCAAGACCCCGCAAATGCGGCGCGCTGCGCGCCACCGGCACGATCTCGCCCAGCCGCGCCACGGCCTCCAGTTCGTGGGTCGGAATGGCAATGGCGGTCCCGGCGACCGTCGCGAACAGATAGAGCGTTTCGGTCATGCACATTGCCCCTTCAGCGCGCCCTCGATCGCGGCGAGCAGGCCCACCCGGTCGTACCGATAAATGGATCGGCTTTCGGCTTCGTCGGCGTCGGCCTGCATGCGCAGGCGGATGGTTGGCAGCATGGCGGTCGCTACATGGTCAGCGGAGTCGCACAGCAGCACGGCCGGACCGAAGGCTTCAACCCCGTCCACGCTCCCCGCATCGCGCACGTCATAGCCCGCCTGCACCAGCAGCGGGCCGAGAATGGTACGCATCCAGGGATCGTCGGCGAGGCCCGAGACCAGGCAGGTGCCGGTTCCCGCCTTGCCCATGTCGAGCGTCGCGAACAGCGCATGTGCGTCCAGCACTTGCAGCGACAATCCATCCAGCGAGACCACGCCAGCGACAGTCCCGCCACGGACGCAAAGGTCAGGACGCTCCGGCATGTCGATGATGTCGACCACCTCGCGTACCACATAACACAGCTCCTGCTCGGCGACGCGCAAATGCAGGATCTTGGCGAGCGTGCCGGACAGCGCGCCCGGATTGGCCACGGGCACCAGCCGCCCGCGCAGCCGCACAAAGCCGCTCCCCTCCGCCATCCCGAAGCGTTCGACCGGCACGTCCTCGATCCGCTCGATGGTGTCGAGCGCGATCAGGCGCTGCTCGCCGTCCATCTCCACGAAATGAAGCGCGGCGACGGTTGCCTGCGCCTCGTCCACGACGGCCGAAGGCGCTTCCTTCCTCTTGAGGACTTGCGGCAATTCCGCGACCTGCGCAATGCCGACAGGGTCCAGCAACAACATCGGGCGGCCATTGTCGGGCAGCGTGATCCCGGCGAATATCCCCGCGGCCATGACCGGTGGCGACGCGGGGCGGATCACCAGTTCCTCATGATTCTCGACGGCCTCGACGCCCAGCGCATAGGGAATGCCGGACTGCGGGTTCACGATCATCAGCGTCCGCGGCGCCCCGTCCGGCGCGGGAGTGGCGGCGCGCCCGACCAGTTCCTCCAGATCGACCAACGCGTGGCGATGCCCCCGCACCGTGGCGACGCGTGCGCCCGCCACTTCCTCGATGCTCACCATCGCGCTGTTGTCGTGCAGCAGTTCGACGACATTGGCGCGGGGCATCGCGAAGAACTCGCCGCCACTGCGCAGAATCAGGCCGGGGATGATGGTCAGCGTCATGGGCACACGCAGCCGGATCATCGTGCCGCGTCCCGGCGCGCTGCCCAGCGTCACGACGCCGCCGATCCGTTCGACATTGGTGCGCACCACGTCCATGCCGACGCCCCGGCCGGAAATGGCGGACAGGCGCTCTGCGGTGGACAGCCCGGGGTGAAAGATCAGCGCCAGCTTATCGTCATGGCTCAGGCCCGCCACATCCGCGTCGCTGACGAGGCCGAGGCGCAGGGCCCGCGCGACAAGATCGTCGGCGCGAATGCCCCTGCCATCGTCGGCGATCTCGATGACGATCTGGTTGCCCGACTGGCCCGCGGAAATGCGGATGCGGCCCACGTCCGGCTTGCCCGCGGCCGCCCGGTCGGCAGGCGCTTCGATGCCATGGTCGATGGCGTTGCGGACGATATGGGTGAGCGGATCGACGACCATCTCGATCATTTCACGGTCCATCTCGACATCGCCGCCTTCGAGGATCAGCGAAGCCTGCTTGCCCAGATCGCGGCAAAGGTCGCGAACCATGCGCGGCAGCGGGGCGAACAGGCGGTCCACCCGCTGCATCCGCGTCTTGCTCACCATGTCGCGCATGTCGGCGATGCAGACGGACAGTCGCTCGAAGCTGCCATCCACAGCGGGATCGACGGCATGGTCGCGCAGCTTGCGCGACAGTTCGTTGCGGGAGAGCACCATGTCGGACACCGCGCTCATCAGTTGATCGATCAGGGAAAGCGGCAGGCGCACCGTACGCGGCACCCCGCCGCCCACAGTCTCGTTGACCGGGCAATAGTTGGCGGCTGGCGACGCGTCGCCGACAAGCGGGGCGGCGGAAAGGGCGGCGATCAGCATGTCGTCATCGCCCTCGGGCGGCTGGGGCAGATCTCCGGCGTAGCCGCGCGCGATTTCCCCGATCCTGTCCATGATCGCCAGCACGGCAGATATGGTGACGGGGTCGGGCGACCTTGTGCCAAAGCGGATGGCGGCCAGTACATCCTCGGCCGCATGGGCCAGCCGCTCCGGCCGGGGCAGGTCGAGGAAACCGCAGCTACCCTTCACCGTATGGAAAAAGCGGAAGAAGGCATCGAGCCGTGCGTGGTTGTCAGGCGCCGCTTCCCACGCGATCACCTCTCCCGAAAGGGCCTCAAGCGATTCCAGCGTTTCGGCAACGAAGTCACCCAGCAAATCGTCCACTCAGCACATCCCTTGGCCGTGTCATGGCGGCGATGTGCCCGAATCTGGTTAAGAGCGGGTAAAGGGCCGAAACAAGCGCGCCTCAGCCGGGAATATGCGCGCCGAACATGAGGAAGGGCTGGTCCTCCCCTGCGATCATCACTTCGCCGCCCGCTTCGAGGACCATCGACCGGACCATCGTTGCGGCGACCGTGCGGGAGGATATCTCCTCCGCCGGCAGTTTGCCGGTCAGTGCGCGGCGGATATTGGCGTCGAGCGCGAGGCGAAGCCCCTCCCCGCGCGCCGCGATGTCTGTTGCATCACCGACCCGCTCCAGCGCGAGCATGAGCGTGCCGCCACGCGGCAGCGCTTCGCCCGCGATCAGCGAGAAGTTGAGCAGCACCTTAGCCGCGGCCCTGGGCAATGCAGCATCCGCGATCATCCATTCGACGGCGAGCCTGCCGGACGCGGCGAACATGCCTTCGACCGCTGCCTTCACTTCGTCGGCCGAGACAAGGTCTTCCTTGCCACCCGCCGCGCCGAAGGCGAGCCGGTAGAAAGTGAGCTTTGCGAGCGAGATGCGCGCGCTGTCGCCGAGCAGCGCCATGCACTGGTCGCGTATGCCGGGGTCGCTTTCCTCGGCGAGCAGTTCGAGGCCGTTGTTGAGCGCCCCCACCGGGCTGAGCAGGTCATGGCAAAGGCGCGAGCAGAGCAGGCTCGCATAATCTATGCTCTTGCCGTCTGCCATGGTCATCCTCGTCCTGATCTATGCTGAACCCCGGCTAATGCCGGGAGCGGCGCAGGGATGCAAGGATTATGGGGCAGGCTCCACGATCAGTGCGACGGGATCGAAGCGGCCATGGACGCGGCCATTCGAGACCGCGACCCACAGCCGGACGTCCCAGGGTGCGCGCCCGCCCGCTATCAGCCAGAGCGCGCCCGACGCCTCTGCCTGCGCCGCGTCGGTTGCAGAGGGAACAGGGTCTCCGCCGGGATGGCTATGGTAGCAACCGACGATGCGCGGCCCTCCTGCCCGCTCCGCCCGATGTGCGGCAATCAGGCGGGCCGGATCGATCTCGAACATGGCCAGTCGGATCGCGGCGACATTTGCAGCGGGCAGGATCGCATCGATGCGGCCGGCCGGTGATGCAGGGTCGGCGATGAGCAGCCCGCAACATTCCTCCGCCCCCGCCCGCATCGTTTCGGACAAGATCGCTTCATGGGCGGCCCTTGATATGCGCATTTTCACGCCCACATCCTACGCCATGGCCGAGGGGGGTTCCATAGTAGACGCGCGCGTCACCGACGCGCATGCGGGCATGCGGCTGGACCGCGCGCTGGCCGACGTCCTTCCCGATCTCTCGCGCGAGCGGATCAAGGCGCTGATCCTGGGCGGCCATGTGCGCCGCAAGGGCGGCGAGGCTGCCGTCGACCCATCCATGAAGGTGCATGGCCCGGCCATGTTCGCGCTCGACGTGCCCGCACCTCGCGTCGCAGATGCAGCGCCGGAGGATATTCCCCTCGTCATCGTGCATGAGGACGACCATCTCATCGTGGTGGACAAGGCGGCGGGCATGGTCGTGCATCCGGCAGCCGGAAATCTCGACGGGACGTTGGTCAACGCGCTTTTGGGTCATTGCAGCGGGCAACTGTCCGGCATCGGCGGCGTGGCGCGTCCCGGTATCGTGCACCGCATCGATAAGGACACGTCCGGCCTGATCGTCGTGGCAAAGTCCGATATTGCGCATATCGGCCTCGCCGAGCAGTTCAAGGATCACAGTATCCGCCGCCGCTATCGGGCCATCGTCGCCGGATTGCCGAGCGCATCGTCCGGCACCGTCGATACGTGGATCGGCAGGTCCGACGCCGACCGCAAGAAAATGGCTGTCCAGCGCGAAGGGCGTGGCAAGCACGCCATCACCCATTACCGTGTGGTCGACAGGCTGAGCGGCGCCGCCCTGGTGGAATGCCGCCTCCAGACCGGCCGCACCCATCAGGTCCGCGTGCACATGGCGCATTTGGGACATCCCTTGCTGGGCGATCCGGTCTATAGCCGGGGAGGATCGCGGCACCGCGAATTGCTGAGTCGTCTGGGGTTCCGGCGACAGGCTTTGCATGCGGCGCAACTGGGCTTCATTCACCCAGTCGATGGTACTGATCTGGATTTTGCGAGCCCGATGCCCAGTGACATGCAGGAACTGTTCAGCCATCTTAACGTATAGCAGCTACAGGCGCTAAACAGCGCCCGTTTTTTCAGGGAAGGCAGGCGATCATGGCCCGCAGCAATGTTCCAACGATACCGGCGCTCGGCAGCGATGCCAGCCTCAACCGCTATCTGTCCGAAATCAGGAAATTTCCGATCCTGACGCCGGAGCAGGAATATATGCTCGCCAAACGCTATCAGGAGCATCAGGACCCTGAAGCGGCGGCGCAGCTCGTCACGTCGCATCTGCGACTCGTGGCGAAGATCGCCATGGGCTATCGCGGCTATGGCCTGCCGGTCGCCGAGCTAATCTCCGAAGGCAATATCGGCCTGATGCAGGGCGTGAAGAAGTTCGAGCCCGATCGCGGCTTCCGCCTCGCCACCTATGCGATGTGGTGGATCAGGGCGTCCATTCAAGAGTTCATCCTGCGCTCTTGGAGCCTCGTCAAAATGGGCACCACCGCGGCCCAGAAGAAGCTGTTCTTCAACCTGCGCCGAATGAAGAACAGCATCGAGGCGTTCGAGGATGGCGACCTGCATCCCGACGACGTCAAGAAGATCGCGACCGATCTCGGCGTGTCCGAGGACGACGTCGTGAGCATGAACCGCCGCATGGCGATGGGCGGGGACACCTCGCTCAACGTGTCCATGCGCGAGGATGGCGAGGGTCAGTGGCAGGATTGGCTCGCCGACGAAGGCCCGTTACAGGACACCATCGTCGCCGACGCGCAGGAGGCGGACGTCCGCCATGAACTGCTGTCGAGCGCCCTCGATGACCTCAACGACCGCGAGCGTCATATCCTGACCGAGCGCCGTCTGGCCGAAGACCCCAAGACGCTCGAGGAACTGAGCCAGGTTTACGGCGTCTCGCGCGAGCGTGTCCGCCAGATCGAGGTGCGGGCGTTCGAGAAACTCCAGCGCGCGATGATGCGGCTGGCGGGCGAGCGGCGGCTCGTACCCGCGGTGTGAGCGTGACGGGAGCGAGGGAGAGCCATGCGAGCATGAGCCAGTCGGGCTCGCTCAGCATCTCGGTCGATCCTTCCTCCCGGATCATCCATGTCGACGGCGAGGGTTTCTGGACCGGGGAGCAGGTCGCCCGCCATTTCGACAATCTGTCTCGCGCCGTTGCCGAAGCACGTACGGCATATGGGCGGGTCAGGGTATTCGTGGACTTGCGCCGGTCCGTGCCGCAATCGCAGGATGTCGCCGCGACCATCGTCAGTTCGACCATGGAAATTTACCATCAGGCAGATTGCGTCGCGCTCGTCGTGACCGGCGCGCTTCAGAAAATCCAGATGAAGCGCCTGACACGGGCATTCAACGCGCTGATATTCGACGACGCGGCGCTTGCGCTGGCGTGGCTGGACGAGTGCTGAGGGCACCGCAATCTTCCCGTGACGACTGCCGCTCCGCGCGGTAACACCAGCCGCATGGCAACCCGCAAGCGTAAGTCCGCTCCCTCCCGATCCTTTGGCGCGCGCATGCTGCGCATCGTGTTTCGCACGGTGGTCGGCTTCGTGCTGCTGTCGCTGTTGTTCGTGGTGCTCTACCGCTTCGTGCCAGTGCCGGTAACCGCAACGATGATCCTCGACGGCAATGGCATTACCAAGGACTGGACGGCGTTGTCGGACATCGACCCCGACATGCCCCGCGCCGCCATCGCGGCGGAGGACAGCAAATTCTGCCAGCATCATGGCTTCGACAGCGAGGCGATCAGCAAGGCCTATCTGCACAATGAAGGCGGCGGCCGCATCCGCGGCGGTTCGACCATCAGCCAGCAGACGGCCAAGAATGTCTTCCTCTGGCAAGGCGGCGGCTATTTCCGCAAAGGGCTGGAGGCATGGTTCACGCTCCTGATCGAGACGATCTGGGGCAAGCAGCGCATCATGGAAGTCTACCTCAACGTCGCCGAGACGGGCATCGGCACCTATGGCGTCGAGGCGGGCGCGCAGCGTTATTTTCACCACGGCGCGGGCAAGCTGTCCCCGACCGAGGCAGGCCGCATAGCCGCCATCCTGCCATTGCCCAAGAAGCGCGCGGCCATCGCCCCCTCCGGCTTCACGCGCCGCTACGGCAACACCATCGCGCGGCGCATCGGCGTCGTTCGGCGCGAGGGGCTGGATAGCTGCCTGAAGTGATTTCATTCTATTGCAGTCATTGCCACGAAGGCGCGAGGCGCAGGTTAGGCGTAACCAATCGGGGGTTACAAGCGCAGCGCTATCCCGCTCTGGATTCCCGCCTTCGCGGGAATGACTTCAGTTTATGAGTGAGATGGTGCCCCTCCCCATCGATGCGGTCCTGCCGGACCTCCTCACCACCCTGCGCACCCACAGCAACGCCGTCCTCGTCGCGCCTCCGGGCGCGGGCAAGACGACGCGCGTCGCCCCTGCCCTCCTGGCCGAGCCATGGTGCGACGGACAGGTCTGGCTCCTCTCCCCCCGCCGCCTCGCCGCGCGCGCGGCGGCCGAGCGGATCGCCGACCTCATGGGCGAAAGGCCGGGTGAAACCGCCGGCTACATCACCCGGCTGGACAGCAAGCAATCCGCACGCACCCGACTGCTGGTTGTCACACAGGGCGTGTTCCTACGGCGCATCCAGGACGACCCGGCGCTGGATGGCGTGTCGGCCGTGCTGTTCGACGAAGTGCACGAACGCAGTCTCGACGGCGATTTCGGTCTGGCGCTGGCGCTGGATGCACAGGGCGGTCTGCGCGACGACCTGCGCCTGCTCGCCATGTCGGCGACGCTGGACGGGGCGCGCTTCTCCGCGCTGATGGGCGGCGCGCCGGTTATCGAGAGCCAGGGGCGCAGCTACCCCGTGGACCTGCGCCATATCGGCCGCGATGGCGGGCAGCGGATTGAGGACAGCATGGCCGCCGCCATCGTCCGTGCGGCGGTGGAGGAGCACGAGGGCGACATCCTCGCCTTCCTGCCCGGCGTTGGGGAAATCGAACGTACTGCCGAGCGGCTTGCAGGCCGCGAGGGCGCCTTCGCCGTTCACCGCCTGCACGGATCGCTCGAACCCGCGCAGCAGCGCGCGGCGATCCGCCCGGCCACCGACGGACGGCGCAAGGTCATTCTCGCCACCAGCATCGCGGAGACCAGCCTGACCATCGATGGCGTGCGCATCGTGATCGATAGCGGCCTTGCCCGCCGTCCTACGCATGACGTGGCGGCTGGCGTCACCCGCCTCGTCACCCAGCGCGTGAGCAATGCCGCCGCGACGCAGCGGGCCGGGCGCGCGGGGCGGCAGTCGCCCGGCATTGCCTATCGGTTGTGGGAGGAAGCGGCGACCGGGGGCCTGCCGCCCTATGACACGCCGGAAATCCTTTCGTGCGACCTGTCCGCGCTGCTGCTCGACTGCGCGATCTGGGGTGTCACCGACCCGGCGGGACTGCCCTGGCTCGATCCGCCCCCGGCTGCCGCACTGGTCGAGGCTGGCCGTCGTTTGCAAGGTATCGGCGCGCTGGATGCCGACGGGCGGGCCACATCGCATGGCCGCGCCATCGCCGCCTTGCCGCTCGACCCGCGTCTGGCCCATATGCTGGTGGCGGCGGGCGAGCGGGGCCTCGCACGCGTCGCGGCGGAGGTCGCGGCGTTGCTCACCGAACGCGGCCTTGGCGGCACCGACATCGACGTAGCGGCCCGGCGCGAACGCTGGCGGCGCGACAGGGGTCAGCGGGCGGATGCCGCGCGCATCCTCGCCCGGCGCTGGACGAAACTCGCAGGCGGATCGGGCGATGCGGAGGGCGACGACGGCGTCGCACTGTGCCTCTCCCTCGCCTTTCCCGACCGGGTGGCGAAACGGCGTGGCCCGGACGGCGCCGACTGGATCAGCGCAGGCGGCCGCGCTTTCCGCCTCGATCCGCTTTCACCATTGGCGCGTGCCGACTGGCTCGCCATCGGCGAGGTGCAGGGCATGGCGGCGGGCGCGCGCATCCTTTCCGCCGCGCCCATCGACGCGCGCATGATCGAAACCCTGTTCGCGGACCGCATCGCCGAGCATCGCACCGTCCGGTTCAAGGCGGATATCGGCGGCGTGGAGGCGCTGCGTGAGCGTAGGCTGGGCGCGATCCGGCTGTCCTCGGGCAATGACGATGCGCCCGACCGCGATGCCGTGGTCACGGCTCTGGCACAGGGGATCGCCGCGAATGGACTCGACCTGCTGCCATGGTCGGATGGTGCGCAGTCGCTGCGCATGCGCGCCGCCTATGCAGGAGAGGAAGCGTTGAGCGACGCCGCACTGATAGGCTCCGTCGCGGACTGGCTGCCCGAGGTTCTGCCGCAGGGCGCGCGCCGCCTCTCGGCTGTGAATCCCGGCGCACTTTCGCAGATGCTCGACAACCGCCTCGGCTGGGACGGGCAGCAACGCATAGACCGCATCGCCCCGCGCCAGTTCGCCAGCCCGGCTGGCAGCCATCACGACATAGACTATGGCGCGGACGGCGGCCCGCGCGTGGAACTCCGCGTACAGGCGCTGTTCGGCGTGACCGAGCATCCGGTGGTGGGGGAGGACCGCGTGCCCCTCGTCCTCAGCCTGACCTCACCTGCCGGTCGCCCGATCCAGACCACGCGCGACCTGCCCGCCTTCTGGCGGGGAAGCTGGGCGGATGTGGCAAAGGAGATGCGCGGTCGCTATCCGCGCCATCCGTGGCCCGACGACCCGATGGCGGCCGCGGCGACGCTGCGGACGAAGAATGCGGATGCCCGGCGCCGGGGATGAGTCCATCTCGAAACACGCGCAAGCCAGTTGCAGGTTCCGATCCGCCGAACTTTCCACTATTGGCCGCCGATGACCTATTCAACGACACGGGCGGCGCACTGACATGAGGATCATCGCAGGCAAATGGCGCGGGCGGCCAGTGGTCGCGCCCAAGGGCGATGCAACGCGCCCCACCGCCGACCGGACGCGCGAGACCCTGTTCTCGATGCTCTACAGCCGCCTCGGCACGTTCGAGGGGCTGCGCGTCGCCGATCTGTTCGCAGGATCTGGTGCGCTTGGCATAGAGGCGCTGTCGCGCGGCGCCGCGCATTGCCTGTTCGTCGATCAGGATGCCGCTGCCATCGACGCGATCACCGCCAATGTCCGCGCACTGGAAACCGTCGCCACCGCCGACATCCGCCGGACCAGCGTATTGTCGCTGGGTGTCGCGAAGCAGCCGCTCGACCTGCTGCTGCTCGATCCGCCCTACGACACCGGGGCGGGCGCCGTCGCGCTCGACAAACTCCATCGCCTGGGTTGGATCGGCCCGGAAAGCTGGGTAAGCCTCGAAACCGGCCGCTCCGAAAAGATCGAAGCCGCCGGTTTCACGGTCGATGCGGACCGCATCGTCGGCAAGGCGAAGATCACTCTGCTCCGCCCCACCGCCTGACGAGCGGGGATCAGCGCTTCTTCATCTTCCGGGCTTCGCCGGGGTTCACGCAGCCATCGGTGATGGTCTTCGTGCACTTCGGATAGTCCTTCGCTGCAGCGGGCGGCGCAGTCATATTGCCACCGACCACGGCCGGATTGTCGGGCGAGCCAACCGGTGCGACCGGATTGACCGGCGATGCGGGATCGGCCGGGGCCATCGCGCCCGCGACAGGGGGCACCTCACCCATGGGCACGCCGGCATTGGGATCGGCAGGCTTGCTCACCGGCGGACGGGGCGCAGGCGCGATATTATTGGGCGCGTCCTCGGGTTCCGGCGTCGCTTGCATCTGCGCCATGACCGGCGTCACGGCGAACGGGGCCATGCCGGACAGCAGCAGCGTCATTGCGAATATGGAGCGTTTCATCGGGCAATCCTCGGCTTGTTATCGTTACGTCATCGACCCTCCACACCGCCAATGGTTCCGTCGCCCAAATTGTTGGGACTTGCCCCGGCCGCCTCTGTTCCCTACCTGTTCGTGCATGTCCCCTACCCCGCCAGCCGAATATGACGCGCCCTATCTGCGCGGCCTCAACGCCCCGCAGCGCGAGGCCGTGCTCACCACCGAAGGCCCCGTTCTGGTCCTGGCTGGCGCTGGCACCGGCAAGACGGCGGCGCTGACCGCCCGCCTGGCGCACCTCGTCGCCACCCGCCGCGCCTGGCCGTCGGAGATCCTCTCCGTCACCTTCACCAACAAGGCAGCGCGGGAAATGCGCGAGCGTGTCGGACGGATGATGGGCGAGGCGGTGGAGGGCATGCCGTGGCTCGGCACCTTCCACTCCATCGCGGCCAAGATGCTGCGCCGCCATGCCGAACTCGTCGGCCTGCAAAGCAATTTCACCATCCTCGACACGGATGACCAGCTACGCCTCATCAAGCAGATGATCGTGGCGGCCGACTTGGACGAGAAACGCTGGACCTCCCGCGCGCTGGCGGGCCTGATCGACAAATGGAAGAATCGCGGCTGGACGCCCAAGGATGTCGACGCGGGCGAATCCGAACATTTCGCCAATGGTCGCGGCGCGGAACTCTACGCCGCCTATCAGGCTCGCCTGCTCGCGCTCAACGCCTGCGATTTCGGCGACCTCCTCCTCCACATGCTCGTCCTGTTCCGCACGGACCGGGAGGTGCTGGCCCAATATCAGCAGCGTTTCCGATACATCATGGTGGACGAGTATCAGGACACCAATTCGAGCCAATATCTGTGGCTGCGCCTGCTCGCGCAGGAACGGCGCAACATCTGCTGCGTGGGCGATGACGACCAGTCCATCTATTCATGGCGCGGCGCAGAAGTTGCCAATATCCTGCGGTTCGAGCGGGATTTTCCTGGCGCGGCTGTCATCCGCCTCGAACAGAATTACCGCTCCACCCCCCATATCCTCGCCGCCGCATCGGGCGTGATCGCGGAGAATGGCGGCCGCCTCGGCAAGACCCTCTGGACGGAGGCGAGCGAGGGCGAAAAGGTGCAGGTTCTGGGCGTGTGGGACGGGCCGGAGGAAGCGCGCACCGTCGCCGACCGGATCGAAGCGGCGCAGCGTAGCGGCACCCCGCTCAACGACACCGCTATCCTCGTGCGCGCCCAGTTCCAGACGCGCGAGTTCGAGGACCGCTTCATCCAGATCGGCCTGCCCTACCGCATCATCGGCGGCTTTCGCTTCTATGAGCGGGCGGAGATCAGGGACGCACTCGCCTATCTCCGCCTCGTCAACCAGCCCGCCGACGATCTGGCGTTCGAGCGGATCGTGAACGTGCCCAAGCGCGGTCTGGGCGACAAGGCGCTGGAGAAGATCCACCGCCTCGCCCGCGCGGAGGGTACGCCGCTGACGCTGGCCGCCGCGCGCATCCTCGACACCGACGAACTGACCCCGCAGGCGCGCAAGGCGCTCGGCCGCTTCATCGGCGACGTGGCGCGCTGGCGCGATCTGTCGGGCAGCATGCCGCATGCCGAACTGGCGCGGCAGATACTGGACGAGAGCGGCTACACCGCCGCGCTGCAGGCCGAACGCACGGTAGAGGCCAGCGGACGGCTGGAGAACCTCACCGAACTCGCCCGCGCGATGGAGGATTATGAGACGCTGGGCGCCTTCCTGGAGCATGTCAGCCTCGTCATGGACAATGACGCGAATGCCGGAGACGACAAGGTCACGGTGATGACCATCCACGCCGCCAAGGGGCTAGAATTCGACACGCTGTACCTCGTCGGGTGGGAGGAAGGCGTCTTCCCCTCGCAACGCGCGATGGACGAGGGCGGCACCGCAAGCCTGGAGGAGGAACGCCGCCTTGCCTCTGTCGCGATCACCCGCGCGCGGCGCCGCTGCACCATCCTCCACGCCGCCAACCGCCGCATCTATGGCCAGTGGACCAGTTCCATCCCGTCCCGCTTCGTCGGCGAACTGCCCGCCGCCCATGTCGAGAGCGAGAGCACGATGACCGGCGGCGCAAGCCTGTGGCGCGCCAACTGGTCCGAACGCGACGACCCCTTCGCCCATGTCGCGCGCGGGACCGGACGAGGCCCCGGCTGGCAGCGCGCGGCATCAAGCGGCCAGTTCACCCGCGACCCGCCCCGCATCGTGGAAGCGCGGACAAGTGCGGTAAGCGTCGGCGGCAAGGCGCGCAGCGACCTGACGGTCGGTCAGCGCGTGTTTCACCAGAAATTCGGCTACGGCGAGATCGCGGTGATCGAGGGGAACAAGTTGGAGATCGATTTCGAGACGGCCGGGCGAAAGCGGGTTTTGGATAGTTTTGTGGCGGTGGGGTGAAGCTGGGAGTTGTATGCCCAAAACTGGCCGGTAGCGGACGGGCGAGTTTTGAATGCCAGGTATGCGAAAGCGGCCACTTTTCTAGGGTCTGGCCGATGATGACCTGGCGGCTTACACTCACCTCCAAGCCTACATGAGGGTAGTCGGCCGACTAAGTCTACGATGTTTAGGAGAAGCGCCATTTGTATCACCGAGATAGGCAGCTATTTCGGCGACGAATGTGCGGGCATCAGCAAGTTCCGGATCATTGCACAGATCACGCCGCAAAACTTCTTCAACCCAGCGCGATCCTTTCATATCCAGAGTCCTACAGAACCCTTCCATCTGCCCGAATGGCGCAACGAAGATACCCAAAGCCTTTAACGACGAGAGCAATGCATTGGCTTGTCGCGTCGATTGACCAGTGTTAATAGCCCGAAGCCCACTATTTTTCGCAAAATCCCATGGAGATGCATTGCGCGTTAGTTTTTTTACCTCCGCCAGAATGTCCTTTGGTACGATGCCGCCCGGCGGAATTTTGATTAGGATTTTCTTGATCTGCTCTTTAAATTTGTCGCCGCTGACAAAAGCGCTCCCCTCTTCAACAGAGTTTTTCAATGCAGTCCAATCGGGTTCAATCTTCGACCAATCCCCTCCGTGCGCGTCGACAATCCGGCGAAGCGGATTTTCGGCATTAAGCACGTCGAAATCTACGATAGTGGCTACAGGCACCTTTAGGCAACGAAGCGCTTTGACTAGAACCGGTATCCGCTCTTTCCCGCCGCTATAGGTATAGTGCAGGTCGTTGCGCTGCTCGATCGAGGTTGAGGCGGCCATGATGGTTTCGTAGAAGCGACAATCCCCATCGGCTTCCGTCACTACAACGCCATCGTGAAAAAGGCCGTCAAGGACTTTTCCAAATCGGAGGATAGGATCACGCCAAAGCGTTTCGATGTCTGCGCTCGTCAAAAGATCTGCGCGACCACCATTCTTTGTCCGAGCCAGCCTCACCACTGATACTCTATTTGGATGCGATCCGAGCAATCCCTGAAGAATGTCGCTGCTATGCGTCGCGATAAACGTCTGACGTCCACCCGCCTCAGAAGCAACGATCTCTGCAACAAGCCTCGCTTGCGGTGGATGCAAAAAAGCTTCGGGTTCATCAATAAGTTGGATAGATCGATTCTCGGTAATTACTCGCCCTACTATCGATACGAAACTTCGAATACCGTCTCCTTGTTTCTCCAATTGATCAAGTTTCTCTAAGCGATCGAGATAACTACGAGAAATACTTTCTTCGCCTTTACTCTTTTTTGGGCGATCGCCAATATATGCAGGAATATTTTGGCTAGCTGCCCGATGAATTACTAGATCGCGCTTGAAGGCCCGCTTGACTGCGCTGGATGTCTTTTGCTCAAGCGAGTCATCTGCATACATTCGCTGAAATGGGTGGTCTGCTGCGTGCCGGTTTCGTGCGTTAAAAGACGCTGGCGGGTCGCAGTCCCCAAGCCGCGACCGTGTGTCGAGATTAGATATCAATAAGGTCGTAAGAACACCTCCGATCCCTCCGCCCGCTTCGCTCCACCAGTGATTTAGGCTCCCATCTGCAAAATGATGTCCAGCAATATTATAATTTCCTTGCTCGTTTTTCGCAGGAGAAAGTTGAGCACGGATATCATCGAGCGACGAATTACGTACAAGTTCGAGGTCGGATAAAAGTAAAGTAGGACTCGACTTGCTGGAAACTAAATCTCGAATCTCCGCGAGTGTTGCACTCTTTCCCGCATTGTTAGGGCCAATAATTACAAACAGGCTGTCATTGGAAAGATCAACGCATAGTCCGCCCGAAAATTTTATTCTGCTAATGTAGCCTTTGATCACATAACCCCCCATTCGCACGTTATTCGCCGATTGAGATTCCTGAATGTCAGCAGGCCATCTCAGCTCGCATATCTGCTTGGGTTAGCAATCCCACGGGTGTCAAGGACGGGTTCAGCGTCAGTTTTCGGCCTAGCAGACACCGCAGTGAGTGACTGAAAGTGGCATCGCACATCGCGAGACCTCCGCTCCCACCTCACCCCCTCAATGAAAATCCCGCGACCGCGGCAACAAACGCACATCGCGAGGATGCTTCCCCGCCCCACTATCGCTACGCCCGCGCGGCTGCTGCGGATGCAGGAACACGTCCGCACGCGACAGCAGTGGGTCGGTCTCATGCACGTCCGACAAATGGCCGAGCATTTCCGTGCGGTCGATGATGCGGCTGGCCATGACATGGATGACGCCCTCCGGGCTGCGCTGCACCACGCCCTCCACGACCATCAGGCGCGCGGCCATGATCGGGCGGCGCATCGTCTCGAACTGGCGCGCCCACAGGACGATGTGGGCGATGGCATCTTCATCCTCGATGGTGATGAAGATGGCATTGCCCTTGCCCGGCCGCTGCCGCACCAGCACCACGCCTGCGACGCGGACGCTCGCGCCCGCCTTCGCCCGGCGCAGGCCGATGCAGGGCATGATCCCTTCGGCATCGAACCGCGGCCGCAGGATCGCCATCGGATGCCCCTTGAGCGATAGCCGGGTGGTTTGATAATCGGCGGCGACTTCCTCCCCCAACACCATGGCTTTCAATGGAATTACCGCTTCATCCGCCAGCTCGCGCGCCTGCGTCGCGGCGAACAACGGCAGATCGCCCTCCGGCACGCGCCGCGCGTCCCACAGGGCCCGCCGCCGGTCCAGCCCCAGCGACCCCAGCGCATCCGCATCGGCCAGCAGGGCCAGCGCCCGTCGCGGCAGTTGTGCCCGGCGCGCCAGATCCTCCACCTGGGCAAAGGGCGCCGCCGCCGCGATGGCCTTCGCCCAATCCTCCCGAAACCCGCCGATCTGCCGCATCCCCAGCCGCAGCGCGAGGACGTCATCCTCCCGCCGCTCCAGCGTGCAGTCCCATAGGCTGTGGTTGATGTCGGCCGCCCGCACCTCCACCCCATGTTCGCGCGCATCGCGGACGAGTTGCGCGGGCGCGTAGAAGCCCATGGGCTGGGAATTGAGCAGAGCGCAGGCGAACACGGCGGGATGATGGCATTTGATCCACGCGGAGACATAGACCAGCCGCGCGAAACTCTGCGCATGGCTTTCCGGGAAACCATAGCTGCCGAAACCCTCGATCTGCTTGAAGCAGCGTTCGGCGAAGTCCTTCTCATAACCGCGCCGGACCATGCCATCGACCATCTTGTCGCGATAATGGCCGATGGTGCCGACATTGCGGAACGTCGCCATGGCGCGGCGCAGGCCGTTCGCCTGCGCATCGGTGAATTCGGCGGCAGTGATGGCCAGCTTCATTGCCTGCTCCTGGAACAACGGCACGCCGTAGGTCTCGCCCAGCAGCGTCCTGAGTTCATCGGCAGGATGCGGCGGTGTCGGCGAGGGGAAATCCCATGTCTCCTCCCCGCAGCGCCGCCGCAGATAGGGATGCACCATCTCGCCCTCGATGGGACCGGGGCGGACGATGGCGACCTGCACGACCAGATCGTAGAGTTTTTGCGGGCGCAGGCGGGGCAGCATGTTGATCTGCGCCCGGCTCTCCACCTGGAACACGCCGACGCTGTCGCCCTTGCACAGCATGTTGTACACGTCCTCGTCATCGGACTGGAGGTCGATTTCGAGGCTATGGTCGCCCAGCCCATGCGCGCGCATCATGTCGAAGCTCTTGGCAATGCAGGTCAGCATGCCGAGTGCCAGCACATCGACCTTCATCAGGCCCAGCGCGTCGATATCGTCCTTGTCCCACTCGATGAAGGTGCGTTCGGGCATGGCGCCATTATGGATCGGCACGGTCTCGTCCAGCCGGTCCTGCGTCAGGATGAAACCGCCGACATGCTGTGAGAGATGACGCGGAAACTCCAGTATCTGCTGGATAAAATGATTGATCCGCTCGATCTCCGGATTTTCGGGATCGAAGCCGCTTTCCTCCACCCGCTTGCGCTCATATCTGGTGGAATAGCTGCCCCATACGGTCGAGGAGAGACGCGTCGTCACATCCTCGCTGAGGCCAAGCGCCTTGCCCACTTCGCGCACTGCACTGCGCGAGCGGAAGTGGATGACGGTCGCCGCGATCCCTGCCCGCTCGCGGCCATAACGCTTGTAGATATATTGCATCACCTCCTCGCGCCGCGCATGTTCGAAATCGACGTCGATATCGGGCGGCTCCTTGCGCTCCGAGGACATGAAGCGGGAGAAAAGCAGGTCGTGCTGCATCGGATCGACCGATGTGACGCCCAGCAGGAAGCAGACGATGCTGTTCGCGGCGCTGCCCCGCCCCTGGCAGAGAATGGGTGGCGTTCGCGTACGCGCGAAATGGACGATGTCGTGCACGGTCAGGAAATAATAGGCCAGCCTCTCCTCGCGGATCAGGCTGAACTCGTCCGCGATCAGCCGTTGCGCCTTGGCCGGTAATATGGCGCCGTATCGCTTATGCGCCGCATCCATCACCAGATGTTCCAGCCAGTCCTCCGGGTTCCAGCCGAGCGGCACCGGCTCATGCGGATATTCATATTTGAGATCGTCCAGCGTGAAATGGATCCGGCTCATCACCGCCTGCGTCTCTGCAATGGCTTCGGGCGCGCGAGCGAACAGGCGCGCCATTTCCTCCGGCGATTTCAGATGGCGTTCGGCATTGGCGGCAAGGTCGCGCCCCGCCGCCTGCACTGTCGTCTTGAGGCGGATCGCGGTCAGTATGTCGTGGAGCGGCCGCGCGCCCGCCTCCGCATAGAGCGCATCGTTGACCGCGACGATCGGAACCCCCGCGGCCCGCGCAAGCATCTGCGCCTCGACCAGCCGCCGATCGTCGCAGCCCTCCCGCCCCATGCCCACGCCCAGCCACACGCGCCCCGGCGCCGCCGCCCGCAACCGCGACAATTGCGCGCCCGTCGCGCCCGGCATGGCGATCAGCAGCAGGTCCTGCGCATGGTCGATCAGGTCGGAGAGATGGAGGATGCACTCGCCCTTCTTCGTAGCCAGATTGCCGTTTGTCAGCATCCGCGTCAGCCGCCCCCAGCCCAGCCGCGTGGCGGGATAGGCGATCACGTCCGCCGACCCATCCGTAAAGGCGAGGCGGGCCCCCACGATGAGCCGGAAATCGGGGATCGGCTGCTGCGCCGCCTCCGCCTTCTCTCGCGCCAGCCGCAGCGCCACATGCGCCCGCACCACGCCCGCCACCGTATTGCGGTCGGCGATGCCGATGCCGGTCATGCCAAGGTCGATGGCCTGTCCCACCATATCGGACGGGTGGGATGCACCGCGCAGGAAGGAATAGTTCGTGGCGGCGGCCAGTTCGGCATAGGGCGCAGCGCGGCTCATGCCTTAACCGCCACCGTGCTCCTGCGAAGGCAGGAGCCCAAGGTAGTTGGGCGTTCCCTCACCCTGGATTCCTGCCTCCGCAGGAATATGGCAAGGGCGGCCCCCCTCACACGAACACCCCATGCAGATACCAGTGGGGATTGGCCGCCGCCTCCCCATAAAACCCATGCCGGAACAGCCAGAAGCGCCGCCCGCCTTTATCCTCCACCCTGTAATAATCCCGCGTCAGCCCGGGATTATCGCCGTAACCACCGCGCCGGAGCCACCATTCGGGCGCGATCCGCTCCGGCCCTTCCTGTCGCACGATGTCATGACTGCCGCCCCGCCAGCGGAAGCGGCGTGGCGGCCCGTCCGGCACGGCGGCCAGCACCTCGACGCGCTGCGGCGGATCGAACAGGGTGAAGGGGCGCAGCGGCGGTTCCCCCACCTCTGCCGTCAGCGTCCAGCGCGTCTCCCCCACCGCCGCGAGCCATGCCGCCCGCTCCGGCACATGGCTGTCGCCCGGCACGAAGCGCAGCACCGATTCCCGCCCATAGCGCACCGCCAGCCGGTCGAGCAGCGGCCCCAGCGCGCCGCCGACCGCCTCCTTCTCCAGCGCGCCCTGCCGCAGCCCGAGCATCTCCGTCAGCGGCACGGCCAGGCCGATACTGTCATAGCCGAATCCCGGATCGAGCGGATCGGCCAGGCTCTCGATCCGCTCGCGCAGCAACCGCAGCACCATTTCGGCATCGCGCGTCGGCGCACCCGTCTCGACCAGCAGGCGCGCGACATGGCCGTCGCTGCGATGCAGTTCCAGCGCAAAGGCGCGCCCGCCCTCGCCCCGTCGCTCCAGTTCGCTGCCAAGGTCCGCCAGCAGCGCCTCCACCGCGTCCAGCACATCCTCCGCCCGCCCGATGGGTTCGGCGAAGCGCAGGATCGCCGCCACCGGCTCCACCACCGGCGCAGGCGTGATGTGCCTGTCCTCCTCCCCCAGCAGCCGCGCGAGCGACAGCGGCAGTCCCGTCCCGAACCGCGCGGCGAGCGGCGCGCGCGGCAGGTCGGCCAGTTCCCCGATCCGCCGGAAGCCGCTGCGTTTCAGGGCAAGATGCGCGTCAGCCCCTATCTCCAGCGCTTCCACCGGCAAGGCCCGCACCTCCCGCGCCCCGAACCGCGCAAGCGCCCGCGCCGCGTCGGGCGTATCGGCGCAGGCGGTGCGCGCCTCCAGCCCCCATGCCGCCAGCCGCGCGGTCAGGTCGGCCGCCAGCCCCACCTCGCCATCGGCGAAGAAATGCGTGGCGCCTGCAATGTCGAGGAGCAGGCCCTGCGGCGGATCGACCGATACGCTGGGCGTATAGGCGCGCGCCGCCACCGCCAGCCGGGCGAGCAGCGCCGCATCCGCCTCCGGCTCTGCGGGCACGGCGGCAAGGTCCGGCACCCGCGCCCGCGCATCGGCCAACGGCAGGCCCGGCGTCAGGCCAAGCGCCACCGCGCCCGGATCGAGCGCGACGATGCGCAGTGCGCCCCGCTGCTTCTCGATGATCGCAAAGGGGGCATCAGGCGGCGCGGCCGTGCGGATCAGCGCGTTCTGCGCCGCCAGCCACGGCAGATGCACCGCCAGATAGCGCCGCCCCGGCTTCGCGGAAGGAGGCTGTGTCACGGTTCCACTCCAGCAGGATATTGAGGCCCTCCCGCCCGCCGCGCAGGCGCAGCAGGCTGAGGTCGAATACGGGAAAACCGGGCGCATCGGCAGCAAGCGGTCGCGACGGCGCGCTGCCCACCCGCCAGCGGCTATGGGCGGCGCTCAGGCCCGGCTCGGCGCTGGCGCGCACGATCAGGACGAGCGTCCCCGTCTCCGCCGCCGCCACCACCAGACGCCGGGTCGCGGTGAGATCGAGCAGCGGCTGGCGCCCCACCGCCTCCAGCAGAACAGCCCCCACCGCGCCCGACCGCACGGTGTCGAGCGTGGCGCGAAGCAACGCCCGATCGTCGGCAAGGCTCAGGATCGTGATCGCACCGGGATCGAGCCCAAGATCGACCAGCCCCGGCCCATAAGGCACCCCCGCCGTCCCCCGCCGCAGCCAGACCACCCCCCCGTCCCTCACCCCGCCCGGCATCATGGCGAGGATCAGCGCGAACCCCAGCCCACTCGGCAGGCTCTGGGTATCGCCTGCAAAAAATTCGTGCAGGCCATCGCCCTGCAGGCCGCCACCGAGCCACTCATCGGCCCATGCGATACCGAGCGGGCACGTGGGCACCTCACACTTGCCACGCGCGGGAATCGCGGGCGCGACGATGCGGCCGCGGAAAGCCGCCGGACGCAAAAGGGAGAACGACTCACGACGCATTTGTTCATGATATGTTCTATTGTGTAGGACATCAAGCGAGGGGCGGAAATGGGACTCAATCTGCCGCCCCAGACATCTATGGAATCAAGGTAGGAGATTATTGGCGCAGGGGGGCAACCACACCCCCTTTTTATCCTCTTTGCCTGTGCGCCAATCCACTATGGCACCCGTGGTGGAGGCTGCCGATGATGTCCATTTGGGGTGGATTTCAGACTGGCCGTTTTCGGAGGTGGGTGGCATGAAAGCTGCCATTGGAACTAGGAGCGCCGGATGACCATCGACAAGATCGCTCTGTTCGAGATCACGAAGGCTCTTTGGCCAGAAGTTGTGCAGGTGTCTGACAACCCTAACGCGACATACGACATATACCGAGCCAATGAGGGCGCATTCTCGCTGGATGACGACTGGCGGCAGTTAGCCATTTGGTCCTTTCATCAAGCGCTGGCGCATCATGAAAGGCAAGCGTTAGCCAAGGGGGTGCCGCTTCACCCCAATGGGGTCACCTTTGATGAGTTTGATGCTTGGATGCGGGCGAACTTGAACGGCCACGACTGCTGGTTGGAAGAAAGAGCAGAATATGAACGTAGCTGACCCTTTCGACCAACCCCGTCACCCCAACAACCACGCCTCAACCACCATCCCCGGCCCCACCGCCAGACACAGCAACGTCCCCAGTGGCAACCGCATATCGCCGCGCACCGCACGCCCCCGCGCAGCCATCGCCGCCGCCCAGCCCAGCCCGGCCACCGACCCGATCAGCAGCACGAACGGCAGCGCCTGCCAGCCCGTCCATGCCCCGATGGCGCCAAGCAGCTTGGCGTCACCCAGCCCAAGCCCCTCTCGACCGCGCAGTGCCCGATAGCCCAGCGCCACCGCCAGCAGCACGCCATAGCCCGCCGCCGCGCCGATCCATCGATCCGGCAGCGCCGCCTGCGTCGCGAATGGCCCGATGGTAAGCCCGAAGAAGGCGAGCGGCAGGGTCAGGGCGTCCGGCAGCCAGAAATGCCGTGCGTCCAGCACCGCCAGCGCCAGCAATATCCAGCCGAGCAGGCACGCTCCCGCCGCCGCGACCGGCCCTGCGCTCAGCGCAAATGCCGTCGCACCGATGGCCGCCCCGCCAATCTCCATCAGCAGATGCGCCGGGTCGATCCGCACCCCGCAGGCCCGGCAGCGCAGCCGCAGCGCGACCGCGCTCAACACCGGCACCAGATCGCGTACGCCCAGCGTGACCCCGCAGGCATCGCATTGCGACCGCCCGCGCAGCACGCTCCTGCCCTCCGGCCAGCGCAGGACCAGCGCGCCCAGGAAACTGCCGATGATGAGCCCTAGTACGGCGCCGATCAGGGTCCGGAACCCCTCCACCGCCCAGACATCCGCCAGACTCACAGCGATCCGTCGACCTGCAACACCAGATTGCCGCCGACCGTCCTGAACCCCATCGTGCTGAGCGCCCCGGCCAGCACCGGATCGCGCGCGGGCACCGTCATCGCGCCGCGATAGCGCCCGTTGCCGTCGATCCTGATGTCGATCCGCTCCGCCCCCGACTGGCTGACCAGCGGGATGAGGAGGTCGGTGCCGTCGCAGCGCACTTCGCCCGACAGGCCGTTGGACAGGTCGAGGCCGGGTGCACCTGCGGAGAGCATGGCGCGCAGCCGCCCCTCCGCCTTCACGCAACGCTGGCCGCTGAAGGCGATGCTGACATCCTGCATGGCGACCGCCGAGATCGGCAGCGGCGCGAGCGCACCGCCCAGCGGCAGCGTGCCGGTCATGTCGTCGATGCCGCGCGTCGCGATGCCGACCGTCAGCGCGCCCGCTATGTCGTCCGGCAGGCCCTTCTGGCGGCTGATGTCGAAGCGCGCACGCCCGACGAGCAACTGGATAGGGGAGAGCATCACGTCGACCGTGCCGATCCGCACCGGCCCCGCCTGCAATTCCTCCGCCGCGCCCCACCAGACCGGCCCGCGCAGCGACCGCGCGGACACGCCCAGTTCGCTCACGTCGACCAGCGAGAACAGGAAGCGCAGCGGCATCGTCGCGACCAGCGCCAGCAGGAACACGACCGCCAATATCGACCGGGCGCGCGGCGACAGCCTCAACCAGCCCATCACTGCGCCTCCCTGAGCACGGCCTGCACCACCACCGTTCCCGGCGTGGCTCCGGGCGTCATGCTGATCGTGTCCACCTGCACGCCCTGCCCCTCCAGCCCCGACAGCCAGGCGAGCAGAGCGCCAGCTCGCGCCGACCCGATGGTCACGGCCAGCCGACCCTCGCCCTGTGCGGCGCTGCGGTCCAGCGTCAGGCCCGCTTCGGCGGCACTCTGTGCGACGCTCTGACCGATGGCGGCACCGCGTCCGCCCCGGTTGGCGGGGGTCATCCGCAGCGTCCGCAATTTGGCGCGGACCGATGCGTTGGTGTCCACGGCCGCGCCATAGCGGGTCCAGCCGCTCGCCATGCCCGCCTCCACCGGCCGCCAGACGCCCAGCCACAGAAACACGCCGCCGACGAGGACGATCATCACGCTGAGCAATCGCCGCTCGCGACCGCTCAGTGCGCTCCACCAATCCCGAACGGCCTTCATGACGGCACCACGCTGATGTCGGCGATGGTCTGCGCCCCCTGTTGCTGGACGCCGTTGGCGGCGACGCGCCAGCCAGCATTCTGGAGCGCGATCAGCGCCATGTTGATGGACTCCGCATTCGGCCCGGACAGTTGCACCCGCACCGTGCCATCGGCCAGTTGCGACAGGTTGGTCATGGTGACGCCCTGCGCGCCCTGCATTGCCGCCATGATGCCGGAGACGGTGCCCGTAAAGCCGCCCGCCGCGCCGCCCCGGCCAGCGACCATCGCGGCCAGCTTGGCCTCCGCATCGGTGACGTCGGTCGCCGCAGGCACCACATCGCGCGCCAGTTCCAGCGTGGCGGCGTCGAGCGAAGACGCCTCGATATGCAATCGTGCGATCTGGACGAGGGAGATGAGCAGAGTCACCAGCGCCACGACGCCCGCCAGCACGGCCACGCGCCGCAACCATGCCGGATCGAGGCTGGAGGCGCTTCGCACCGCATAGCCGCCCTGCCTGAGGTCGAGTGGCGGCGCGGCCAGCGATGCCGCGATCCCGGCCTCCGCCATGGCATCGTCGATCCGCCTGACCGGCGCGTCGCCGACGACCAGAGCCGCATGCGCCTCCCCGGCGGCAACGGCGCTGTCGGTGCCGCGTAGCACCTCCTGCCCGCCGATGGTCCCGGCCGTGAAGCCTTCCTCCGGCGGAGGCAGCAGCAGCGGCGCGGGCACGATGGCCGCGCCGGGCACGCCCAAGGCGTCGCACAGGGCGATCCAGCGTTCCATCGCCCCTCGCGAGACGACGGCGACGATGAAGGGCTGCTCCGGCTCGGCTACCGGCACAGTCGCCGCGTGCAGCACTTCGGCCGACCCGATGCTGGCCTCCATCGCCATGAGCGGTGCGGCAGCAGTGCCTTGCCGCACGGTCATGCCGGGGCAGGCGATCCAGTGCAGCGCCACGTCCCCGGTGGGTACGACCAGCATGGCGGTATCGCCCGTGGGCAGCGCGACCAGCCCCGTGGCGGCGCGCCAGTCCGCACCCTCGCCGCGCTGGACCACGCGGCCATCCACGACGCGCAGCCACCCGCCGCCCGCCATGGCGCCGTCCTGCGCCGTCCAGAAGATCATGCCATCGGCCATGCTCAGCTATCATCCCCCCAACGGCGCCGCACCAGCCGCACCTGTCCATCCTGCGCATCGAAAAGCGCCGTCTCGCTCACATCCGTGCCCGCCAGGTCGACCTGAAGGTCCACCGCGAACCACCGGCTGGTCAGCTTGACCTGCTCCGTGACTTCGGGCGAGAGGCCCAGCCCCGCCAGTGCCGGTTGCGCCCAGAAGGTGACGAGGCTGCCATAGCCATCCCGTGGTCGCTGCGCCAGCACCTGCCGCGCCGTCTCCGCTCCGATCCGCCCCTCCGCCAGCATGGCCAGCAATATCCCCTGATCGGGCAGCAGCGTATTGATGTTGATCGGTGACAATATCGCGACGGGCAAGGCGCACAGCCATGGCCGCACCCGTTCGTAGATCGGGCCGGTCATGCCGACGACCGTCCTGATCTCACTGGGGTCGGCGACGAGGCCGCCCGCGGTGCGATAGGGTTCGGCCTGCTGCTGGTAATAGGCGTCCTCTGCCCCGCCCGGTCCCGGCACGGCGTCGCTGTCTATCCAGTCGGCGCTGCCCACCGCGATCTGGTCCGCCACGCGGGGATCGGTGCCGAGCAGGCGCAGCAGCGTCGCGAACTGCGCAATCCCCGCCGGGCGGGCGCTGTAGCTGTCCGGTGTGCTTCCCGAGACGAGGCCGTTGATATTGAAGCAATTGCCGCCGTCCCGCGCGCGTGCGACCACCATGCCGCCGGGAACCGGAACGCTTTGCGGCGTGCCCAGCCAGCCCCCCTGCAAGGTCGTGCGCCCCGGCTGCGCGGCGACGAGATCGCCGATGCGAAGCGCCGCCACCGTCTCCCCTGCGACGAGGAAGGCGCGCCCCTGATCGGCACTCACCCCGTTCTGCGCCATGCGCGTGGCGATGGTCAGCCGTTCCAGCGCGACGACGGTGATGACCGCCATCACCGCAACCAGCATCAGCACGGTCAGCAGCGCGGCACCGCGTTCCTGGGCGGGGGCGTCACGCACCGGCAGGCGCGCCATCGAGCTTCTCCACCGCGCCCGGCCCAACCAGGAAGCGCAGGACGATGGGCGGACGTTTTCCACTCGTCACCGTCATTTCGACGAGGCGGGGCAGGAGGTCGGGCTGCGCGGGGGTCCAGTCGTCGCGCCACTCACCGCGCGGGTCGCGGAAACGCAGGGTCAGGGCGGTGACGCCCTCCAGCAACGTGGCGGGTTCGCCTGCGGCCGCGCCATCGACATGGGGGTAGCCGACCCGCTCCAGCTTCCCGTCGCGCCACCAATATTCGACCTTCTGCAACGTGGCGCGCGGCGCGTTGTCGGGATTGCTCCAGCCGGTGCGGACGAATTGCAGTATCGGTCCCTCGCCGCCAGCAGGCCGCGCGAAGAAGGCGGGCGCGAGTGGCCCCGTCTCCGTCCGGCTGATCCGCACTGTCGCTTGCCCAAGATCGCTGTCCAGCGCCGCCATCGCGACCTGCATGCCCGCCAGTTCGTCCAGATGCTCGCGGATCTGCCCCTGCGCCGACACGCTGCCGCGCAACAGAGCGACGCCCGCCAAAGACAGCATCGCAAAGATCATCAGCGCGACCAGCAGTTCGATGAGCGTGAAGCCGTTTTCGGCGCAAAGCCGAGAAGACCCAAAGCCCCGTTCGGTGCGCTTCATCGCGTCACCTTGCCGTCGAGGCCGACCGAGAGGGAGAGCGTCCGCCCGTTTCCGCTCAGCGTGAAGGCCATGGGCTGGTCCGCCCGGCCGATGGTGTCGAACCACAGCCGCACGCTCGCCTGCTCCCCCGCCTTGGCCCGCGTTCCCGCGCGCCAGTCGGTATTGGTCAGCGGCTTCACGTCGAGCGGCACCCAGCGCCCGTCCAGCCGCTCCTCGAAACCATAACCCGTGGGCGACACCCACAGCGCTACGGGCCGCGCCAGCACCACTGCCCGGTCGCGCGCAGCGCGCACACGCCCGGCGAAACGGTCGGCATCGTCGGACGGCCCGCCGCCGAGACTGCCCATTGTCATCAGCACCGCGCCCGACATCAGGCCGATGATGACAAGGACGACCATGAGTTCGACGAGGGTGAAGCCGCGTTCGCCCCTTCTCGATGAAGGATGCCCCGCCCTCATATCGCGGGCCGCGCAATGCTCATCACCGCGGGCGACTGCCCCGGCCCGGCATCGACCGTGATCGTCACCTGCAGCAGGCGCTGATCGTCGGCAGGCTCGACCACCTGCTTCCAGCGAAATTCGCGGCCGCCATTGCTCGTCTCGCCATCGCTGTCACCGCGAGCGGGCGGCGTGGGGTCGGTCAGCCGCTCGAACGCGATGTTGCGCGCGGCGACCTGTGCGAGCAGTCGCGCGTCGAGGTCGCCCGCCGTCCGCACGGACACCGCCTGCAACCGCACGAGCGCCAGCCCGGCGAGACTGAAAATGGCGAGCGCCACCAGCATTTCGAGCAGCGTGAAGCCGTGTTCGGCGGAGCGCCCCGAACACGTGAAGCCACGCTCCCTGTCACTGGTCGCTGGAATAGATGTCCGCATTATCGCCCTCGCCGCCCGACGCGCCATCCGCGCCCAGCGAGTAGATGTCGAACGCGCCCTTCTTGCCCGGCGCGGCATAGAGATAGGGCTTGCCCCACGGATCGTCCGGCAGCTTCTTGATATAGCCGCCCTGACGGTAACGCTCCGGCTGGGCCAGACCACCGGGCGGACTGAGCAGTGCGTTCAGCCCGTCTCCGCTCGACGGATAGGTCAGGTTGTCGAGACGATATTGTTCCAGCGCCTGCTCCAGCGTCGCAATGTCCGCCTTCGCCTTTTCCACCCGCGCCTGGCTGCCCGCCGGGATCACGTTGATCGCGACGATGGTGGCGAGGAGGCCGATGATGACGATCACCACAAGCAGTTCGATGAGGGTAAATCCCGCCTCAAATCCTCCCTGCTTTGCGGAGAGGGGGACCGCCGACCGCAGGTCGGTGGTGGAGGGGGACTTCCTCACGCGCGGCGTATCGGCGCAGCCGCCCCTCCACCACGCTTCGCGCGGTCCCCCTCCCCGTGCCGGGGAGGAATTTTGAAAGAAAGATAGTTTGAACATGTTCACGCTCCGGCCCCGGTGAGGCTCTGCAACTGCATGATCGGCAGCAGGATCGACAGGATGATGACGGCCACCACGCCGCCCATGAGGATGATGATGAGCGGTTCGAGCAGCGACAGCGCCGCCGCGGTAAAGCTGTCGAACTCCCGCTCCATATATTCCGCCGCCCGCTCGAGCATCACGTCGAGTTGCCCCGCCTGCTCACCGCTCGCGGCGAGGTAGACGAGCAACGGCGGAAACACGCCCGACCGGCGCATCGCAGTGGACAGGCTGCCGCCGCCGCGCACGGCCTCCACGATCTCGATGGTCGCGGTGCGAAGGACGCGGTTGTGGACGGTCGGCACGGTCAGGTTCAGACCCTCGACCACCGGCAGCCGGCTCTGCACCATGGTCGCGAGCGTCCGCGCCATGCGCGCCGCGTGCAGATCGCGGATCAACCGCCCCAGAAAAGGCACGCCCAGCAGCGCCGCGTCGAAACGCAGCCGCACCGGCTCCTGCTTCAACGCGCGCCACGCGCCAAATGCCGCCAGCCCGATGATGATGGCCAGCAGCCACCACCAGCTTGCCAGGAACAGCGACAGTCCCATCACGATCCGGGTCAGAAGCGGCAATTGCTGGCCCAGCGTATCGAACTGCTCCACCACCAGCGGCACGACGAAGATCATCAGCGACATGGTAACGATCAGCGCAAACGCCGCCAGCACGGTGGGATAGGCGATGGCGGTTAACACCTTGGCCCGCATTTCGGCCTGCCGTTCGAGCAGGACGGAAAGCCGCTCGGTCAGCATCGGCAGGCTGCCCGACCGCTCGCCCGCCGCGATCATCGCGCGGAACAGCGGCGGAAAGCTTCTCGGCTCCGATCCCAGCGCATCGGCCAGCGTCCGGCCCTCCAGCACGCCCGCATGCACGCGGCCGACGATGGCGCGCGCATGCTCCTTTTCGCTCTGCCGGGTGATGGTGCGCAGCGCCTCTTCCAGCGGACTGACCTGCGCCAGCGTGGAGAGTTGCCGCGTGAACAGCGTCAACTCCTTGGATGAGAGGCGCTTGCCCCCCGCCGACCAGGGCGCGCGCTTCTTCGCCGCTCCCGCAGCCTCCGCCGCCTCGCCCATGCGAACGATGAACAGCCGCTTGGCCTCCAACTGCGCGCGCGCGTCGGCGACCGTCTCGGCACGCAGCTTGCCGCGCTTTTCCCGGCCCGACTGGTCGATGACGGTATAGCCGTAATCAGGCATCCATCGCCTCGCTGCGGGAGATGCGGATCGCCTCCTCGGCGCTCGTCTCGCCATCGCGCACCAGCGCGCGCGCGGCCGAACTGAGGTTGGGCGCATTCAGGAAGGCATGGCGTGCAATCAGCGATTCATCGCCGCCTTCGTTGATCATCCGGCGCAGCGTGTCGTCGATGCGGATCGCCTCGAACACGCCGATCCGGCCTTTATAGCCGCTATGCTTGCACGCCTCGCAGCCGACAGCGCGCCAGATCGTCGTGCCCGGATCGAAGCCCAGCAGTGCGCAGGCGGACTTGTCGGCCTCCACCGGCTCCCGGCATGTATGGCACAACCGACGCACCAGCCGCTGCGCGATCACCGCGCGCAGGGTGGAGGCGAGCAGGAACGGCTCCACCTTCATGTCGCGCATGCGTGTCACAGCGCCGACCGCGTCATTGGTGTGGACGGTCGACAGCACCAGATGCCCGGTCAGCGACGCCTGCACGGCAATCTCCGCCGTTTCCCGGTCGCGGATTTCGCCGATCATCACCACGTCGGGGTCCTGCCGCAGGATCGCGCGCAACCCCGCCGCAAAGGTCAGCCCGACCTTGGAGTTCACCTGCGTCTGGCCCACGCCCTCAATGGCATATTCGACCGGGTCTTCCACGGTCAGGATATTGCGCGACCCGTCATTGAGCTGGCGCAGCCCCGCATAGAGCGTCGTCGTCTTGCCGCTGCCGGTCGGCCCGGTGACGAGGATGATGCCATTGGGTTCCGCCAGCGCGGCGCGAAAGATCGCATCCGTCTGCGGCGACATGCCCAGCACGTCTAGACCGATGCCGGTACTCGACTTGTCGAGAATACGCAGCACTACCCGTTCGCCCGCACGGCTCGGCAGGGTGGACACGCGCACGTCGAGCAGCTTGCCACCCAGCGACAGGCCGATGCGCCCATCCTGGGGAATGCGCCGCTCGGCGATGTCGAGGCGCGCCATCACCTTGATGCGGCTGACCACCACCGGCGCGACGTGCGGCGGCATGCGCAGCGTTTCGGTCAACTGCCCGTCCATGCGCATGCGCACGACAAGGCCGGTCTCATAGGGTTCGATATGAATGTCGGACACGCCCTGCCGGGCGGCCTCGGCAATGATGCCGTTGATGAGGCGGATGGCGGGCGCGTCGTCGGCGCTGTCGAGCAGGTCGTCGGCGGTGGGAATATCGGACGCGATCAGGTCGAGATCGTCGCTGCCGATATTGCCTGCCATCTCGGCCGCCGCGCCGCCCATGGCGTAGCGGTCGGACAGATATTTCTCGAACGCCTGCTGATCCACGATGGCGACGTCGAACGGGCGGGCGAGATGGCGGCGCACCTCCACCAGCATGCGCGGGTCGTCCCCTTCGCGAAGGGCGACGCTGATCGCGCCTTCCGTGCCATCGTCCACGATCACGACGCCATGACGGCGCGCGAAGCCATAGGGAATGTCCACCGGCCGCAGCACGGCGGCTTCCCCCTCGCCGATCATTTGCCCGGCGCCTGATCGACGGGCCGCACGACGCTCTGCGACTGGTTCTGCGTCGTCGGGACCACCCGGCCGTCGATCACCTGATCGCCCGGCTGCGGGGTCGGCGGCGCGGGCGGCACCGTGCCCATATAGTCGCGCACCAGCACGTCGAGCGACGGCTCCTGCCCCGGCGCGAAATCCGCCTGCCGGTCGCGGATATAGCCGTAACGCTGGGCGGTCAGCTTCTGCGCCTCCTCCCGGCTGCGCAGGATGGTGGGACGGATGAAGACCATCAAATTGGTCTTGGTGCGCGCCCGGCTCTTGGACCGGAACAGCACGCCCAGCCCCGGAATGTCGCCCAGCAGCGGGATTTTCTCGATGGTACGCCGCTCATTGTCGTCGAGCAGGCCGCCGAGCGCGAGAATGTCGCCATCGTCGACCGTGACCGTCGTCTCGATCTCACGCTTGTTGATGATGAGGTCGCTGCTGTTGCTCGACACTGGCCCGGCAACGCTCGATACTTCCTGCCGAAGGAACAGCTTGATCGCGCCGCCCGAATTGATCTGCGGCCGCACTTCCAACTGAATGCCGACATTCTGCCGCTGCACGGTGCGGAACTGATTGTCGAAATTCTGGCCCAGCGCCTCGCCGCTCGTCACCGGCACTTCCTGTCCGACTAGGATGCTCGCCTTCTGGTTGTCGAGCGTCATCACGGACGGGGTGGAGAGGATATTGCTGTTGGTGTCGGACTTCACGGCGTTGATGATCGCGCCGAATATGCCGTTGCGGCCGATCTCCCCGCCGATACCGCCGAAACCGCCCGATGCGCCCAGCAGCGCCGACACCGCCGACTGCTGAAGCGTGTTGGACAGGTCGCTATTCTGCCGGGTCGTCGTTTCGGTGCGCGTACCATCCGGCGCGACCACGGTGGTCGTTGTCGAGCCCAAGTCATTGGCCGCGATAGCGCCGGCCAGCGACAGTATATTGGGGTTGGCGTTGCTGTAATTGGTCGCGGCAAAGCCGGTCTTGGTGCTGCCGATCAGGAATTGGACGCCCAGTTGCTTGGCGGCCGCGTCGCCGATCTCCACGATGATCGCTTCGACCAGCACCTGCTCGCGCCGCGTGTCGAGCTGCCGGATGACCTCGCCCAGCATGCGCTGCGTGTCCGGACCGCCTGCGACGATGACGGCATTGGTGCCTTCATAGCGCGTGACGATGGCGGACCCACGCTTCGAGATACCCGACCCGCCACTGGACGAGGACGCCGGTGCGGCGGCGGGGGCCGCAGCCTTGTCGCCTGCCGGAGCGGCGCTGCCACCTTCGGACGAGACGGACGCACCCGCCGTGGACGATTGGCCCAGCAACCGCTCCAGCACGGGCAGCAGCTTCTCCGCATCGGCATGTTCCAGCCAGTAGACGCGGATTTCGGTTCCCGCCGCTGCGCGCTTGTCGAAATCGCGCGCCATCGACGCCAGCCGCGCGACGGACGTGCCGTCGCCCCGGATGGCAATGCTGTTGCTGCTGTCGATCGCCACCACGGTGGCGCTGGCGCCACCACCCTCGCCGCCACTGCCCGTCATAAGTTGCTGGAGCGACGTCGCGATCTCGCGCGCGCCCGCATTCTGGAGCGCGACCGTCTCGGTCACCGCCCCTTCGGAATCGATGCGGGCCAGCACCTGCCGGATGCGCGCGAGGTTGTCGGCATAGTCGGCGACGACGATGCTGCGGCCAGCACGGTTCGCGGTGATCGACCCTTCCCGGCTGACCAGCGGGCGCAGCGTCTCCAGCGCGGAGGCCGCGTCGATGGAGCGCAGACGGATGACCTCGGTCACGAACTGGTTGCGGCTGGAGGCGCGGCCCACGGCGCCCGGCTGGCCCGCGATCCCGTCCACCGGCTGGATGCGGAACGATCCGCCCGGCGAAGGCACCGCGACCAGTCCGTTGGCGCGCA
>JBEVNC010000076.1:0-23695 GCA_040508315.1 Sphingobium sp.
GATATCTACTGATCGAAACGCCGACAGCCCCCGGCTCTGCCGGGGGTATGAACTGCCGTCGGACCCGATATGTCGCGAGCCCTCCGCGCGTCATTACCCGCGTAGGCGGGAATCTAGATTCAACAGCCCTGGATTCCCGCCTGCGCGGGAATGACAGATAATGTTATGATCCGGCCCTGAGCGTGAACCGCACCACATCGCCTTCATCCGCGACATCGCAGCGCCACCCCCGCGCGGCCGCCATTTCCGGGACGTCCTTGCGCGCGATCACGTCGTCCGAGAGCAGCACGACATGGCTCGTGCTGCGCATGGCCCGGGCTGCGCGCAGCACTGGCCATGGGCAGCGCATGCCCCGTGCGTCCACGATGACGGCGTCGTCAGCTTTTTTTATCAAACGGGTTTTTGCTGCTGCGCAGATGCAGGCGGATCGGAACACCCGCGAAGTCGAGTTCGCGGCGGATGCTGTTCACCAGATAGCGCTTATAGCTCTCAGGCAGTTCGTCCAGCCGGTTACCGAACAGCGCGAAGGTCGGCGGGCGTGAACGGGCCTGCGTGATGTAGCGCAGCTTGATGCGCCGACCGCCGGGCGCCGGGGGCGGATTGGCCTCCAGCGCGGTGTCGAACCAGCGGTTGAGGAGGGAGGTGGACACGCGCTGCGACCAGGCGGCGCGGGCATCAAAACTTGCCTGAAGCAGGTCGTCCAGGCCCCGGCCGGTCGCGCCCGATACGGTCAGGAGCGGCACGCCGCGAACCTGCGCCAGACCCTCGTCCAGCGCCTTGCGCACACCCTGATAGAGCGACGAGCCATTTTCGGCCACGTCCCACTTGTTCAGCCCGATGACGAGCGCGCGGCCTTCCTGCAACACCTTGTCCGCGATCTTGAGGTCCTGCGCCTCAAGGCCCTTGGTCGCGTCGAGCAGGAGGACGACCACTTCCGCGAAATCGATGGAGTGGAGGGCGTCGGCGACAGACAGCTTCTCCAGCTTGTCCTGCACCTTGGCGCGCTTGCGCATGCCCGCCGTGTCGATCAGGCGCACGTCGCGGACGGAGCCATCGGGCGACGGCCAGCGCCAATCGACCGAGATGGAGTCGCGCGTGATGCCCGCCTCCGGCCCGGTGATCAGTCGGTCTTCGCCGAGGATGCGGTTGATGAGCGTCGATTTGCCCGCATTGGGACGGCCGACGATAGCCAGCTTGAGCGGCCGCTTCGCCGCCTCTTCCTCATCGAGATCGCCGTCATCCTCGATCTCGATACCCTCGAAATCCTCCGCGTCCTCGCGTTCGATATGCGGGCGGATCGCCTGAAACAGGTCGGCAAGCCCCTGACCATGTTCGGCGGAGAAGGCGACGGGTTCGCCGAAACCGAGCGAGAAGGCTTCCATCAGGCCATGGTCGCCCGCGCTGCCCTCCGCCTTGTTGGCGATGACGACGACCGGCGTGTCGCCAGCGCGCAGCCAGCGGGCGATATGCTCGTCCAGCGGCATCAGGCCAGCGCGTGCGTCGATCATGAACAGCGCGAGTTCGGCGCCATCGACAGCGGCTTCGGTCTGCGCGCGCATGCGGCCGGGGAGGGACATGGGGTCCTCTTCCTCGAAGCCCGCCGTATCGACGATGCGGAATTTCAGGCCGAGAAGTTCGGCTTCGCCCTCCCGCCGGTCGCGGGTGACGCCGGGCAGGTCGTCGACCAGCGCGAGTTTCTTGCCGACGAGGCGGTTGAACATCGTCGACTTGCCAACATTGGGGCGGCCGACGATGGCGATACGGGGCGCGAGGCTTGGCGCGGACGGCATGGCTGTGCGCTTTCTTTCAAATAGGCTGCCGGGAACCGATGCCCCCGGCAGCAGGACCGTCAACGATAGGCGATCAATCGCCCTTCGTCGGTCAGGATATAGAGCATTCCGCTCGCCGCAACAGGCGGGAGCGACATGCCGTGCTTCATTTCGCGCTCGACGCGCACCTTGCCGTCGGCCGGATCGACCTCGACATAGTCGCCGTCCGTGGAAACCAGGATGAGACGTCCGCCCGCGAGCAGGGGGCCGTGCCAGCGTACGATGCCCGACTTCTTCTTGACGTTATGATAGGCTTTTAGCTGACTGATCCAACGGGTCTTGCCGCTGGTCCGCTCGACGCAGAGAAGGCGGCCGGCATCGGTGACGACGAACACCCAGCCGCCCGTCACGGCAGGGGTGGAGACGCCCGCGATGTTGATTTCCCACAGGCGCTGGCCAGTGACCAGTTCATAGGATGCCATGCGGCCGCCCTGACCGATGGCGAACACGCGGCCGCGGTCGATCACCGGGTCGGCGTCGATGTCGGTCAGTGCGGCGACGGTGGTGGAGATGCTGGTGCGGCTGAGCGCATCGCCCCACAGCACGCGGCCATTCTCATACCGATAGGCGGTCAGTTCGCCCGAGCTGAAGCCGGCGATCACCGTGCCCTGCGCGGCAGCCGGGGCCGCGACGCCGAAGATTGCGGTGGACTGCACCGTGCCGCTTTCGGTCCAGGCGACCGTGCCGTCGCTCTGCGAAAGAGCGAAGATCTGATTGTCCTGGCTCATGACATAGACATGGCCGTTGGCGACGGTCGCGGAGCCGCGCAGCGGCCCGCCGGGGCGCTTCTTCCACAGTTCCTTGCCGTCGCTGGCATTCAGGGCCGCAACGTCGCCTACGCCGGTCGTCACATAGACACGGTCGTCGGCCGCCGACACGCCGCCGCCGAACTCGGCCTTGCGATTGTCGTCCTTCGCGCGGACGCTGCTGGTCCACAGCTGCGCGCCGGTGACGGCGTTATAGGCGTGGACGGTCGCCTCGGTATCGATCACGAACAGCTTGTCGCCGCTGATCACCGGTTCCGAAGCGAGGCGCGCACGATTGCCGCCGGCGGGGATGTTCTGCGTCCAGACCTGCTGGAGATTCTCGCCGAGCATGACATTGCCCATCGACTTGGACGCGTCGCCGCCGGGCTGCGGCCAATCGGCATTGGGCGTCGCGGCGGGCAGGACGACGGGCAGATTGCCCACCGTCTCGTCGATCTTGACCACCTGATCGACGCCGAGGATCGACGTGCGGTTGCCCAGGACCGGCGTGGTGGACTTTGGCCTCTTCTCGCCGCGCCCGCAGGCACCGAGCGTCAGCATGCTGCATCCCAGTAGCACGATGCCCGCCGTGCGAAGCGGGCGGGATGCGTTGATCGCGGAGGATAAGGACGCGGACTTAACGGGCATCGTCGGCATTTTCCTTTGCTTCGCCGGTTCGCGGCGCGATCTGGGCGTCGACGCCCAGCAGGCTGGCCATCTGGACCGCCCGTGTCTGAATGGTGCGGGGCACGGCGGCGTCCTTCGCGATTTCCGCGAACAGCGCGCCCGCGAGGTCGCGTTTGCCCAGCTTGAGATAGGCAAGGCCGCTCATCTCGCCCGCGCTGCCGAACCAGGGATTGCCGCTCTCCGCCATGGGCTTGAGCCGGTCGATCACCGCCTGCGGCGCGAGCGCGTCGAATTCGAGCGCGGTCTGCCGGATGAGCGCGAGGTCGCGATAAGGCTGCGCCAGCGTCGTGTCGGCGACGACGGCCTTATAGGCGGCGATGGCGCCCTTGAAATCCTTCTTCCCGCTCTTGAGGCTGGCCTCGGTCAGCAGGGCGCCCGCGCGATAGCCCGGCTGGTCGGCGGACGCGAGTGCGGTCAGCGCCGCCATGTCGGGATTTGGCCCGCGCGTGGAGGACAGGGCCGTCGCATAGCGTTCCGAACTCGCCTCAGCCTCCGTCCGCTGATGGTTCTGCCACAGCAGCCAGCCACCGAAAGCCGCCAGACCCAGCACGATCAGGACCGCGATGGCGATGCCATAACGCTTGCCGAAATTCTGCAGGTCGTCCTGCCGCACGGCATCGTCGATCTCCCGGATCAGGGCTTCATTATTGGCTGGCGGAAGCGCCAAGGGGTATCTCCTTGCGGGACGGGAAAGGCTGAAAGGGAGGGAAATGCGGCGGCGGACCTTAGCCCCGCCTTAACGCCAATGAAATCATTTTTTGGGACGGTAGACCTGCCCGTCCGTGGGGAAGCTGCGGGCACGCACCTCGGCGGCATATTGGGCCGCGGTCTCGTCGATCACGCCCGCCAGTTCGGCATATCGCTTAACGAAGCGGGGTACGCGCTCGAACATGCCGAGCATGTCGTCGATCACCAGCACTTGCCCGTCGCACTGCGCCGACGCGCCGATGCCGATGGTGGGCACGGCGACGCTTGCGGTCGCGGCGATGGCGATGTCTTCCAGCACGCCCTCGATCACCATGGCGAAGGCGCCTGCGCGGTCGATGGCCTGCGCATCGGCGATGATCTTCTCATGCTCCTGCTGGCTCTTGCCACGCGCGCCATAGCCGCCCAGCGCGTTCACGGCCTGCGGGGTGAGGCCGATATGGCCCATGACCGGGATGCCGCGTTCGGACAGGAAGGCGACCGTCTCCGCCATGGCCTGCCCGCCTTCCAGCTTGACGGCGGCGCAGCCGGTTTCGGCCATGATGCGGCTGGCGGAGGCGAAGGCTTGCTGCGGCGATGCCTCATAGGTGCCGAACGGCATGTCGACCACGACCAAGCTGTGATAGCTGCCCCGCACGACCGCCGCGCCATGCGCGCACATCATGTCGAGCGTTACGGACAGGGTGGACGACAGGCCGTAGATCACCTGTCCCAGCGAATCCCCGACTAACAATATGTCGCAATGCGGATCGAGTATCTGCGCCATGCGCGCCGTGTAGGCGGTAAGCATGACGAGGGGCTGCTCCGTCGTGCCGCCAACCTTGCGATCCTTGATCGCTGGGACGGTCAGGCGGCGTACGGGTGCAGGCGTCGGATTGGCGCGGCTGGTCGAAGTATCGAGGACGAAGGTCGTTGACATGGGGCGTCTTTAGCCGACTGGCGATCCGGTTGCCAGTGGCGTGCGACGCGAACGCTCCGCTGCCCTTGTGTCAGGGCGAAATCCGGGCCTTCGCCGCGTCATCATCGCGGCGCGGCCAAGGCCCGGCTCAATTTCAGGCCTTCAGCGCGCCCTGCGCTTCGGGGTCCAGCAAGCGGTGAAGATGCACGATGACGAACTTCATCTGCGCATCGTCCACCGTGCGCTGGGCTGCGCCGCGCCATGCGGACTCGGCGGCCACATAGTCGGGGAAAACGCCGACCACTTCGATGGCGTTCAGATCCTCGAATTCCAAAGTCTGGGGGTCCGTGACCCGGCCACCCATGACAAGATGCAGCTTGCTCATCCGATTCCTCGTTTGTCTTCGCGAAAACACCGAGGTCCGGTGTCTCGTCAGTCCTCAGCGGCCTTTACCGCCCGGCGGGCTGTCGCCGCGATCTGATGTCCGGCCTTTTGCGCCGTTTCTCCCGCACGTTCAAGCGCGTGTTTAGCACCTGCCTTGACGCCATCCACATCCGGGACATGGTCGGCGAGACGGTGGGCGCCAGCCTTCACGCTGTCGCTGACCGCGTTGAAGCCTGCAATCAGGGTGCGCGCGGTTTCCGCTGCGGCAACCGCCTTTGCCGCCTTGCTCGCGGAGCGGGCGACGGTCGATCCAGCGGCGATGCCGACGCGCGTGCGGGGAAGCAGGATGCCAATCACTGCGCCGGCCGCGATCGCGCCCGCCGCGGTCGCCAGCGGATGCTCGCTCACGAAGCTGCCGATGCGCGTCACCACGCTCGTGCTTTCGTCTTCGACCGCTTCGATGGCAGTGTCGGGAGCAATTTCGAGATTGATGTCGGCCATGACTATTTTCTCCATGTCAGGCGTTCGCGCAGCGACCCGAAAGACCGGGCGCCCGTGCGGGCCAGCGCCGCGACGGGGCGTCGCAGCAAATAGGTTATGAGCGTCGCTGCGCCCGCCAGAGACAGGCAGGCCAGCAATGGATGGGTTCGTATCGACTTGCGTAACGCGACCTTCGCCTCATCCAGCCGGTGCCTGGCGGAAAGCGCTGCCTCCGCCTTGAGCCGGGACGGGGTAAAGGACGCGAACAAGTCGCTTGCCGCATCGCGAACCGCGACGCGCGCCAACGCGGCACGGTCGCGCGCTTCCTGCAAGGTCGCCTCGCTGCTCATTTCAAAAAACTCCCGATCCGCGCAACCTGACCCTTGATGCCGAGCCCGCAAATGGCGAGCACGACGAGTGCCGCGCCGGTCACGGCGAGCAGGGAGAAGCCGAGGCCGATCACCGGCGCCAGTGCAAGCACCGCCCCGATCATCAGTGTCACGATCATCCCGAACGCAACGATAACCGCCAGGACGCCCAGTATCGCGATACGCTGGGCAGCGCCGGCCACAAGCGTTGTTCGGGTGCGGGCCAGCGCGAGTTCCGCCTGGACGAATTCCTTGCCGGAACTCACCAACCGGGAAACGGAATCGCCGACCGACACATGGTCCTCTTCACGCTGCTCCGCGCCCTCGTCGGGCGCGGCGCCAGCCATGATGTTGTCATTCACGCCATAGGTCACGTCATCGATACCCCGCGCACATCTTCAACGGACGCAGGATCAAGTCTCCTTAGAGCCGCCGCGCGCGAGGCGCATCAGGACGAAGCCGACGATTGCGGCGGCACCGATGGCGACAGCAGGGCTCTTGCGCACGAAATCGCGCGCTTCGGTGACGAGTTCCTCGACATCCTTCTCGTCCAGCGTCTTGGCGGCGCCAGCAACGCTCTCCGCAGCCTGACGGGCATAGTCGCCATATTGCGGGCCGAGCTTGCCGTCCACGGTCTCTGCCGTGTCGGAGATCAGCTTGGCAAGGCCATGCAGCGCGCTGCCGGTCTTGTCCTTGACGGTAGCCGCGGCGGCTATCGCGGTATCGGCTGCCTGACCGGCAACCGCACCGGCCTGATCGCGCCAAGCGCTGCCAGTTTCCTTGGCCTGCGCGGCGGCTGCGGATGCAGCCTCCTTCGCCGACCCGGCGGCTGCCTTCAAAGAGGCGATGCTGTCCTTCGCGCTTTGCTTCGCCGTTGAGCAGGCCGGAGCCTCCGCAGTCAGGACATCGCTGCCCGGAAGGTCGGGCGTACCGGTGAATTCACCATTTTCTATCGACATGACGGATTTCCCCGAATTGACCGAAATACAGGCTTCGCGTCCCGCTACGGGACGACAACGATATAGAAATGCGCGAGTGATTCAACGGTTCCCCTTGCTTTTCGTTGATCTCCGCCCGGCGGCTGGTTAAGCGGCGGTCAGCCCCTTCTACCGCAAGTGCGAAAAGGATCGTCCATGACCGAGATTATTGCCGTTCACGCCCGCCAGATCGTCGACAGCCGCGGTAATCCTACCGTCGAAGTCGACGTCACGTTGGAGGACGGCGCCTTCGGTCGCGCCGCAGTGCCATCGGGCGCGTCGACCGGCGCCTATGAAGCCGTGGAAATCCGCGACGGCGACAAGGGCGTGTTCCTGGGCAAGGGCGTGTTGAAGGCGGTCGCCGCCGTCAATGGCGAGATCGCCGACGCCATCGTCGGTCTGGATGCCGAGGATCAGGCGGAGATCGACGCGGAAATGATCGGCCTCGACGGGACCGAGAACAAGTCGCGCCTGGGCGCCAACGCCATTCTCGGCGTGTCCCTCGCGGTCGCGAAGGCAGCGGCCGATGCGCGCGGCCTGCCGCTCTATCGTTATGTGGGCGGCGTGTCGGCGCAGGTGCTGCCGGTGCCGATGATGAACATCATCAATGGCGGCGAGCATGCCGACAATCCCATCGATTTCCAGGAATTCATGATCATGCCGGTCGGTGCCACCAGCATCGCCCATGCCGTGCAGATCGGTTCGGAAATCTTCCACACGTTGAAAAAGGGCCTGCACGACAAGGGTCTGGCGACGTCGGTCGGCGACGAAGGCGGCTTTGCTCCCAACATCGCCTCGACCCGTGACGCGCTCGACTTCATTCTCGCCTCCATCGAGAAAGCCGGATACAAGCCGGGCGACGACGTCGTGCTGGCGCTGGACTGCGCGGCGACCGAGTTCTTCAAGAATGGCAAATATGAGATTTCGGGCGAGGGTCTGTCGCTCTCGCCGGTCGAAATGGCCGACTATCTCGCCGCGCTGGTCGCCGACTATCCGATCAAGTCGATCGAGGACGGCATGAGCGAGGATGATTTCGAGGGTTGGAAGGCGCTGACCGACAAGATCGGCAATAGCGTCCAGCTGGTCGGCGACGACCTGTTCGTGACCAATCCCAAGCGCCTGACCATGGGCATCGAAAAGGGTCTGGCCAACTCGCTGCTGGTCAAGGTCAACCAGATCGGCACCCTGTCCGAAACGCTGGAGGCGGTCGAGATCGCGCACCGCGCGCGCTACACCGCCGTCATGTCGCACCGTTCGGGCGAGACGGAAGATTCGACCATCGCCGACCTCGCCGTCGCGACCAACTGCGGCCAGATCAAGACCGGCTCGCTCGCCCGTTCGGACCGGCTCGCCAAGTATAACCAGCTGATCCGTATCGAGGAGCAGCTGGGTTCGACGGCACGCTATGCGGGTCGCGCGATCTTCCGTTGATCGCATCTTGACTTTGTTTCGGCGCGCGACACGCGGCTCGTCGCGCGCCGAACAGAAATTTCTTGCATGCCGCGCAACTTCGTGATTCTTGGCTTCGATGGACCAGCTCGCGCGCCTGCGCTTTCTTCTCTCTTCGGCCTTGGCCCCCGCGCTCGCGACCTGCACGCTGATGCTGTTCATCGGCTATGCCATTGTCGGGCCGAGCGGACTGCTGGCCTGGGGCAATTATACGCGGCAGTTGAAGGATCGTCAGGCCGAACTGAAGGTGGTCAAGGCGCGCCGCGACGCACTCGCCAACCGCGTCGGCCTCGTCGACCCGCGCCACGCCGATCCCGATATGGTGGACGAGCTGCTGCGGCGGCGGTTGAACGTGGTCAATCCCAATGACGTGGTCGTGCCCCTCGACTGAGACCGCCATTTCCGGCGCGAGCAGCGTAAATGTCCCGCCCGCATGGCCTATAATCGGATGATTTCTACAATTTGACACGTCGGGCTGGACGCTCTGGCCGATAGTTCCAATTGCCCCCTTTGCCTCCGATGCCTATATCGCCCTTGCGGTGCATACCGGAGAAAAAGAGGACATTGTTTTGGCCAAGACCCCTTCCAGCGCAGGCGCAGCGGTGAGCAGTTCGGAATCAGCTCCGTCCGCGCACCATAATCTGCCCACTCCCGGTCAGCCGGAGGATTATGCGGCCAGCAAGGAGGAATTGCTCGAATTCTATCGGCAGATGGTCCTCATCCGCCGGTTCGAGGAGAAGGCTGGCCAACTTTACGGTCTCGGCCTGATCGGCGGTTTCTGCCATCTGTATATCGGGCAGGAAGCGGTCGCGGTCGGCATCCAGTCCGCGTTGCAGCCGGGCAAGGACAGCGTCATCACCGGCTATCGCGACCATGGCCACATGCTCGCTTACGGCATCGACCCCAACCTGATCATGGCCGAGCTGACCGGCCGCGCGGCAGGCATTTCGCGCGGCAAGGGCGGTTCGATGCACATGTTCAGCGTCGATCATAAATTCTTCGGCGGCCACGGCATTGTCGGCGCGCAGGTGTCGCTGGGCACCGGCCTCGCCTTTGGCCATAAGTACAAGAAGGACGGCGGCGTCTGCGTCTCCTATTTCGGCGATGGTGCTTCGAACCAGGGCCAGGTCTATGAAAGCTTCAACATGGCCGAGCTATGGAAGCTGCCGATCATCTTCGTGATCGAGAATAACCAATATGCCATGGGCACCAGCGTCAACCGTTCGTCCGCCGAGGATCAGCTGTATCGGCGCGGCGAGAGCTTCCGCATCCCCGGCATTCAGGTCGACGGCATGGACGTGCTGGCCGTGCGGGGCGCGACCGAGGAGGCTCTGAAGTGGGTGCAGGGCGGCAATGGTCCGATCATCCTCGAGATGAAGACCTATCGCTATCGCGGCCATAGCATGTCGGACCCCGCCAAATATCGGTCGCGCGAGGAGGTTCAGTCCGTGCGCGACAAGTCCGACCCGATCGACCATGTCAAAAAATTATTGGAGGCCAACGGCGTGACCGAGGCGGACCTGAAGGCCATCGACCAGTCCATTCGCAAGATCGTGGGCGACGCCGCCGACTTCGCCGAAAATTCGCCCGAGCCGGATGCGGCCGAACTTTACACGGACGTACTGGTGGAGCGCTACTGATGGCCGTCGAGATCAAGATGCCCGCCCTGTCCCCGACCATGGAAGAAGGTACGCTCGCCAAGTGGCTGGTCAAGGAGGGCGATAGCGTCACCTCCGGCGATCTCCTTGCCGAGATCGAGACCGACAAGGCGACGATGGAGTTCGAGTCGATCGACGAGGGGGTCGTCACCAAGATCCTGGTTGCCGCGGGAACCGAGAATGTGAAGGTCGGCACGGTCATCGCGACCATCGGTGCCGAGGGCGAAGAGCCAGCCGCCGCACCTGAACCCACGGCCGAGGCGGAGAAGCCGGCAGCCGAAGAAAAGGCGGCGGAAAGCGCGCCGCCCGCCGAGCCGACAGCCCCGAAGGCCGACGTGCCTGCCAAGGCCGAGCCGGAGAGCGGCACCGCCAAGCTGACTGCCGAAGCCCCCGCCGCAGAGCCGGTCAATCCGCTCGGCGCGGAGACGGTCAAGACGACCGTTCGCGAGGCGCTGCGCGATGCGATGGCCGAAGAAATGCGCCGCGACGACCGCGTGTTCGTGATGGGCGAGGAAGTCGCGCAATATCAGGGTGCGTACAAGGTGACGCAGGGCCTGCTCGACGAGTTCGGTCCCGAGCGGGTCATCGACACGCCGATCACCGAATATGGCTTTGCGGGGGTCGGCACGGGCGCGGCGATGGGCGGCCTGCGTCCCATCATCGAGTTCATGACGTTCAACTTCGCGATGCAGGCCATCGACCACATCATCAACTCGGCGGCCAAGACCAATTACATGTCGGGTGGCCAGATGCGCTGCCCCATCGTGTTCCGCGGTCCCAATGGCGCGGCGAGCCGTGTCGGTGCGCAGCACAGCCAGAACTATGCCCCCTGGTATGCCAGCGTCCCCGGCCTGATCGTGATCGCGCCCTATGATGCGGCGGATGCCAAGGGTCTGCTCAAGGCCGCGATCCGCAGCGAGGACCCCGTCGTGTTCCTGGAGAATGAGCTGGTCTATGGCCGCTCCTTCGACGTGCCGGTGGTGGACGATTATGTCCTGCCCATCGGCAAGGCGCGCATCGTGCGGCCGGGCAAGGATGTGACGGTGGTGAGCTACTCCATCGGCGTCGGCGTCGCGCTGGAAGCGGCGGAGAAGCTGGCGGCCGAGGGCATCGATGCGGAGGTCATCGACCTGCGCACCATTCGTCCGCTCGATACCGTGACGGTCCTTGCCAGCATCGCCAAGACCAACCGCATGGTGGTGGTGGAGGAAGGCTGGCCGGTATGCTCCATCGCGAGCGAACTGGCGATGGTCGCCATGGAAAAGGCATTCGACGACCTCGATGCGCCGGTGCTGCGCGTGACGAACGAGGATGTGCCGCTGCCCTATGCCGCGAATCTGGAGAAGGCGGCTCTGATGGACGCGAGCCGCGTCGTGACGGCTGTGAAGGCGGTTTGTTACAAGTAACTGTGGCGTCTTCCCTTAACGGGGTTGTCGTACAATTGATAAGTCATTCCCGCGCAGGCGGGAATCCAGGGTCGAACGCGCCGTTTTGCTGCTCTGGATTCCCGCCTGCGCGGGAATGACGATCTTTCATAATGATCCCCGGAAGGGGCTGGCTTCAGGTCGCGCTAAAAACTCCGCACCCCGCCGCCGTCGCGGCCTCCACATTATAAATCCCCGCACCGCCATTGCCGTTGAAATCGCGCTTGTCGCGCACGGTCATGGCCGCCACCTCCCGGATCACCGAGGCCGGGGCAAGCCGCGCCAGGAATAGTGGGCGATAGTCGTAGGCGATCTCGACATAGATGATGCCGCCACCGGTCGGTGCAGTTACCTGCCGCCCCGTCGGCCCCATCCCCGTCAGGTTGGCCGCGCCCTGCACGCCATAACTCGACACCCAGTTCTTCACGCCCTTGCACCGCTGCCAGTGGATGCGGAATTTGCCGCTGTTCGCCGGATCGGGTTCGAGGCTGGAGACGATCACGCGCCCCCGTCCCAGCAGATCCAGTCCGTCCGATTGCATGTCTGCGCCGGTCAGCAGGTCGTTGATGTCGGTCTCGCTGATCTGCGGATCGGTGAGCAGGCTCTGCTTGCCGATGCGCGAGGCATTGTCGGCGACGTGGAGGGCAAGCTGGCTCATCCGCATCTTGGCGATGGTGTAATAGGTCAGTTCCAAACCCGCCATCGCGACGCCCAGCACCATGGGCAGGGCGAGCGCGAACTCTACCATGGCGAGGCCGCGCGCGTCGCGGCGCAAGGCGCGCAGGATCATGCCGCCGGGCATTGTCGCACCGTGGGCGTGCCATAGCTGGCCTGATCGCCGAAGGGCTGGTTGGCAAGGACGGTAGAGGCGACCAGCTTCGTCGTGCCGCTGCCGCCCACGAATTTGTCGATCGGAAACATGCGCGGGTAGCTGACCGTCACGGTGTAGACCACCTTGTCGCGCGCGCCGCCCTGACCCGAGTCGCCGCCGTCGGCGTCCCACACGCCGTTGTTGTTGGCGTCGGTGAAGCTCTCGCTATTGTTGCAGATATTGTCGCGCCACGGACCGTTGGCGGAGTCGGTGAATTCCTCGCGCGTCGCCGCCGCCGCCTTGGAGAAGGTGCGGTAGTATCGGCGGGAGAAGGTGACGTCGGCGCCGTTGTGCAGTACCAGCACCTGCGCCTTCACCCGCGCGTCGATGACCGCCTGGGTGGCGGCATTGGCGGTCTCCAGACTGCTGTCGCGCGACGCCTTCTGCACCGTGCCCTGAAGCAGCGACTGCATGTAGAGCGAGTGCCCTACATCGAACGCGCCGAGCAGTAGCGTGCACAGCATCGGCAGGACGAGCGCAAACTCGACCACCGTCGATCCGCGGGCATCGTGGACAAGGGGTGCGCGGCGGCCCATGTCAGTTGGTCAGGCGCAGTTCGGAAATGTCGCTCGCGATCTGCTTGAACCGGCTGGTCAGTGCGGCAGTATTGTCCGCCGCGAAATATTTGCCGGACGTGGCGCAGGCCTGCAGGCGCGCGGTCGTGGCGCTGTTGATGCCCGAAGCGCCGCCATAGCCGATGACCCATAGCGTGATATTCTTGTTCTTGATCGCGGTGCACAGCGCCGTCAGCCGCGCGTTGACGATGGCGTTCAGGTTGTCGCTGTCCGGCGCATAGCTGGTCTGGCGGCGGTCCCACCAGTGCACGCCGTAAGCGCTATAGTTGGACGGCGCGGTCATGGTGTCGCCGTCGGTCATGAAGATGATGTGTCGCTCGATTCGCGACAGGTTGGCGTTTTGCGTCGCGAAGATGCCGGTGGGCGAGATGAAGCGCGCACCCCAGATCATGCCGATGTCATGATAGGTGTTGCCGATAGCGGTCAGCGAATTGACATAGCTTTCGAACGGTGCGGGCGTGGTCCAGCTTTGCAGCTTCTTGGCCTCGGTCGTGCAATAATAATCATGGTTGCGCGACAGGTCGCTGGAGGTGGTGACGTTGCTGGTCGTGTTGTTCGGGCAGGTATATTTGCCGCAGGACACGGTGCCGTCATAGCGTGCCCACACGGCATCCTCCAGCATCGGGCCCCATTGGGAACCGGCCGTCGATGCGCTGGGCACCAGGTCGATGTTCATGTCGTAGGCGGCGGCCGGGATCGTGCCCCATTCGTCGCCGGGCGTGCCGTCGGTGTTCCTGACCGTCTGTCGTTCCTCGATGCAGCCGTCCCAGGTCGCCGTGACCGGCGCGGTGGTGAGATAGTTGACGCTGCTGGAGGACCCCGACGGCTTGAAGCTGCCCAGCGAGGTGGTGGTGAGCGCGGGCACGGAAACCGAGCCGTTCCAGCCGGTGCCGTTCTTCAGCCCGCTGATGTCCAGCGCGCGCGGCTTGTAGGTCCAGCTGTCGAAGCGGGTGATCTGCGTCCAGTTGATCGGCCGGGTCGATGTGCCGGTCCGGGTCAGCGTATAGTCGCGCGTGGCCGATTGCAGGCGGCAGATATTGAGCAGCCACAGCAGGTTATAGGTATATTTATAGGCAGTAGCGGTGTGGGCGTCGCTTTGCCCGTGCGTGACCGTCTGCGAGGCGGCGGGATAGGTCGGCGGGTCGTTGGTCGTGCTCTGCACCGTCTCCGCGCCCAGACTGCCCGAATCGGTATAGCCGACCGCGCCGCCATTGGTGTTGGGCGAGGTGCACTGCGCGCTGGTCAGGGCGGAGCGATATTGCGGATAACTGGTGCCGTTGATCGTCACGGTGCTGGACGCGACCGTGGCCCAGTCGGAATAGCTGCTGGCATTGCTCAGGTTCGACGGGACTGCCGACCAGTTGTTCCAGCTTTTGGCGCTCTCCGTCCCGGCCGTCCAGGTCCACACTTGCGTCGTGTTCGCCTGGCGCGACTGATAGGTCCAGCTGTCGGCGAACCAGCCGCTGGGCAGCAGCTTACCGACATTGACGTTCACCGAATAGGGCACGAACCCGATCCTGATCTGGGCCGATCCATTATAGGTGGTGGCAGTCGGATCGCCCCCGCATACCTCCGCCGTGTTCACTTTCATCAAGGCTTCGTAGAAGCATTTGACCGCGCTCTTCAGGCCGGTGATCTTCGCGCCCGTCGCGGGCACATTGCCGTTATTGCTGCAATCGCTGTCGCCCGCCACGCAGTTCATCGAGCCGGTGACGTCGAGAACGAACATCACGTCGGTGTTGGGAATGGCGAGTTTCGCGGTGCAGCCGACTGCAACCGTGCTGGCCGATGCACCGAAGACCTGCATGACCGTGACGGGCACGACCGCACTGGCCGTGCCAGTGACGGCGCCATCGCTTTCCGCATAGCTGCGGGTGCGCGTCGAGGTGCCGTAATCGCCCTGCTGGAAATTGGCGTCGAACATGGCGAGGGCGGTGTCCTGCGTGCCGCCTGCCGTCGTCGTCCAGCTTCCGCTCGCCATCGCCTTGCGTCCTGCGAGCGCACCGGCATCGCAAGCCTGTTGCAGCCTCGTCTTGGTAAGGTACAGGCGGCTCATGTCGATGCCCCCGCCTATCAGCCCCATCAACGGAATCATGGCCGCCGCGATGATCGCCATCGTGTTGCCGCGCGCGTCGTGGAGGAGGCGGACGAGCAGTCCGCGATCCTGTCGCCTGCCAGAGAGTTTCCGGGTCATGCCGCCTCATAGCCCCGGCACGGTTAACAAGGCGCAAAGCCGGACGATGAAAGGTGCGGGGCCCCGTGGTTGACGACGATGCGCTTCCCCAGCCGCTCCCCCTCCTCATCGCCCATGCGCGCGGGCCGGAACGGGACTGGCATGCGCTGTGCTGGCGGATAGACGAGCGCATGGGGCGGACCGTGCTGGGCGCGAAGGATGCAGGCATTGCCGCGCTGCGCCTGACATGGTGGGAAGAGGCGCTGACCGATGCCCGGCCCAAGGCCAGCGGCGAACCGACGCTGGAGGCATGGCACGGCTTTGCGCCGCCGGACCGGGACAAGGCGTGGATCGGCGAGATTGCCGGGGCATGGCGCATGCTGCTCGACCCCGATCCGATGAGCGAGGCGGACTGGGGGGCGTTCGGGCGGGGACGCGGCGCGCTGTTTCCGCTGATCGCGCGGTCGGGCGAGCAGGAGACGTTGCGGCGGGCAGGGGCGCTCTGGTCGCTGTGGGACGAGGCGCGCCGCGATGGCGACCGTCAACGCGGGGAGGGGGCGCTCGCCGCCGCCATCGCGGTTCTGGAGGACGGCCCGCTGGCGCGCGTCTCGTCGCGGCCGCTGTCGCTGGCGGCGGCGATGGCGGCGGACGATGTGCGTGCGCGCACGATGCCCGATCCACGCTTCACGCCGCGCCAATATTTGCGCCTGCTGCGCCGGGCGCTGTTCGCCTGACGCTTGGCAGCCAGGGGCGCCGCGTCTAGGCTGCGGCCATGGGGCGTTTTCTGGCAGGTTCGATTACGGCGATGCTGCTGCTGGCGGCGGGGCTGTTCTGGTGGCAGGGGCGGGCGTCGCGCGAACCGGCAGCCGTGACCGCGCGCGCGGACGTGCCCGTGGTCGATGCGGAGCTACCGGAAGGCGACGCCAATGCGTTCGGCGACATTCCCCTGCCGCCCACCGCCACCGCGCGCACCCGCGAGCAGAAGCGTTTCGACCGCTACGACCGCGACCGCGACGGCATCATCGGCCGCAACGAGATGCTGGGCACCCGCGTCGCGGAATTCCGCAAGCTGGACAAGGATGGCAACAACCTGCTGTCCTTCGAGGAATGGGCGGTGCGCACGGTGGACCGTTTCGACGGCGCTGACGCCAACAAGGACGGGCGCCTGACCCGCGAGGAATTCGCCACGACAGCGCCGCCGCCCAAGACCCCAGCCAAGTGCAAATGCTGAGCGAAGGTAGCCGGCCTCAGTTCCCCAGTCGATATTTCAGCCGCGCGCCGAACATGCGCGGTTGGTTGGTGATGAGGGCATCGAAGCCGAATGATTGGCCAAGCGTCATCAGGTGAAAGCGCTCCTTCGTCACATTGGTGACGAAGAGGCCAAGATCGACGGGACCGCCTGCGACATTGTTCCAGTTGAGGTTGAGATTGAGATTGTCCTGCGGCGGCAGCCACTGGAACTGCGGCGCGCTGGTGGGCGAACCGAAGCTGCTGTCCTGATGGGTGAAGGTCGCCGCCAGCGCGATCCGGCCCACATTATCGTCCAGCGGCAGGCTGTAGCTCGCCGTCGCGCTATATTTGTTGCGCGGGGTCAGGGGCAGCGGCCCGCCTGCGGGCGGCGTGGACAGGGCGGTGAAACCGACCGGCGCGGGCGGAAGCGTGATCGACTTCAGTTCGGTGTCGAGATGGGCATAGCCGACATCGACGGTGAAGCCGGTAAAGGGCGTGATCGACGCATCGACCTCCACCCCCTTGATCGTGGACTTGCCGCCATTTGCGATGCCTGCGGTGGGGACCGCCAGGAACGGGCATTGCGCAGGCTTCGTCACCAGTTCGGCAGCGGTGCAGGCGGTCGTGCCGACCTGAAGCTGCTGGTTGCTGAAATCATTATAGAACGCCGCGACGTTGAACGTGCCGCGAACCGCCCCGCGGAAGCTGGTCTTGGCGCCGATCTCATAGGTGTCGACCTTCTCCGGTCCCCATGTCTCCAACCCATAGCTGTTCACATTGATGCTGCCCTGCCGATATCCGCGCGCATATTTGGCGTAGAGCAATATGTCCTCGCCCGGCTTGTAGTCGACGTCGATCAGCCAGGTCGGCTTGTTCGAGGATACGCGGCGGCTGAGATTGCACCGCGTCGGGTCCGCCTGAATCTGCGCGGATGTGCCGCCCTGCACCAGCGGGACCGGGTTGGTGCAGCTGAACACCGGCGTATTGGGCGCAGGATAGTTCGCCTTATAGCCCTGACCGAGACCCGATGTGACATCGGAGGTGTAGCGGACGCCCGCGGTCACGCTCAGGCTGTCGGTCAGCTTGAACGTCCCCTGCGCATAAAGGCCGAGGTTGCGGAACCGGTATTTGGCCTGCGAGAAGCTTGACGATCCGACCCGGCCCTCCAGATTGCCGCCCGCGCCATTGGGCGTCGAGCGCCCGCGCACATCCTCGCACCGGAAGCTGCGGATATCGACGCAGCGCAGGAACTGGGCGTTCTGTGCGGACTGGAACCCGCCGAGCGGTTCGGCCAGTTCGAGATAGGCGCCAAGCTGATAGGTCAGGCCGTCGTCGGGCGTGCGGCCCTGCAGCTGCAACTCCTCGGTAAAGGTGGACTGGGCGACCGTGTTGCCGCTCGGCCCCGGAATGATGGTGATCGCATAATGATAGGCGGGCGGGTTGCTGCCCGGCTCCAGGCCGCTGTCGCCATAGATGCTGGATGCTTCGGCGAGCCGGAACTCGGCATAGCTGGCGATATTCTTGATCGTGATATTGTCGCTGGCCCGCCAGGTGGTGGTGTTGATCAGTTGCCACTGCTTGCTGTGGTGAAAGGCATAGGGGCTGCCATTGGCGACGTTATAATAGTCGCCGCTGGTCGCCGCGATCTGCGCCGCATAATTGGCGGCGCGGTAGCCGGTCGGGTTCGACACCACGAACATCCTGGGCATGAAGCCATTGGTGTTGGACACCGCATAGCTGCCTACGAAGTAGTTTTCGAGATTTGGCGACAGGTCGGCGACCGTGCTCACCCGAACGGCGGTGTAGTTGGTGTCGCCGAAATCCTCCGGCCCGACGCCCGAGACGTTGTTCAGATAACCGTCGCGCGTCTGGCGATCGACGCCGACGCGGACGCGCAGTGTGTCCAGCACCGGCACGTTCACCACCGCCTGTATGCGTTTCATATCGTAATTGCCGAGCGACCCCTCAACATAGCCCTCGAGCCGACCCGTGGGCTTTTGCGGCACGAGCAGGACCGCGCCGCCCGTCGTGTTACGGCCGAAGAGGGTGCCCTGCGGACCCTTGAGCACCTGCACATTCTGGAGGTCGAAGAAGGCGCCAGGCCCAGCGCCATTGCCCGAGGTCACCGTGCCCTGCGCGCGCGGCGAGACGACTTCGGCGAAATAGACGCCGACGGACGGCGATGTCGGCCCCTCCTGCGTGAAGCCGCGCAGCGCGAAGGAGGTGCTTTCGGAGCCGAAGCGGCTGTTGGTGGTCAGCGACGGCGTATAGGTGGACAGGTCGCCAGCGCTCACGATGTTGCGATTGGTCAGTTGCTGCTGATTGAAGACCGTGATGGAAATGGGCACGTCCTGTAGGCGTTCCTCCACGCGCCGCGCCGTCACCACGATGTCGACGTCATCCTGTGCGTAGAGCGGGCTTCCGACGAACGCGCCCCATGCCGTGGTCGCGAGACAGGCGGACCTCACCAACGAAGTTTTCATGCATCTTCTCCCTTTTTCTGACGCACGCCCTCAGCCCTGTCCGCCTTTCCGAAAGGGGCGGGGTGATCGACGCAGCCTTTTGATATTCAAGTCGTTTTCTAGATAACCTTGCGTTCGCGCAGGTCGGTCACCGCTGGCCAGTCGAGGCCGAGCAGGTCGATCAGCAATTCCTCGGTATGCTCGCCGAACTCGGGCGCCTTGCGGTGGATGCGCGCGGGCGTCTCGGACAGGCCGACGACGAAGCCCGGCACCTGCATCGGGCCGTAGGACGGATGGTCGAAGGAGGTGACATAGCCATTGGCGATCGCCTGCGGATCGACTGCCGCATCAGCCGTGGTGTTGATCGCGCAGACCGGGAGGTCGCCCTTCGCCACCAGCTTTGTCAGCCATTCGTCGCGGGTACGCTGTGCAAACAGCGTGTCGAGGATCGCGACGCAATATTCGGCATTCTCGCACCGCGAGATATGATCGGCGAAGCGCGGGTCGTCGGCCAGTTCGGGCGGACTGCCCAGCGCGGCGAGGATCGCGGGCCAGTGCGGGTCGGACTGCACCGTCGCCATCGCCAGCCATTTGCCGTCGCTGCATTTATAGGTGTTCCACAGCGGATTGCCGGGGTCGAGGCGCGAGGGCTTGTCGCGCTTCTTGATGTGCTTGGCGACCGGCGACACCGCGCGCTCGCCATTTTGCCGCATCAGTTCCAGCGCGATGGGCAGCCCGCGCAGCCACATCATGCTGCCCAGCAGCGAAGTATCGACCTTCTGCCCGATGCCATGCCGCTCACGCGCCATCAGCGCGGCCAGCACGCCATAGGCCAGCATGATCGCGCCCATCTGGTCGGCCAGTCCGCCATCGGGCATGGACGGCTCCTCGTCCGATCCGGGGCGCAGCAGAAGTCCCGCGCGCGCCTGACCCAACAGGTCGTAGGCGCGCGCCTTTGCCTCCGAGCCGAGCGGGCCGAACGCGCTGGCCGACGCATAGATCAGCTTGGGGTTGATGGCACGCAGCGTATCGTAACCCAGCCCCACACGCTCTGCGACCGACGGGCGGAAATTCTGGATGAAGACGTCCGACTTGCCGATCAGCTTGCGGACCAGTTCCTGTCCCTCCGGCGACTTCAGGTCGACGGTGAAGCTGCGCTTGTTTCGGTTGTTCATCTCCCAATAGGGCGACGCGCCGTTGGATTCGAACTGGAACATGGCGCGCCCGCCATCGCCGCGCTCACGCTCCTCGATCTTGATGATCTCCGCGCCGAGATCGCCCAGCATGGCGGCGGCGACTGGCCCTTGCTGCCAGACGGTCCAGTCGACGATGCGGATGCCGTCGAGCGGGCCGCGCGGTCGCTGCTCCCCCTCGGTTCCGGCCTGTGTTTCAGACGCGTTTGCCGTCTGCATCGTCAAATCCTCCACCCAATAGGCTATCTGCGCAGACATGTTTGCCATCTGCCGAGTTGAGGAATGACTATCGGTCGGCCTGTCAAATGTCGCGTCGCGTCCGGCCAGATTTCGGACCTGATCGGCCAAAATATTTGCATGGCTTAGACGCTGTTATTGGAAGCGCGGAAGAGAGGAGGCAGGATTATTTGTGTATTCCGTGCCCATTCGGCCAGATAAGTTGCGGATTAGGTCAATCCGACCTTTCCGACCTGCATTGCCGGAGAGATTCAGCCGATAGATATGGGCGGTGGCCGATTTGGCCGATTTCACGCGATATCTGGCCGATTGGGACGCGACTTTTCAGTGAAGAGAGGCTTTGATCGATGTGATCCTGTTAGACCGGTAGAGACGATGATGATGCATGCAGGCGAGGATATTGCGCGGGTCGCGGGCGGCCTGGTGGCCGAACTCTGGCCGGAGGAGGAGCGGGTGCGTCCCCCGATGGGGACGCCGCGCACCGCCATGTTCCTGCGCACCTATCGGCAGGGGATGCCGCCCAGTGCGGGCGCGATGCCGTGCGGTGAGATCGATCTGGACGGCCCCTGGCATTTCCACGACATGCACCAGCTCATGTGCACCTTCGAGGGCGGGCTGGAGGTCGAGGTCGAGGGCGGCCGGCACCTGATCCCGCGCCAGCTGGCGGCATGGATTCCCGCCGGCATTCCTCACCGCATGAACCTACACCATGTCCGGTCGGGGTCGATCTATTTCCCCAAGGAGATGGTGGAGCGCCCGGGCGACCGCATTCGCGCGGTCATCGTATCCCCGCTGATGCGGGAGATGACGAAGGAGGCGATGCGCTGGCCCCTGCACGCGGCGGACAGCCCGCAGCGCACGGCCTTCTTCACCGCCATGGCCCATTTCTGCAACGAGTGGATCGAGGATGAGGCGGACCTGTTCCTGCCGACCAGCGACGACCCACGGCTGGAGAACGCCCTCCAGCATACGGCCGAGCATATGGACAAGAAGCTGCCCGAAATATGCCGTTTCGCGGGCATGTCGGAGCGCTCCTTCCGCCGCCATCTGAAATCCGCTTACGGCATGAGCTGGGAGAGCTATCGCGGCCAGATTCGCCTGCTGCGCGCCATCTCTCTGCTCAGCGAGACGGACCTGTCCATCGACGAGGTAGCCTCCCGCTGCGGCTTCGAAAGCCCATCAGGTTTTTCACGCGCCTTTCGCGCCACCATGAACCAGGCCCCGCGCGCCTATCGCAACCATATCCGCAACGCCTGACCGTCCCCGGCCGGCATTTTGGCCGTCCCCGCCGCAATCTTGGCCGAAAGCGGCGCGAACCCATCGGGCGGCTCCCCTATGATCGGGGGGCGCGATGATGGCGGACCGACAGGTCGGCGACATCGGCGGGGAGGACGACCGATAGCAGACCGCATCGCCGCAGCGCCTATGGGCCAGCCGCACCGATGCATCGGCCAGACCATGCGATCTCCCCCATCGACACTGGTTGCCCGCATGGGCCGAACGAAGGAATGCTCCATGATCGTCAAACCCTTCAACGGAAAGCTGCCGAAGATCGGCAAGAACTGCATGATTGCGGATACCGCCGTGCTGATCGGCGACGTGTGGATCGGCGACAATTGCTCGATCTGGTCCGGCGTCGTGATCCGGTCCGACACCACGCCGGTGCGCATCGGCAATAATGTCCATATCGAGGAAAACAGCGTCCTCCACACCTCGACCCATATCGAGGATAATGTGATGATCGGCCATAGCTGCACGATCGAGGCCTTCGTCGGCCATGACACGATGATCGGCAACACCGCCTCGCTGATGCCCATGTCGCGGGTCGGCGCTTTTTGCGCGGTGGCGGCGGGCAGCGTGCTGACCGAGATGAAGGAAATCCCCGACTACAGCTTTGTCGTGGGCAGCCCGGCCAAGGTGCATTCGACCATAGACCCCGACAATCCCAAGCACGCCATGCGCCTGGCCCGATCCTATCTGGACGGCGCCCGCGGCATGCGGGCTCTGGCGGCGGAATATATCCGGCAGGGCATCTGGGACTATGTGCCGGAGATGGCCGAAACGGCCTGATCCTCCGTTCGGCACGGTTCGATATCCAGAACGATCCGCCAATTTCCCACTCCGTCGCCCCGGGCCTGACCCGGGGTCCCGCTCCCTTTCGCGCGCCGGCTGAAGATCGGCGGGATTCCGGGTCAAGCCCAGGATGACGAATATCCATGCGCACGATCAGAAGGACCTTGGGTTCATGGCAGTAGACTACAACATGGGCGGCAAGACCGTCATCGTCACGGGCGCAAGCTCAGGCCTCGGCCGCGCCACAGCGCTCTTGCTGGCGGAGGCGGGCGCGCAACTCTTTCTGGTGGGCAGGAGCGACGAGGCCCTGGCCGAGACCGCGGCGCTGCTCGGCGATAGCGCGGTCGCCACCCATGTCACCGACCTGTCCGACCCATCGGCCAGCGCGGCGGTCGTGGCGGCGGCGGTCGAACGCTTCGGCGAGATCCATGCCCTGTGCAATGTCGCGGGCATCATCCATGTCGCCAATTCCCACGACATGCCGCTCGACCAATGGGACGCGATCATCGCGACCAATCTGACCGCGCCCTTCCTGCTCTCGCAGGCGGCGATCCCGCATTTGCGCAAGACCGATGGCGCCATCGTCAACGTCGCCTCCGCCGCTGCCTTCACCGGGCAGGCTTATGGCGCGGCCTACAGCGCCAGCAAGGCCGGGCTGGTCGGCATGACCAAGGCGATGGCGATGGAATATGCCAAGCAGCCGATCCGCATCAATGCCGTCGCGCCCGGCGGCATGATCACCAACGTCGCCCGCAATTTCCGACCGCCCGAAGGGGTCGATTTCGACCTCATGAAGCGCTTCACCGGTCCGCGCGGCGGCATGGTCGAGGTGGGGGACGTCGCCGCGATGATCGTCCTGCTCGCCTCCGACGCCGGGCGCGGCTTCCACGGTGCGTGCATCAATATCGACGCTGGCGTCACGGCAGGCTGAGCGTGGCCGATGCCTTCACCGATTTCGATGCGGACCAGCCGCACGGCCTGTGGAAAAGCCTGCGCGCGACATGTCCCGTCTCGCGCGTCGCGGCGGGCGGGGAGGGCGCGCGCCCGGTCTATTTGGTTTCGACATGGGCGGGCGTGAAGCAAGTCCTGCTCGACCCGGAGACATTCTCCTCCGCAATCAATGCGGAGGGGACGGGGCGGTTCATGGGACCGGTGTTGCTGGGCATGGACGGCGAGCGCCATAAATCCCGGCGGCAACTCATCTCCCACGCCTTTCGCACCGCGCAACTGGCACGCTGGGAAGAGACGCTGATCCGCCCGATCATCGCCGACCTGT
>JBEVNC010000109.1:0-24654 GCA_040508315.1 Sphingobium sp.
ACTGCACCTTCTGGTTCGAGAAGGTGGGGCCCAAGCTGCTGCTGGAGACGATCGGCGTCGACAACGTCATGTTCGAAACCGACTTCCCGCACCCGACCTCGCTCTATCCGGGCGTGCAGGACCACATCAAGGATGTGCTCGGCGCCTATGACTATAGCGTCAAGAAGAAGGTGCTGCAGGACAATGCGGTGAAGGTCTACAACCTGCCGTTCTGATCCGCGGCCGACAGGCGGGGACATATCGGGGCGGTCGCATTGTGCGGCCGCCCTTTTCCTTGGACATCGGTCGCACTTCATAGTCACAGAATTGGCAAGGGCTGGTGACATCCCGGCACCGGAGCCGGCGATTATCGCAACTTGCTGGCGGTGGACCCAGATGCCACACATGGCCGGTTTCGGGGCGGATGGGCGGCGATGCCCGTAGCGCGGGAATCCCGATCAATGGTGACAGGAAGCCGACCCAAGATGCAGGAAATACAGGAAGTTTCCAGCGATACGCTGGACATGTCGGCCTATTGGATGCCGTTCACCGATAATCGCTCGTTCAAGGCGACGCCGCGTCTGCTCGGGTCGGCCAGCGGCATGCACTACCGGACGCCGGATGGCCGTGCGATCCTCGACGCGGCCGCGGGTCTGTGGTGCGTCAATGCCGGGCATGGCCGCGAACCCATCGTCCGCGCCATTCAGGAGCAGGCGGCGACCCTCGACTTCGCGCCCAGTTTCCAGGTCAGCCATCCTCTGGCTTTTCAGCTTGCCGAAGTATTGGCGGGCCTGATGCCGGCCGGGCTGGACCGCATATTCTTCACCAATTCCGGGTCGGAAAGCGCCGACACCGCGCTCAAGATGGCGCTCGCCTATCATCGTGCGCGGGGCGAGGGGACGCGGACCCGGCTGATCGGGCGGCAGCGTGGCTATCACGGCGTCAATTTCGGCGGAACAGCAGTGGGCGGGATCGGCCCCAATCGCCGCAGCTTTGCAGCGCAGATGCCGGGCGTCGATCATCTGGCCCACACGCATGGCCGTGCCGCGCCCTTCTCGCGCGGCGTGCCAGTCAGCAATGCCGATCCGGCTGGCGAACTGGAGGAACTGGTGACCCTGCACGGGGCCGATTCCATTGCCGCGGTGATCGTGGAGCCGGTTGCTGGTGCGGCGGGCGTACTGGTGCCGCCGCTCGGCTATCTGCAGCGCCTGCGGGAGATTACGCGGCGGCACGGCATCCTGCTGATCTTCGACGAGGTGATCACCGGCTTTGGCCGTGTCGGTGCGGCGACGGCGGCGGAGTTTTTCGGCGTGACGCCGGATATCATCACTCTGGCCAAGGGGCTGACCAACGGATCGGTGCCGATGGGCGCGGTCGCGGTCGCGCGGGAGATACACGACACGATCATCGACGCGGCAACGGCACCGGGCATCGAGTTTCCCCATGGCTACACCTATTCCGGCCACCCGCTGGCAGCCGCGGCGGGAATCGCGACGTTGCGCCTCTATGCCGAGGAGGGGCTTTTCGCGCGCAGTGCGAGGATGGCGCCCCTGTGGGAGGCCGCCGTGCATTCGCTGGCGTCGGCGCGCCATGTGATCGATGTCCGCAATCTGGGCCTGATTGCCGGAATTGAACTCGCCCCGCGCGAAGGCGCGCCCGGCGCACGCGGTATCGAGATGTTTCGCCGTTGCTTCCAGGAGGGGCTGCTGCTGAGGTGCACCGGCGACATATTGGCCATGTCCCCGCCGCTGATCGTGGAGGAGGAGCAGATGGCGGAGATGGTCGGGACCATCCGCGACGTTCTGGAAGCGCTCGATTGAGGCGGTAGCCAGAACGGACATCAACGGCCCTGAATCCATGAAGCCCCGTCGATGTCGCACAGATAAACGCGCACAGGGGCAAGTCCACAAACAATCAGGGCGTCCGGACCTATTGATCCGGACGCCCCTTTGGACGACTAGCGTCTACCCCCTTTTGGTGGCGCGCTCACTCGTTCCTTAGCCCCCTTTAAGCTCGGAACGGAGCGCTGCCTCCCTGAACCACGGCCTGCTATGATAGCCTGTGCTTCGCAGGATTAGAGCTATGCGAGGCAGCCCGTGCTGTCACCGTCCTTTTCGTGGTCGCGCCATTTTGGCGGCGGTGCTGTGCCAATTTCGCAACAGCTCCATAATGGAGGGGAATGACGCCGCCCTTGCCACTCGGCCCATGCCGCCATAGACGGTGGCGGTCCCGATAACGCGAGCATACGCGCCCTCATGATCCTGTCACGTTACGAAAAACTGGTCGCGCGGCGATATCTGCTGCCTGGCCGCGGAGAGGGGTTCATCTTTCTCGTCGCCGCGATCAGCCTGATCGCCGTCATGCTGGGCGTTGCTGCGCTGATCGTGGTGATGAGCGTGATGAACGGCTTTCGCGCCGAACTGTTCGACAAGATCGTGGGGCTGAACGGCCATGCCGTGATCCAGGGCTATGACGGACGCCTCAATGACTGGCGCGCGGTCGCGCAGAAGGCGCGCGCGACGCCCGGTGTCGTTGGCGCGACGCCGCTGATCGAGCAGCCGCTGCTCGCCATACATGACGGACGGGTGGAGGCGGCGCTGGTGCGCGGCATGACGGTGCAGGACATCCGCGCCAACCCCTCGTTGAAGGACAAGGTGGTGGCGGGCGATCTGCGCGCGGTCGACACGGGTTCGGGCCGCGTTGCCATCGGTGTCCGGCTGGCGGAGAATCTGGGGGTGCGGGTCGGCGACACGATCAGCATCCTCAACCCCGCAGGCCGCTCCACCCCATTCGGCACGGTGCCGCGCCAGCTGCCCTATGAGATCGGGGCGGTGGTGGAGATCGGCGTCTACGACTATGACAAGGCCTTCATCATCCTGCCCATGGCCGACGCGCAGAAGTTGCTGCTGATGGGCGACAAGGTGGGGATGGTGGAGTTGCAGACGACCGACCCCGACCGGGTCGGTCCGATTCTCGCCCCGCTCGCCGATGCGCTGTCGCGCGTCGCCGTGGTGGTGGACTGGCGGCAGATGAACGCCAGCCTGTTCGAGGCGCTACAGGTGGACCGGGTAGTGTCGTTCGTCATCCTGTCGCTGATCATCCTGGTGGCGGTGTTCAACATATTGTCGTCGTTGATCATGCTGGTGCGCGCGAAGACGCGCGACATCGCGATCATGCGGACGATGGGCGCGTCGCGCGCTAGCCTGCTTCGCATCTTCGTGACGGTGGGCCTGTCGATCGGCACATTGGGGACCCTGGCAGGGCTGGGACTTGGCCTGATCATCCTGTTCTTTCGTCAGAATGTGCTCAACGGCATCCAGTTCGTGACGGGCCAGAATATCTGGGACCCCTCCGTGCGGTTCCTGACCGAGCTGCCGTCCAAGCCCGATCCCGTGGAGATCGCGGTGATCTGCGCGATGGCGATCTTCTTCAGCTTCCTCGCGACGCTCTACCCCGCGTTCAAGGCCGCGAATACCGACCCGGTGGAGGTGCTGCGCTATGAGTGACGAGATTCTGGGCGCCGTCGGCCTGACACGCAGCTTTCAGCAGGGCGAGGCGCGCATCGACGTGCTGCGCGGTGTCGACCTGTCCATCGCGCGCGGCGAGATCGTCGGCCTGCTCGGGCCGTCCGGCACTGGCAAGTCGACGCTGTTGCAGGCGGTCGGGCTGCTGGAAGGCGGCTATGGCGGATCGATCCAGCTGTGCGGAGAAGAAGCGGCGAAGCTGGGCAATGACGGACGCACGCGGTTGCGCCGCGATTCGCTGGGCTTCGTCTATCAGTTCCACCATTTGCTGCCCGATTTCAGCGCGATGGAGAATGTCGTGCTGCCGCAACTCATCCGCGGCGCGACCGATGCCGAAGCGCAGGAGCGTGCGTCCGAACTGCTGACCAAATTGGGCCTCGCTGCGCGCCTGACCCACAAGCCGAGCCAGCTTTCGGGCGGCGAGCAGCAGCGCGTGGCCGTGGCGCGCGCGCTCGCCAACCGTCCCGCTATCGTGCTGGCGGACGAACCCACCGGCAATCTCGATGAGCGCACCGCCGAAGTGGTGTTCGCCGAGTTCCTGTCGCTGGTGCGCGGCGAGGGATCGTCGGCGCTGATCGCGACTCATAATGAGCGGCTGGCGCAGCGGATGGACCGCGTGGTGCGCCTGCATGACGGGCGGCTGGAGAGCGTCAGCTAGATCAGATCAGGTCCCGGAATTCCGCCAGGACAGCACGGTAGATCTTCTTTTTGAAGGGCACGATGAGTTCGGGAAGGGACTCGGGCGATGCCCAGCGCCAGGAGTCGAACTCCGGATGCTTGGTCGCGATGTCGATGTCGGTGTCCGTGCCAAGGAAGCGCAGGAGAAACCATATCTGGCGCTGGCCGCGATATTTGCCGCCCCATAGCCGCCCGATCAGTTCGTCGGGCAGATCGTAGAGCAGTTCTTCCGCGCTGCGGGCGAGGATCTGGACATGGTTGGATATGACGCCCGTCTCCTCCCAAAGCTCGCGCAGGGCCGCCGTTTCCGCGTCCTCGCCGGGATCGACGCCGCCCTGCGGCATCTGCCAGGCGTCGCCTTCCTTACTGTCGATGCGCTGGCCCACGAAGACGAGGCCTTCGCGATTGACCAGCATGATGCCGACACAGGGACGATAGGGAAGGCTGGCGTAATCGGTCATGGTCCTGCTGCAGTTCGAGTGAAGAGAAGCGGTGTCGCCTCAAGCTGTACAGGGGCGCCCCCGGCGTTCAAGCACCATCGCAGGCGCTGCGACGATTGCGGCTGGAGCGCGATCTTTTGGCGGCACTGATGCAGGTTTATACGGGCGGCGACAAAGCCTGGGAGTCGCTACCATGATCGACGCCGAACCGCCTTATTATGCGGTGATATTCACATCCGATCGGACCGATGCCGATGGTGAAGGCTATGGCGCGGCGGCGAACCTGATGGCGGAACTGGCGGCCGCGCAGCCGGGCAATCTCGGCATGGACAGCGCGCGGGAAGAGATTGGTATCACAATATCTTACTGGCGTGATCTCGACGCCATCGCAGCGTGGAAACGCAACGCCGATCATGTGCTCGCCCAGCGATCCGGCCGCGAGATCTGGTATGCGTCCTACAGCCTGCATGTCGCCAGGGTGGAGCGCGCCTATCATTTCGAGAAGCGAAGCGGCGAGGCTGCCAATCCCTGAGTCGCTGGAACATGCGCGGTGTTGCCGCGTATGGCGTTTGTCCATGTCCGATCCCATCGCCTTCACCCCATGACCGCTGCCCCCGTTCTACTCTGGTTCCGGCAGGATTTGCGCCTGTCCGACCACGCCGCCTTGATCGCGGCGCTGGAAGATGGTCCGGTGGTGCCCGTCTATATATTGGATGACGATACGCCGCGGCATCGCCGCATGGGCGGCGCCAATCGTTGGTGGCTTCACCACAGCCTGTCGGCGCTGGACGAGGCGCTGCGTGCGAAGGGGGCGCGGTTGATCCTTCGCCGCGGGACGAGCGATGGCGAACTCGGCAAACTGGCGGAAGAGACCGGCGCATCGCGGGTCCACTGCATCCGGCATTATGAGCCGTGGTGGCGCAATGCCGAGCGGGCGGTGGCGAAGCGAATCGATGTCGTGTGCCATGACGGCAATTACCTGCTGCCCCCCGGCACGGTGACGAACGGATCGGGCGATCCCTATCGCATCTACACGCCATTTTCGCGCGCCGTGCTCCAGCACATGCCGCCGCCCGCGCCGAAACAGGCCCCGCAGTCCGTACATGGCCCCGCCCACTGGCCCGCCAGCGACAAGCTGACCGACTGGGCGTTGCTGCCGACCCGGCCCGACTGGGCAAAGGGATTTGCCGAGGATTGGACGCCAGGCGAGGCGGGTGCGAAGGAGCGGGTTGCCGACCTTTCCGACATCGTGCCCGACTATGGGGACGCACGAAACCGCCCGTCCGAGGAGGGAAGCTCCCGCCTGTCGCCACATCTGCATTTCGGCGAGGTATCGCCTGCCACCGTCTGGCACGCGGTGCACGGGCGATCCGCGGGCGCCGAGACCTTCAAGCTGGAACTGATTTGGCGCGACTATGCGCAGGGGATTATCGCCAGTTTCCCCGATTATGGAAGCCGCAACGGACGGGACCGATTCGATGCCCTGCGCTGGCGTAGCGGCGCGGCAGCCAAGGCCGATCTGCGTGCATGGCAAAAGGGCGAGACCGGCTATCCCATCGTGGATGCCGGCATGCGGCAGCTCTGGGCGACCGGGTGGATGCACAACCGCGTCCGCATGATCACTGCGAGCTTCCTCATCAAGCATCTGCTGATCGACTGGCGCGAAGGGGAGCAATGGTTCTGGGATACGCTGGTCGATGCGGATTACGGCAATAATTGCACCAATTGGCAGTGGGTTGCTGGCACCGGTCTGGACGCCAACATGTTCGGCCGGATCATGGCGCCGCTGACGCAATCGGCCAAGTTCGACGCGGCCGACTATATCCGGCGCTGGGTGCCGGAACTGGCCGGGCTCGACGATGCGGCCATTCACGATCCCGAGACATCGGGCAAAAGGCCGCGCGATTATCCCGCGCCGGTCATCGGCCATCGGGAGGGGCGGGAGAGGGCGCTCGCCGCCTATGCGCAGGTCAAAGGGTGATTGGACAGGACATGAACCATGCGCCATAGTCCGACAGCATGAACGCGCCCGGCCCCAGACAAGCGCCGCGACTGGCCTCGGTCGACCCACTATTCGCCAGAACGGGGTCGGGTTTGCTGGCGCACATGCCGGCCAGCCGCTTTCACCGCATATTGGACCGTATCGACGAAGGTCTGGAGGTCGGCAGCCTGGAGGGGCATTTGCCCGATGGCCGTATCCGCATATTGGGCGGACGTGCGGACGGGCCGCGCTGCGTCGTCCATCTCCATAGCTGGCGGGCACTGGTGCGGCTGGGCCTGTCGGGATCGGTCGGCTGGTATCGCGCCTGGATGAAGCGGGAGTGGGAAAGCCCCGACCCGGTGCCGCTGTTCGCGTTGTTCATGGCTAATGGCCGGTCGCTGGGCGACGCCGCGCGCGCATCCGGGCCGACGCGATTTCTGATCCGCCTGTGGCATGGGCTGAGCGCCAATAGCCGCCGGGGCGCGCGGCGCAACATCGCCTATCATTACGACCTCGGCAACGCTTTCTACGCGCTGTGGCTCGACCGGAGCATGACCTATTCCAGCGCCCTGTACGCCCGGCCCGACATGGCGCTGGAGGAGGCGCAGGGGGCCAAGATCGACGCGCTGCTCGACCGGCTGGCATTGGGCGAGGGCGGTCGGTTGCTGGAAATCGGTTGCGGCTGGGGTTCGTTGGCCGCGCGCGCAATAGCCCGGTTTCCGGACTTGTCCTATGAGGGCCTGACCCTTTCGGCCGAGCAGAAACGGTTCGCGGACGATGTGCTGGCGGGGCAGGGGGCCGTCCACCTCGCCAATTATCGCGATCATGATGGCGGTCCCTATGACGCCATTGCCAGTGTGGAGATGGTGGAGGCGATAGGGCAGCGTCAATGGCCCGAATATCTTGCCGCCATCCACCGGCTGCTGCGGCCGGGCGGGCGCGCCGCCATCCAGTTCATCAGCATCGATGACGCTTTGTTCGACGCCTATGCAGGCAGCGCCGATTTCATCCAGACCTATGTGTTTCCCGGTGGCTGCCTGATCGCGAAGAGCCGGTTCCGGGCGCTGGCGGAGGCTGCGGGCCTGAACTGGACCGATGAGCGGTCGATGGGCCGCGATTATGCACGGACCCTGCTGGAATGGCGGGAGCGGTTCGACGCTGCCATCGACGCGGGGCAATTACGCGCCGAGTATGACGAGCAGTTCGTGCGCCTCTGGCGCTATTATCTGATGTATTGCGAAGGCGGGTTTCGCGGCGGCGGGATCGATGTGTGGCAGGTGACGCTGCTGCGGGACTAACCGCTCCCCTCCCGCTTGCGGAAGGGGCAGTTGGTTATTTCCCGAGATCCAGCCGAAATCCGTCCGGCCGGTCAGTCGTGACCAGGTCCAGCACCGCATCCGCGACGACTTCCGGCTCCTTCACCGTCTTGGGGTCTTCGCCGGGATAGGCCCGTGCGCGCATCGCGGTGCGGGTGGCGCCGGGGTTGAGGACGTGGGTGCGGATCTTGGTGACGCGGGCCACCTCCTGCCCATAGGCGCTCACCAGCACCTCCAGCGCAGCCTTGGACGCACCATAAGCGCCCCAGAAGGCGCGCGGGGCCGCGGCGACGCCGGTGGTCACGGCCACGACGCGGGCATCGGCGCTCTTGCGGAGCAGCGGGTCGAACGCGGCCAGCAGCGCCTGCTGCGACAGGACGTTGAGCGTCATCACCCGCGACAGTTCCTTCGCGTCGATGGCCGGGACCGCCGACAATGTGCCGAGCGTCGCGGCGTTGAGCAGCAGGATATCGAGCGCCTCCCACCGTCCGGCGATGGCCGCGGCGAGACGGCCGATGCTCTCGCCATCCGTCAGGTCGAGCGGGGCGATGGTCGCGCTGCCGCCCGCATTGTGGATCGCCTCCTCCACCGCTTCCAGCCCACCGCTGGTGCGCGCGACGAGGACGACATGCGCGCCAGCCTTACCCAGCGCCAGCGCGGTGGCCGCGCCGATGCCCCGGCTCGCGCCCGTGACAAGGGCGAGGCGCCCGGAAAGCGGAAGATTGTCGCTCATGATCGTCCTGGAAAAATCGTCGGGAGGTGGTGCGTCAGTTGACCCGTTCGGCCAGCAGCGTGAGTTGTTCGCCCTCGTCCTGCTCGTCCAGGTCGGTGAGGCGGGTCGGATAGTCGCCAGTGAAGCATGCATCGCAATATTGCGGATGGATGTCCGCTCGCTGCGATTCGCCCAGCGCCTTGTAGAGGCCGCCGATGGTCACGAAGGCGAGGCTGTCGGCATGGATGGCGTTGCGCATGCCCTCCATGTCGAAGCGGTGGGCCAGCAGCTTTGCGCGTTCGGGCGTGTCGACGCCGTAGAAGCAGCTGTGGCGTGTCGGCGGGCTCGCGATTCGCATGTGGACTTCGCTCGCGCCCGCTTCGCGCATCATCTGCACGATCTTGAGGCTGGTGGTGCCGCGCACGATGGAGTCGTCGATCAGGACGACCTTCTTGCCGGCGATCAGCGCGCGATTGGCGTTATGCTTGAGCTTCACGCCGAGATGGCGGACCTTGTCGCCCGGCTGGATGAAGGTCCGGCCGACATAGTGCGAACGGATGATGCCTAGTTCGAACGGAATGCCGGACTGCTGGGCATAGCCGATGGCGGCAGGAACGCCCGAATCCGGCACGGGGATGACGAGGTCAGCCTCGACCGGGTTCTCGATGGCGAGTTGCGCACCAATGGCCTTGCGCACCGAATAGATGCTGTTGCCGTCGACGATGGAGTCGGGGCGCGAGAAATAGACATGCTCGAAGATGCAGGGGCGGGCATGATTCTCGCCGAACGGGCGGTGCGAACGGATTTCGCCGCCATGCGTCACCACGATCAGTTCGCCCGGCTCGACCGTGCGGATGAACTCGGCGTCCACCACGTCGAAGGCGACGGTCTCGGACGCGAAGATCACCGCGTCGCCCAGCCGTCCCATGACCAGCGGCCGGATGCCGAGCGGGTCGCGGCAGGCGATCATGCCCTCCGGCGTCATGCAGATCAGCGAATAGGCACCCTCGACTCGCTTCAGCGCGTCGATGAAGCGGTCGAGCAGGGTGCGATAATTGGAGGTCGCCACCATATGGATGATGACTTCGGTGTCGCTGGTCGACTGGAAGATCGACCCGCGCCGCACCAGTTCGCGCCGCAGCGTCATGGCGTTGGAGATATTGCCATTATGCGCGACGGCGAAGCCACCCGACGACAGTTCGGCATAGAGCGGCTGCACATTGCGCAGGGCCGTGTCGCCCGTGGTCGAGTAGCGGACATGGCCGCAGGCGACATCGCCTGCCAGCGGCCGAATCACGTCGTCGCGGTCGAAATTGCCCGCGACATGGCCCATGGCCCGGTGGGTATGGAAATCCTTGCCGTCCCAGCTGGTGATCCCGGCCGCTTCCTGGCCGCGATGCTGGAGGGCGTGGAGGCCGAGGGCGACGATGGCGGAAGCGCCCTCGGCACCATGAACGCCGAAAATGCCGCACTCCTCGCGCAACTTGTCGTCGTCGAAGGGATGGGTGGTGAGCATGCGCATCGCCCGTGTCAATTTCAGGGATGGACGGTCAGGCCGTCCGCTTGGCGCGGCATATAATGACGAAAGGCCCGCTTGTCGCCCCATTGTAACAAAAAAGGATTTCTGGTGCGATGTAGAGGCGTGGCTGCAACAGGTCGGCTCACCTGTATGACCATGCCACAAAGCGCGCTGGCGTTGGGCCACGCATGGCATTATGAGCGGCCCGATGCACGCCTACGCCAATCCTGCGCGGTTTCTGGGAATAGTTCGCCCGCTCGCGCCCTGGCTGTTCTGGGGCGGGGTGGCGCTGATTCTCGCGGGCTGCGTTTCCGGCCTGTTCCTGGCGCCTGCCGACTATCTGCAGGGTGACAGTTTCCGCATCCTCTATGTGCATGTCCCCGCCGCCTGGCTGGGCATGGGCGGATGGACAGGCATCGCTTTGGCGGGCGTGGCGCAGATCGTGTGGCGACATCCGCTGGCGGGAATCGCGGCGCGCGCCGTTGCGGTGCCGGGCGCTCTGTTCACGGCCATCTGCCTTGCGACCGGCTCCATCTGGGGGCGGCCGACATGGGGCACGTGGTGGCAGTGGGATGGGCGCATGACGTCGATGCTGGTGCTGCTGTTCCTGTATCTCGGCTATATCGCGCTCGCCTCGGCCAGTGCGCGTTCGGCCGAGCAGGGCGGGGTCAGCCGGGTCGCGGCGATCTATGGCATTGTCGGTGCGGTCAACATTCCGATCATCAAGGGGTCGGTGGTGTGGTGGAACAGCCTGCATCAGTCGCCCAGCATATCCCTGACCGGCTCGGCCATCGCGCCCAGCATGTTGTGGCCGCTGGGCCTGACGGTGCTAGGCTTTTCGCTGTGGTTCGCGGCCATCGTCATCCTTCAGATGCGCGCGATCCTCGCCAATAACCGGGTCGAGGCGCGGTTGCGCCGGATGGCGCGCGCATGAACCCCTGGCCATTCGTGATCGCGGCTTACGCGCTCACATTCGCGGGAACGTTCGCCGTGAGCATCTGGTCGTGGGGCGCGATGCGCCGGGCGGAGCAGCGTGCCGACGAACTGCGGTCGGGACGGGACTGACGTGGCCGCCATCAAGGGCAAGCACCAAAGGCTGATACTGGTCATCGTGGCGGTCGCCGCGCTGATCGGCGCAGTCCTGCTCGCCATGTCGGCGCTGAAGGACGAGGCCGCCTATTTCTATACGCCGAGCGAGGCACGGGCACAGGCGGTGGAGCCGGGCCGCGCGATCCGGCTGGGCGGCATGGTGGTGAAGGGATCGCTGAAGCGGCAGCCGGACGGCGTGTCCGTCCATTTCGATGTCAGCGATGGCAAGGCGGTGGTGCCAGCGACCTTCAGCGGCATCGCACCCGACCTGTTCCGCGAAGGGTCGGGCGTGGTCGCAGAGGGCGCGTTCGATGCGCGCGGCACCTTCGTCGCGTCCAACCTGCTTGCCAAGCATGACGAGCGCTACATGCCCCGCGAGCTGGAGGGCATGCGCTATGATGAAAAGACCCACAAGATCGAGACCGTGAAACCGTGATCGCCGAAGCGGGCCTCGCCGCTCTCTGGCTCGCCGCCGCGCTGGCCGCGCTGCAGCTCATCGCCGCATGGGCGGGCGTGGCGAAGGGGGAGGAAAGCCTGACCCGGCTCGTCCGGCCCGTCGCGGTGGCGCAGGGCCTGCTGACCGGCTTCTCCTTCCTCATGCTGCTGATGCTGTTCCTGCGGTCCGACATGTCGGTGGAACTGGTCGCGGCGAACAGCCATTCGATGAAGCCGTGGCTGTACAAGTTCGCCGGGACATGGGGCAATCACGAAGGGTCCATGCTGCTGTGGGTCACGGTGATGGGGCTGGCTGGCATGGGCGTGGCGCTGTTCGAACGGGCGCTGCGGCACGACACGCATATCGCGACGCTGGGCGGGCAGGCGATGATCTCGCTGGGCTTCTACGCCTTTCTGCTGTTCGCCTCCAACCCCTTCGCCCGGCTCAACCCGGCTGCGGTGGACGGGCAGGGGTTGAACCCGCTGCTGCAGGACCCCGGTCTCGCCTTCCATCCGCCGACGCTTTATCTCGGCTATGTCGGCCTGTCGGTCGCCTTTTCCTTTGCCGTCGGCGCGCTGGTGACGCGGCAGGTGGACGCGGCCTTCGCGCGCGCCATGCGGCCGTGGGTGCTGGGCGCGTGGGTGCTGCTGACGCTGGGCATCACGGCGGGCAGTTACTGGGCCTATTATGAGCTGGGCTGGGGCGGCTGGTGGTTCTGGGACCCGGTCGAGAATGCCTCGCTGATGCCGTGGCTGGCCGCGACGGCGCTGCTGCATAGCGTATCGGTACTGGCGACGCGCGACGGCCTGCGCGCATGGACGGTCATGCTGGCGGTGGTCGCCTTCTCCATGTCGATGGTCGGCACCTTCCTCGTCCGGTCGGGCATCCTGACCAGCGTTCATGCCTTTGCGGTCGATCCCCGGCGCGGCACATTCATCCTGATCCTGCTGGCCCTCTATATCGGCGGGGCGCTGGCGCTGTTCGGTGCGCGCGTCGGAGCGGTGCGCGAGGGATCGCGGTTCGAGCCGGTAAGCCGCGAGGCGATGCTGGTCATCAACAACCTGCTGCTGACGGTCATTCTCGGCCTCGTCCTGATCGGTACGCTCTACCCGCTGCTGACCGAGGCGATGGGGACGAAGGTTTCGGTGGGTCCGCCCTATTTCAACGGCGTTGCGGGACCGATCGCGTTGGCATTGATGGTCGTGCTGGCAGCCGGGCCAGTGACGCGCTGGCGGCGCGACGACCTCAAGGCCGTGGCGAAGCGCATTGCCGTTCCCCTGGCCGCCGGAGTGGTAGCATTGGCGGCGCTTCTGATCTTCGTCGGCGGGCGGATCGGCGTGCTGCCGCTGCTCGGCCTCGTCGCGGCGGCACTGGTCGCTGTCGCCAGCCTTGCGCCATTGTGGGGCCGTAACCTGCGCCGCACGCCGCTGTTCACCTATGGCATGGTCATCGCGCATTTCGGCTGTGCGGTCAGCATGGCGGGCATGGCGTCCGAAAGCGCGTTCAGCGTCGAGACGCTGGTTGCGGCACGTCCGGGCGAGCGGATCGAAACGGCGGGATGGACTATCGCCTTCAAATCGGTGGAGCCGCTGGCCGGCCCCAATTGGACCGCGATGGAGGGGCGTTTCGACGTGTCGCGAAACGGCAGCGCGGTCAGCGAGATGCGCACGCAGGCGCGCTTCTTCCCCAATCCGCCGACGCCGACCACGGAGTCCGCGCAGCTGACCCGCTGGGGTGGGCAGCTCTACCTCGTGCTGGGCGAGTCGCTGGACGATGGCCGCTGGCAGCTTCGCATCTGGTGGAAGCCGTTCGTGACGCTGATCTGGGCCGGTGGCGGACTGATCGGGCTGGGCGGCGTGCTGTCGATCATCGGGCGTTGGGGTCGCGGATGGCTGCGGCGGCGTCGGTCGACGCAGGCGGGCATCGCATGAAGCACTGGCTGCTCTGGGCGCCGCTGGCCGTGTTCGCCGGCTTCATCGCGCTGGTGGGGAGCGGGCTGCTCAAGCCCGACGACCGCCAGATCCGTTCGCGCATGGTGGGCCAGCCATTGCCCGCCTTCGCATTGCCTGCAGCGGCGACCGGCCAGCCCGGTCTCTCCGCGAAGGACATGGCGACAGGCAAGCCGCGCATCCTCAACATCTTTGCGAGCTGGTGCGTGCCCTGCGCCGCCGAATCGCCGCAACTCATGGAACTGGCGCGCTCGGGCGTGCCTATCGACGGCGTCGCGATCCGCGATGCGCGGCCCGATGTGGACGGGTTCCTGGGGCGGTGGGGCAATCCCTATCGCCGTATCGGTCTCGATGCGCGCTCCGCGCTGCAGCTGGCGCTGGGGTCGTCGGGCGTGCCGGAAAGCTTCGTGATCGATGGCAAGGGTATCATCCGTTACCAGCATATCGGCGACATACGCGCCGAACATCTGCCGCTCATCCGGCAAAAGCTGGCGGAGGCGGCGCAATGAGACGGCTTGCCCTCCCGTTCCTGCTGGTCGTGCTGTCCGCCCAGACGGCGCTGCCGCCCGCGCCCTATGCCGACACGCAATTGGAAGACCCAGCGCTGGAGAAGAAGGCCAGCGACCTGATGCAGACGATCCGCTGCGTCACCTGCCAGAGCCAGTCCATCGCGGACAGCAATGCCAGCATGGCAAGCGACCTGCGCTCCGAAATCCGTGCCCGCATCAAGGCGGGCGAAGATCCGGAGGCGATCCGCAAATGGCTGATCGAGCGTTATGGCGACTGGATCAGCTACGCACCCAGCGCCGATCCGATCCTGTGGCCGCTCTGGGCCGCGCCTGTCGTGCTGTTGCTGGTCGGCTGCACGCTTGTCGCTTCGCGGTTCAGGCGGAGGGCGCGCGGATGAACGGTCTGTATATCGCGGGGGCGCTGGCGCTTGTGGCCGCTGCCGGGATCGCCCTGTTTGCTCGGCTTGGCCGGACCGGCTGGGAGCCTGTCGCCGCCGCGCTGCTGATCGGCATTGCAGGCTATGCGTGGCAGGGCGACCCCGCGCTGCCGGGCAAGCCGGTCGCGGCGAATGAAGGACGCGGCATCCGCTTCGACGAGGCGATGGCCGACCGGCGGCGCAGCATGGGCGAACGGGTCAGCCCCGCGACCAAATGGCTCGTCATGTCCGACGGTCTAGCGCGCGCCGGAAAGACCCAGGATGCGGCCAATGTCCTGGTCGCGGCGGTGCGCGACGATCCGAAGGACCCGAATTTGTGGGTCGGTCTGGGCAACGCGCTGGTCCTGCATGGCGAGGGCGTGCTGTCGCCCGCCGCCGATCATGCCTATCGCCGCGCTTTGGCGCTCGCGCCTGACGCGCCGAGCCCACGGTTTTTCTACGGCCTCGCGCTCGCCCAGTCGGGGCAGTTGCAACCTGCTCGAGCGATGTGGGCCGATCTCGTGACCAGCCTGCGCGAGGGAACCCCGTTCCGCGCCGAGCTGGAAAACAACATCGCTGCCATCGACCGCATGCTCGCCGCGCAGTCTGGCGGGAACCAGTGATGCCCTTGCGGCATTGCGTGGGTATGCGGGCCATGCTAGGCGCGCCCCCGATTTCGTTGGGATCGGAACTGCACGCATGAGCGATGACGCTGGCAAGACAGGGCCTGTTCCGGACGGGGCATCGGTGCCCGCCGAGGGCGAGAATCCGCACGGCCATTGCCATCCTGACGGGATGCTGAAGCTGGCGGTCGGCGCCATCGGCATCGTCTTTGGCGATATCGGCACCAGCCCGCTCTATGCCTTTCGCGAAACCTTTGCCGGGCATCATCAACTCACGCTCGACAATGAGCATATCCTCGGCGTCATCAGCTTGATGTTCTGGTCGATGATGCTGGTCGTCTCGCTGAAATATGTCTCCATCATCATGCGCGCGGATAATAAGGGCGAGGGCGGGAGCCTGGCGCTGCTGGCGCTCATCAATCGCAGCAGTGCCGGGCCGCGGCGCTGGAGCGCTGGCATAGTGCTGCTCGGCGTGTTCGCGACATCGCTTTTCTACGGTGACAGCATGATTACCCCTGCGGTGTCGGTGCTGTCGGCGGTCGAGGGTCTGGGTGTCGTCAACAGCAATTTCACAGGCATCGTGGTGCCGGCCGCGCTGGGCATTCTCGTCTTCCTATTCTCCATCCAGCGGGCGGGCACCAATCTGGTCGCGCGCTTCTTCGGTCCGATCATGCTGGCCTATTTCCTGTGCATCGCGGTGCTGGGGGTGCTGAGCATCCTCAAGACGCCCTATGTGCTCAATGCATTGAACCCCTATTGGGCGTTTCATTTCTTCGAACTGTCGCCGCTTCCGGCGTTCCTCGCGCTGGGGTCGGTCGTGCTGGCCGTGACGGGCGCGGAGGCGCTGTATGCCGACATGGGCCATTTCGGGCGCAAGCCGATCCGCATATCCTGGCTGGTCTTCGTACTGCCCGCGCTCATCATCAACTATATGGGGCAGGGCGCGCTGCTGATGCGCGACCCTTCTGCCCTGGCCAGTCCCTTCTATAATCTCGCGCCCTTGTGGTTCCAGTTGCCGCTGGTCGGCATCGCGACGCTGGCTGCGATCATCGCGTCGCAGGCGGTGATTTCCGGCGCCTTCTCCGTCACGCAGCAAGCGATCCAGCTCGGTTTCATGCCGCGCCTGCGCATCACGCACACCAACGCCTCGACCGCGGGACAAATCTATATCCCGCTGATCAACTGGGGCCTGATGGTCATGGTCATCCTGCTGGTCCTGACCTTCCAGACATCGTCCAACCTGACGGCGGCCTATGGCATCGCGGTGACGGGCGCGATGTTCATCGACAATGTGCTGCTGACCGTATTGCTGCTCCATGTTTGGAAATGGCCGCGCCGTGTCTCGATCCCGCTGCTGACCATATTCTACCTCGTGGACGGCGCCTATTTTGCGTCGAACCTGACGAAGGTGCCCGATGGCGGCTGGTTCCCGCTGCTGATCGGGCTGATCGCCTTCACGCTGCTCACCACATGGGCGCGCGGCCGCAAGCTGATGCAGGATCGCCTGCGCGAGTCGGCGATGCCGATCCCGGTGTTTGTGGCCTCCGCCGCCAACAGCGCGGTGCGGGTGGCAGGCACGGCGGTGTTCATGACATCGACCTCCGACGGCGTGCCGCACGCGCTGCTGCATAACCTCAAGCACAACAAAGTGCTGCACGACCGGGTGGTCCTGCTCACCGTGAAGATCGCGGATGTGCCCGTCATGCCCGACGGGAAGCGCTATCGCATCGACGACCTGGGCCATGGTTTTTTCCGTCTGGTCCTGAACTATGGCTTCATGGAGGAGGCGGACGTGCCCGCCGCGCTGGCGCAGGTGCATGGCTGCGGCCAGTCGTTCAAGATGATGGAGACCAGCTTCTTCCTAGCACGCCAGACCCTGCTGCCCTCGGCGAGGCCGGGCATGGCGATCTGGCGGGAGAAGATCTTCGCGTGGATGCTGCGCAACGCGGAAAGCGCGATGGAGTTTTTCCGCCTGCCTACCAACCGGGTGGTGGAACTGGGCAGTCAGGTCGAAATCTGAACGGGCGGGGGCTATCGGCATGATGAGGGGGTTGCTGACCGGGACATGGATGGTCGCGACGGCCGCCATGCTGACCGCCTGTGGCGGTGGCGGCGACGGGTCCAGCCCGCCGCCTGCCCCGAGCGCCACGCCTACACCGTCGCCCGTTCCCGTGCCCGGCCTGACCGCCTGTACGCTGCGGTCGCGGCAAGACTGGGCGGCGGCGCAGCTTCGCGAATGGTATCTGTTCCCCGAGACGCTGCCGGCCTCGCTGGACCCGTCGCCCTATTCTACGGCGGATGCCTATGTCGACGCGCTGACCGCGACCGCGCGGGGACAGGGGCGCGACCGCTATTTCACCTATCTGACCTCCATCGCGGAGGAGAATGCCTATTATTCCTCCGGCTCCGACGTCGGGCTGGGTGTCCGGTTCGCGACGGATCCGGCGCAGCGGCGCCTGTTCGTGCTGGAGGCGTTCGAGGGTAGCCCGGCGCTGAACGCGGGGATCGACCGGGGCGCGGAGGTGCTGGCGATCGGCACGACGACCGCCAACCTGCGCACCGTGAGCGCTATTGCGACGGCAGAAGGGTTGGCGGGTGTCGAGGCGGCACTCGGGCCGGATACGGATGGCACGGTGCTCGTGCTGCGCATCGCCGACGCTGGCGGGACGCGCAACGTCACCGTGACCAAGCGTGCGTTCGAGTTGACCCCGGTCTCCTCGCGCTATGGCAGCAGGATCATCGACTATTCGGGGCATCGCATCGGTTATGTGAACCTGCGCACCTTCATCTCGACCGCCGACCCGGCGCTGCGCAACGCCTTCGCGCAGTTCCGGGCGCAGGGCGTGACCGAGATCGTGGTGGATCTGCGGTATAATGGCGGCGGGCTGGTTTCCATCGCGGAGTTGCTGGGCGACCTGATGGGTGGCGGCCGGACGCCGAGCGACGTGTTCTCCTACATGACCTACCGCCCCGAGAAATCGGCGCAAAACCGGACGCACTATTTCGCCTCCCAGCCGCAATCGATAGCGCCGACGCGGGTCGCCTTCATCGGCACGGGCAGCACGGCTTCGGCGAGCGAGCTCGTCATCAACGGCTTCATCCCCTATCTGGGGGATCGGGCGGTGCTGGTCGGCGGCAATACCTATGGCAAGCCGGTAGGGCAGATCGCCATCGACCGCGCGGAATGCGACGACCGGCTGCGCGTGATCGCGTTCAAGACGGAAAACAGCGCGCGGGCAGGGGATTATTATAACGGCATCGCGTCCAGCGTGCGGGTGAGTTGCCGGAGCGAGGACGATATCGGCTATCCGCTGGGCGACGCGCGGGAGGCGATGACGCGGCAGGCACTGGATTTCATCGTGGGTGGTGGGTGCACACCCATCGGCTCCGCAACCGCAGCCTTGCGGTCCGACCGGGTAGGGGTGGCTGCCGAGCGGGCATTGCTGATGCCGGATCGGCCGCGCACGGCGCAGCGCGAGGTGCCGGGGTTATTCTAGCATTAGGTCCACTTCGGCGGGGCGTGACGCCTAATTCAACCCGCGCCGTACGATGTCGCTGAGCGGTTCCACCAGATAACTCAGGAACGTCCGCCGCGCGCCCGAATCGACATAGGCTTCCACCGGCATACCCGGCACCACGTCATAACGGCTGAGCAAATCCTTGCCCGGCTCCAGCAGCAATCGCGCCTCATAATAGGTGGCACCGGTCTGCTCCACCGTCTTCAAGTCGCCGCTGACGTCCAGTACGCGGCCCTGCATGGCGGGCGCATCCCAGCTTTTGTTGACGTTGAGTTTCGCGCGGACGTGCAGGCCGGCGAATACCGCATCGCGTGCGCCGGGGCGGATCTGGACCTGCGCGATCAGGGTCGGGCTGGTCGGCACGATCTCCATGATCGGCTCGCCCGACCGGATGACGCCGCCCGGCGTCGTGAAGGCGAGGTTCAGCACCTTGCCGCCGATGGGCGCACGCAGGACCGTGCGGTTCAGTATGTCGTCGGTGGCGCGCAACGCCTGCTCCGCCGTCTGCAGTTCGGTGCGCGCTTTCAGAAGGTCTGCCGATACGCCCGCAAGGAAGTCCGCCCGTGTCTTGACCAGCTGTTCGCCGACCTCGCCCGCCTGGCCCGCGGAATAGTTGCGCTCGGCGTCGAGCCGGGCCAGCTCGACCTCCAGATTGGCCTCCTGCTGCTCCAGCTGCTCCACCGAATCACGGCGAATGAGCTGCCGCGCGAGCAGGTTGCGGCGCTGCGCCAGATTGTCGCGAACCAGCTTGAGCGAGCTTTGCACGGCGGCGATCTGCCGATCCTTGTTCACCGCATTGGTGTTGAGCGCACCGCGCCGCGCGCCAAGCACACCCCGGTCGGCGGAGAAGGCGCCACGCTGCTGCTCGAACATGCTGCGCTCCTGCGCCTGCATCGCGGCCAGTTTCGGCGCGTCGAGGCGCAGGTCGTTCGTGGCGGAGAAGGTCAGCGTCTGCGAACCGTTGGCGAGCGCGGTCAGCCGGTCGACGGACGCCCGCAGCGCGCCGACGCTTTGCGCCGCCTGCGCGCGTTCGGCGCTGGCGCGCACATCGTCCAGCACCACCAATATGTCGCCCTGCCGCACCATCGAGCCCTCACGCACGGCTAAGCGTCGGACGATGCCGCCCTCCAGATGTTGCACGACCTTGCGGTTCTGCTCGGCTACGACATGGCCGGTTGCCGCCACACCCTCGGCCAGCGGCACGAACGCGGCCCAGAGCAAAAAGCCGCCCAGTCCGAGGATGCAGACCATCGCCGTGATGGAGACCAGCCGGTCGCCCAGAAATTCCGGCATCTTCATGGCGCCACCGCAATGGGTTGGGGCTGGCTGCGTCCGCTATTCATCGCGCGCAGGAACTCGTCGCGCGGCAGCAGGCGGGGGCGGGGCTTTTCGAGAAGCAGGATCAGGTCGGCGACGCCCAGCAGCCGGTGGTCGTGCGTAGCGACGATGACGGTGCGCCTGTCCTTCCGGCAGGCGTTGAGCAATTCCATCAGGCTGGCGACGGCGCGCTGGTCCAGGCTGGCGCTGGGTTCGTCGAGCAGCATCAGTGGCGGCGATCCATAATTGGCGCGGGCAAGGCCGATCAATTGCCGCTGGCCCATGGAGATCGGCCCGGCCGCCATGACCGGCGTATCATAGCCATCGGGCAGCGATATGATGGCGGGATGCGCGCCCACCGCCTGCGCCGCCGCGATCACGGCCTCGTCGCTGCCATCGCTGAACCGCTCGATATTCTGGCGCACCGTGCCGGGCAGCAGGTCGGTATGCTGCGGCAGATAGCCGACATGGCGGCCCCGATCGAGCGCGGCCCAGGCATGCAGGTCCCGCCCGCCCAGCGACACCGTGCCGCCGCCCGGCTGCCATGCCCCCGCCAGCGTCTGGAGAAGCGCGCTCTTGCCCTGTCCGCTCGGCCCCAGCACCAGCACGATATGGCCCGGTTGCAGGGCGAACGTCATGGCGGGGAGCAGCGCCGCGGGCGCGCCCGGAATTTGCACCGCCATGGCGTCGAGCACGACGCGCGCCTCCGGCGTCGGCAGCGCGGTCACGGCGTCGTGGCGGGGCACGTCGGACAGATAGGCCAGCAGATCGGTCCAGCCGCGCCGCGCGCGCAGGGCTGGCTTCCACATCGCAATCGCCTGATCGATCGGTCCCAGCGCCCGGCCGGAGAGGATGGACGACGCGATGATCGCACCCGCTGAAATCTCCTGCTTCAGCACCAGCCATGCGGCGAGACCGAGGATCAGTGTCTGTAACACCTGCCTTATGCTGCGCGAGATGCCGCCATAGACATTGGCCGTGCCGCCCGCCGCCAACGCCGCGCCGGACGCATCGGCACGCAGCGCCCGCCACCGCGTCAGCACGCGCGCGCTCATGCCCATGGCCGTCACCACGCCATATGCGCGCGATATCCCGCCGAGGAAGGCGGAGGCGGCCTGTTCGCGCTTGCCCGCATCCTCGAGCCGTTCCTTGGTCGCATGCTCCGTCGCCCAGGCGAGCAGGGCAAGGACGACCGCGCCGATCAGCGTGATGCAGCCCAGCAGCGGATGGACGAGGAAGACCAGAAGAACGAACATCGGCACGAACGGCATGTCGAACAGCATCTGCGCCGCGCCGGTAGAGAAGAATGCCTGCACCCGGCTCAGGTCCTGCACCGCGCCCTCGAACCGCTTGCCGCTGCCAGCGGGGGTCATGCCGCGTTCGAATATCTCGCCCTCCAGCACTTGGCCGGTGCGCGCCGCCATCAGGGCGAAGACGCGCTTGCGGCCCGCATCGGCGGCGGCATAGATGCCGTACATCGCGACCGCCAGCGTGGTCAGCAGCAACAGCGTGTCCACCGATCCGGAGGTCAGCACCCGGTCGTAGACCTGCAGCATGTAAAGCGGCGCGATCAGCAGCAGAAGATTATAGGCGAGCCCGAACAATATCGACGCGCGGACATAGGGGCGCAGGGCACTGCGCAGGGTGCTGCGGGCGTCCCCGCCCGCCGGTTCGGCAGTCCCCATCCGCATTACTCCCCGCCAAGCCCGTGATCGGCGACCTATATTTGGTCACGCCTAACTGGCCGGCGGCGTTTTCGCAATTTCCGTTTGGCTGGGACTTGTCGACTCCGTCGCTTTTTGGACGGAAAGACGCTCACGCATGCAGCGGTTCTTGGGCTGGTCGGGAAATTCACGGCAATTGTAGAGCGAGCGTTCCAGGCCGACCTGCGTCGCGCGGATATAGGCGTAGCTCATCCGGGCCAGCACGTCCTCGGCCACCGGGAAGGCGCTGGGCACGTCGTTGGCCTTCGTCCAGCCGAGCAGGCGGCAGGCGGTGCGCCCGGCGCAGACTTGGCGCGCGACCTGTTCGAAGGCGGCGGTGCCTGCATTGCGGTCGAGGAGCATGACGAAGGCGTCGCCTGCGGAGTTGATCGCCGCGAGCCGCCCCGCACCAAAACGCTCGCCGATGCGGTCGCGGCCGATCATCATGGCAGGGCCGGTCATGTCGGAAAAGTCGGGCGACTGCGGCGTCGCCGCGCCCGCCAGTGCTGGCCCTGCGCGGTGGACGGGCGAGAGGAAGGCGAGGCGGGCGATCACCGGCTCTCCCTCCGCCTGCCGACCCCGGAACGCGCCCGGCGTTCCCCACCAGCCCTGCCAGCGGAAAAACAGATGCGTGCCGACCGCTGAAACCTTGTCGAGCGACCCGCTCCAATAGGGGACGACCCAATCGGTATGATAGTGGGTCGCATAGCCCACCCTTTTGTCCACCTCACCCGACAGCATCCGCCGCGCCAGCGTCCGGGCGCGTTCCCATGCGGCAGGCGCGGGCGCGCGGGCAAGCGCACCGTCGCAGGTGAAGGTGAACTGGCATCCCGTCGTCCGCTCCGCCCCTTGGAATACAACAGCGCAGACGGTTTTGGGAAAGGCGGGGTGGCGCAAGCGGTTGAGGACGACTTGTGCGACCGCGCGCTGGCCCGCCGGATCGTCCCCGGCCTCGTAAAGCTGCGCGGCGGCGAGGCAGTCGACTGCCCGATCCTGCGCCGCCGCGTCGCCGATCAGCCGAAAGGGCCGGGCAGCCGGGTTGGGCGCGGTGGAGAAGGGGATGGCGGCGTTGACGACCCTCGCCTCCTCGGGACCGATGGCGAGGATCTGGACCGGCTCGACGGGCGGCGGCGGAGTGGGTGGCTTTGCCGCGCGGACATGCTGAGGCTGGACCGCGACGGTCGGCCGCACACTATGGCTGTAATGCGCGACCAGCGCGGGCAGGCCGATGAGGATCGCGATCCATAGGACCGCGATCCATGGGCGCACGGCGTCCGCCCGATCCGTCATGGGCGGCTCCTATTCCGGCAGGAAGTCCGGAACGGAGAGGTAGCGTTCGCCCGTGTCATAGTTGAAGCCCAGAATGCGCGCGCCCGTGGGCAGTTCCGGAATCTTCTGCGCAATAGCCGCCAGCGTCGCGCCGGACGAGATGCCGACGAGGATGCCTTCCTCGCGCGCGCTGCGCCGGGCAAATTCCTTGGCATCGTTCGGATCGACCTGAATCACGCCGTCGATGAACTGGGTCTGGAGGTTGGTGGGGACAAAGCCCGCGCCGATGCCCTGAATGGGATGCGGCCCCGGCGCACCGCCCGAAATGACCGGGGACAGGGTCGGTTCGACCGCATAGGCCCTAAGGTTCGGCCATGCCGCCTTCAGCACCTTCGCGCAGCCGGTCAGGTGGCCGCCGGTGCCGACGCCGGTGATAAGGACATCGAATGGCGCGTCGCGGAAGTCGTTCAGGATTTCCTGCGCGGTCGTCGCGACATGCACGTCGATATTGGCGGGATTTTCGAACTGCTGCGGCATCCACGCGCCGGGGGTCTGTGCGACGAGTTCCAGCCCGCGCTCGATGGCGCCCTTCATGCCCTTTTCGCGGGGCGTCAGGTCGAAGCTCGCGCCATAGGCCAGCATGACGCGGCGGCGCTCGATCGACATGCTCTCGGGCATGACGAGGACGAGTTTATAGCCCTTTACCGCCGCGACCATGGCGAGGCCGATGCCGGTATTGCCCGATGTCGGCTCAACGATGGTGCCGCCGGGCTGCAACTGGCCGCTTTTCTCCGCCGCCTCGATCATGGCGAGCGCTATGCGGTCCTTGATCGAACCGCCGGGGTTGGACCGTTCGGACTTCACCCAGACCTCGGCCTCGGGGAAGATTTTGGACAGACGGACATGGGGGGTGCCGCCGATGGTCTCGAGTATGGAAGCAGCGCGCATGGGACGAACTCTCCTTGGCTTCGGGCTCTAGGTTGAGGTTTTGTCTAGATTGGGCGGATCGAAGCTGCGTGCAAGCCTCAACTCGGGATAGAGTTTGATCCACACCATGGTGATGGCAATCGCGCCGAGGCCACCGATCAGCACCGCCGCCACCGGACCTGCCAGCGCCGCGAGGAAACCGGACTCGGCCTCGCCCAGTTCGTTGGAGGCGGAGATAGTAAGCTGCGAGACGGCGCCGACGCGGCCGCGCATCTCGTCCGGCGTGTGAAGCTGGACCAGCGACTGGCGGATGAACACGGACACCATGTCGGCCGCACCCCATGTGACCATCGCGCCGAGCGCGACGGGCATCTGGATCGCGGCGGGCATGAAGGCGGTCAGGCCAAAGCACACCGTCGCGCCGCCGAAGATCATGACCGCCGCCAGCATCTTCACCCCGACATTGGTCTTCATCGGGAAGAAGGAGAAGAAGAAAGCCATGACCGCCGCACCGATGCCGGGCGCAGCCGCCAGATGGCCCAGACCTTCCGACCCCACATGCAATATGTCGCGGGCGTAGACCGGCAGCAGCGCGGTCGTCCCGGCGAGCAGCACCGCGAACAGATCCAGCGTGATCGTCGCCTGCACCAGCCGGTTGCGCTTCACATAGGCGAGGCCGTCGACGATCTGTTTCAGCGGATGGCGGGTGCGGTCAGGTTCGGCCTGTTTCACATGGCCCATGCTGATGA
>JBEVNC010000111.1:0-8503 GCA_040508315.1 Sphingobium sp.
AGCGTCTGAAGACCCTCGAGGAGAAGCTTTCGGGCGACACGCATGGCTTCACCAAGAAGGAAGTCCTGCAGATGACGCGCGAGCGCGACAAGCTGGAGCTGTCGCTGGGCGGTATCCGCGATCTGGGCGGCATTCCCGACGTGATGTTCGTGATCGACGCGAACAAGGAAGAGCTGGCGATCAAGGAAGCGAACGTCCTGGGTATCCCGGTCGTCGCGATCCTCGACTCCAACGTCTCGCCTGACGGCATCGCGTTCCCGATCCCGGCGAACGACGACGCCAGCCGCGCGATCCGCCTGTACTGCGAAGCCATCGCGACTGCCGCGACCAAGGGCAATCGCGGTGCGCAGCAGGTTTCCGGCGTCGACTTCGGCGCTCTGGAAGAGCCGCCGGTCGAAGACGCCGTCGAGGCATGATATAGCGTTCGCGCCGGGCCTGCCGGATGTCGCGCTCTCCCATCGGGGCGAGTGCGGGCGTCGGGAGGCCCGGCGCGAACGGCTTTGGTGAAGGTGACGCGCAGCTGTCACCTCCCTGTCCTAACGGACCCCCAAATTCTGACATAATGGGAGCCAAGCACATGGCACAGATTACAGCCGCCGCCGTGAAGGACCTGCGTGAGCGCTCGGGCGCCGGCATGATGGACTGCAAGAAGGCGCTGTCCGAGAATGACGGCAATCTGGAAGCCGCGATCGATTGGCTGCGCGCCAAGGGTCTGGCCGCCGCCGCCAAGAAGTCGAGCCGCACCGCTGCCGAAGGTCTGGTCGGCGTTGCCGTGTCCGGCACGCGCGGCGTCGCCGTCGAGGTGAACAGCGAGACCGATTTCGTCGCCAAGAACGACCAGTTCCAGGACTTCGTCCGCACCGCCGCCAAGGTCGCGTTGGACGATGGCATCACCGACGCGGAGACGCTGGCCGGTGCTGCATGGCCGCAGGGTGGCACCATCGGCGACAAGCTGGTGAGCAACATCGCGACCATCGGTGAGAACCAGACGCTGCGCCGCGTCGCGGTCGCTTCGGTCACGCAGGGCGTGGTCGTGGAATATGTCCACAATGCCGCAGCGCCTGGCCTTGGCAAGATCGGCGTTCTCGTCGCGCTCGAGTCGGACGCGGATGCCGGCATCCTTCAGCCGCTGGGCAAGCAGATCGCGATGCACATCGCCGCCGCTTTCCCGCTGGCGCTGTCGGCCGCCGACATCGACCCCGAGGTGCTGGAGCGCGAGCGTAAGATCGCTGCAGAGAAGGCCGCCGAATCGGGCAAGCCTGCCGAGATCGTCGCCAAGATGGTGGACGGTGCGGTGGCGAAGTTCGCCAAGGAAAATGCTCTCCTCAGCCAGCCCTTCGTGATCGACAACAAGACGCCCATCGCAGAGGTCGTAGCCAAGGCCGCGAAGGAAGCCGGCAAGTCGATCGCGCTGACCAGCTATGTCCGTTTTCAGCTCGGCGAAGGCATCGAGAAGGAAACGACCGACTTCGCGGCGGAAGTCGCGGCAGCCGCCGGTCTCTAAGACGAACTGATAGGCGTTCCGTCCGACGGAACGCTTGGCATGACGGCGCGGCCCGACTAAGGTCCGCGCCGTCTCCATGTCCGGCAACCGGGAACCCGCTCCTCCATGCCTAGCCTCAGCTACAAGCGCATCCTCCTGAAACTTTCGGGCGAAGTCCTGATGGGACCCGGCCAGTTCGGCATCGATCCCGAAACCGTGCAGCGCGTCGCGGGAGAGGTGAAGGAAGCGAAGGATGCGGGATATGAGCTGTGCCTGGTCATCGGCGGCGGCAATATCTTTCGCGGCATAGCGGGCGCGGCGCGCGGCCTGGACCGCACCACCGGCGACTATATGGGCATGCTGGCGACGATCATGAACGCGCTCGCCATGCAGAATGCGCTGGAGCAACTGGGCGTCGAGACGCGCGTGCAGTCCGCCATCCCGATGGCGACGGTGTGCGAGCCCTATATCCGTCGCCGCGCGGTCCGCCATCTGGAGAAGGGCCGCATCGTCATCTTCGCGGCGGGCACCGGCAATCCCTTCTTCACCACCGACAGCGGCGCGGCCCTGCGCGCGGCGGAGATGAATTGCGACGCCCTCATCAAGGGCACCAGCGTCGACGGCGTGTACGACTCCGATCCTAAGAAGAACCCGGAAGCCCGGCGTTACGAGACGGTCAGCTACGACCAGGTGCTCAGCGACAACCTCAAGGTCATGGACGCGAGCGCGGTGGCGCTGTGCCGGGAAAACGATATTCCGATCATCGTGTTCAACATCCGCGAACAGGGCAATCTCGCGCTCGTGTTGCAGGGTGAAGGCACTGCTACGACGGTTCAGGCCAAGGTCTGAACGACAGGACGCCCGTGCCAGTCACGGCCCGAACGACAAGAAGAAGGACAAAGGCCCATGGCCCAATATGACAAGGCCGATCTGGAGCGCCGCATGGCGGGCGCCGTCGAATCGCTCAAGGGCGATCTGTCGGGCCTGCGCACCGGGCGCGCCAATGCCGCGCTGCTCGATCCCGTGACGGTGACGGTCTACGGCGCCAGCATGCCGCTCAACCAGGTGGCGACGGTTTCCGTGCCGGAGCCGCGCATGCTGTCGATCCAGGTGTGGGACAAGAGCAATGTCGGCTCGGTCGAGAAGGCCATTCGTTCGGCGGGCCTGGGCCTCAACCCGATCACCGACGGCACCACGCTGCGCCTGCCCATCCCCGACCTGACCGAGGAACGCCGCAAGGAACTGGCGAAGCTGGCCAGCAAATATGCGGAAGCCGCGCGCGTCGCGGTGCGCAACGTCCGCCGCGACGGCATGGACAGCCTCAAGACCGACGAAAAGAAGGGCGAGATCAGCGAGGACGAGCGCAAGCGCAAGGAGACCGACGTCCAGAAGCTGACCGACGGGACCATCGCGGACATTGACGCCACCGCCTCCGCCAAGGAAAAGGAAATCCTCGGGCAATAATCTGGTGCGAATAGTGGGGATCGGTTTTGCGGCGTAATAGGCCTTGTCGTTCATGGACGCGCTGGAGCGGAACCGTCGTCATGGCGATTGAGGCCGCGCGATGATCCTGCGCGCCCGTTCACGCGCCAAGGCCGCGCCCGCGCCCGCCGGTGGAGCGCCGTCCGCCGATGAGATGCCGCGCCATGTCGCGATCATCATGGACGGCAACGGACGCTGGGCCGCCAAGCGCAAGCTGCCCCGGCTGGTCGGGCACAAGGCGGGGGCTGATGCCGTGCGCCGCGCGGTGCGGGCACAGCGCGAACTGGGCATCGAATGCCTGACGCTCTACGCCTTCTCCTCCGAAAACTGGAAGCGGCCGCAGCAGGAGATCGTCGATCTGACTGCGTTGATGAAGCATTTCATCGCCAGCGACCTCGAAGACTTTCACGCCAACAACGTGCGCTTGCGCGTCATCGGCGATTATCGCGCCTTCGAATCCTCGGCCGCCGACATGGTGGAGGCTGCCGTTGCCAAGACGGCGGGCAATGACGGGTCCACCGTCGTCGTCGCGCTCAACTATGGATCGCAGAACGAATTGACGCGCGCGGCGCGGGCGCTGGCGCAAAGGGTCGCGGCGGGTACGCTGACCCCCGATGCGATCACGCCGGAAGCCATTGCGGCCGAACTGGACACAGCGGACCTGCCGCCGCTGGACCTGCTGATCCGCACCTCCGGTGAGCAGCGACTATCCAACTTCCTGCTGTGGCAGGCGGCCTATGCCGAACTCTATTTCACCGACATGCTCTGGCCCGATTTCGATATCGACGCGCTGACCGCCGCCTGCGCGGTGTTCGCTGGACGGCAACGGCGCTATGGTGGGCTGTGACGGTGAATTGTGAAGCCTGACACCGTCGTTCTGGCGAAGCGTTCCGACCTCGCTGTGCGGGTCGCCTCCGGTATCGTCATGGTCGCCCTGGCAGTGGCGACGCTGCTGCTGGGCGGCGTTTTTCTCTTTCTGTTCATCGTCGCCATCACGCTGGGCGTGTTGTGGGAGGCGTGGGGCCTCGTTTCGCGTATGACCATCGGGGCAGGGGCGCGGTTGCTGTGGATGCTGGCGCTGGCCATCTATGCGCTGGGCGCTGCGGCCGGGTTGCTCGGTGCGCCGCCTGCCTTGCGCTGGCTTGCCATCGCTGGCGTCATTGCGACCGATAGCTTCGCCTATTTTGCGGGCCGCACGATCGGCGGACCCAAGATTGCGCCGTCGATCAGTCCATCCAAGACCTGGGCGGGGCTGGGGGGCGGCATGGTCGGTGCGGCGCTCGTCATGCTGATCTTCTGGCTCGCCATTTCCTATGCGCTCAGCGGCGTAGGCGGCAATCCGCCGTCGCTGGGCGGTATGAACTGGTCGGTGCGGGTCGTGGGCGGCGTCATCCTTTCGGGCGCGCTTGTGGCCATCGTCGCGCAGGCGGGCGATTTCTTCGAAAGCTGGCTGAAGCGGCGCGCGGGCGTGAAGGATAGCGGTCGCCTGATCCCCGGCCATGGCGGACTGTTCGACCGGGTGGACGGGTTGCTGCCAGTCGCCTGCCTGCTAGGTCTCGTCAATCTGGGCGGCCTGTTGTGACCCAGCCCCGCACAGTCACCATATTCGGCGCGACCGGATCGGTCGGCCAGTCGACGCTCGACCTGATCGCACGTTCGCCCGACGCTTTTGCGGTGGCCGCCCTGACTGCGCATAGCGATGTGGCCGGTCTGGCGAAGGCGGCGCGGGCGCATCATGCCCGGCTCGCGGTGATCGGCGATGTGGATCGCTATGGCGAGTTGAAGGCGGCGCTGGCGGGGAGCGGGATCGAGGCGGCAGCCGGACCGGACGCGCTGCTCGATGCCACGACGCTCGATGCGGACTGGACCATGGCCTCCATCGTGGGTTGCGCCGGTCTCGCGCCCACGCTGGCGGCGATCCGCCACGGCAAGACCGTGGCGCTGGCCAACAAGGAATCGCTCGTCTCGGCAGGCGCGCTGATGATGGACGCGGTAACGGCGTCGGGCGCGACTTTGCTCCCCGTGGACAGCGAGCATAATGCCATCTTCCAGTGTCTGGCGAGCGGCCGGATCGAGGATGTCGCGCGCATCATCCTGACCGCGAGCGGCGGCCCGTTCCGCACCGCGACGCTGGACGAGATGCGCGCCGTGACGCCCGCGCAGGCCGTCAAGCATCCCAATTGGTCGATGGGCGCCAAGATCAGCGTCGACAGCGCGACGATGATGAACAAGGGGCTGGAACTGATCGAGGCGCATCACCTGTTCCCGGTGGGCCTCGACCGGCTGGAGATCATCGTCCATCCGCAGTCGGTCATCCACTCGATGGTGGAATATCGCGACCGCTCCACGCTGGCGCAACTGGGCAGTCCGGACATGCGCGTGCCCATCGCCAGCGCGCTCGCCTGGCCGGGGCGCATGGCGACGCCGTGCCAGCCGCTCGACCTCGCCCGCATCGGCAAGCTGGAATTCGAGGCGCCCGATCCCGTACGCTTTCCTGCGCTGGCGCTGGCCCGTGCGGCGGTGGAGGCGGGCGGGGCACGTCCCGCCATCCTGAACGCCGCGAACGAGGTCGCCGTGGCGGCTTTTCTCGGCGGTCGCATCGGCTTCCTTGAAATCGCCATGATTGTAGAAGAGACACTCACGCGGTATAGCCCACCTTCGCCCGCAAGCATCGAAGACATATGGGCAATAGATCGCGAAGCCCGGGGGTATGCGGTCAGTCGAGCTGAAAGTTGTACGCATTGACTGAAGGTCCCGGATTGTTGCTCACCATTCTCGCTTTCGTGGCGGTCATAGGCCCGCTCGTGTTCGTGCACGAGATGGGACACTATCTCATGGGGCGGCTGTTCGGCGTCCATGCCGAGACATTTTCCATCGGGTTCGGCAAGGAAGTGCTGCACTGGCATGACCGGCGCGGCACGCGCTGGCGCGTCGCGGCGCTGCCGCTGGGCGGCTATGTGAAGTTCGCGGGTGACATGAACGCCGCCAGCCAGAGCGACCCGGAGTGGTTGTCGCTGCCTGCCGAGGAGCGCGAGCGGACCTTTCAGAGCAAGCGGGTGTGGCAACGCGCGCTGATCGTCGTTGCAGGACCGCTGACCAATTTCCTGTTCGCGATCCTGATACTCGCGGGCTTCGCGCTCACCTATGGCGAGAATGTCACTGCCTCCGATGTGGGCGCGGTCCAGACGGGCAGCGCGGCGGCGGCGGCGGGCGTGGAGGCGGGCGACCGCATCGTCGCCATCGACGGGTCGCGGGTGGACAGGTTCGACCAGATCAGCCGCACCGTCATCGGCCGTCCGGGCGAACAAATCCATGTGACGGTCCAGCGGGGGGGCGAAACGCGCACCCTGCCGCTGACCATCGGCACGCGTATCGAGCGCGACCGCTTCGGCAATGAATATAAGCTCGGGCAACTCGGCGTCGCCAGTCGGACGACGGAAGTGCGCCCGGTCTCGCCGCTGATGGCGCCCGTGATCGCGGTGCGCCAGACCGGCTCCATCGTGTCCATGATGGTCGAGGGCATATGGCAGATCGTGAGCGGGCGGCGGTCCGTGGACGAGCTTGGCGGCCCCTTGCGCATCGCCCAGATTTCGGGCGAGCAGGCGGCGCGGGGCCCGGCCGACTTCATCTTTTTCATAGCGCTCATCTCGATTAACTTGGGGTTCATCAACCTCTTGCCAATTCCCATGCTCGACGGGGGTCACCTGCTGTTCCATGGATTAGAGGCATTGCTGCGCAAACCCGTCAGTCCCCGTATTCAGGAACTGGCTTATCGATCCGGCCTCGCGCTCCTATTGGCGATGATGGTCATGGTGACTTTTAATGATTTGACATCTTTCGGCCTCTGGAAGGGGCTGTCCGGCTTGATCGGTTGACCCGCATCGGGCAGGGAATGCTGCCCGCGGGGGTGACCGACATTCAGGGCATTAGCGAACTGGAACAAAGGGTGGAGCGCGTGACAGCGACGAGCAGCAGTACCTTGTGGCGTGGCGCCATGCCCATCCTGATGGCGGGCACGACGCTCGGCGGGTTGGCGATGGGCGGAACGGCCATGGCCCAATCCGCTCCGCGCCCACCGGCCACGGCGCCGAGGGCGGCCCCGGCGTCGGCCACCACACCGGCGGTGGCCGTACCCGGCATAGCGGGCACCATCACGTCGCTGACCGTGTCCGGCACGCAGCGGCTGGAGCGCGACACCGTGCTCTCCTACACCAAGCTGCGCATCGGCGAGCCGTACAGCCAGGAAACGCTGGACGGCGCGCTCAAGGACCTGTTCGCGACGGAATTGTTCGCGGACGTCAAGATCCGCAACGACCAGGGCGCCCTCGTCATCGAGGTGGTGGAGAACCCGGTCATCAACCGCATCGTGCTGGAGGGTAACAAGCGGATCAAGGAGGAGAAGATCCTCCCCGAGATCAAGATGGCCCCCCGCCAGATCTATACACGGTCGAAAGTGCGCGCGGACGTCGCCCGCATCATCGAACTGTACCGGCGCCAGGGCCGCTTCGCCGCGGTTGTCGATCCCAAGCTGGTCAAGCTGGACCAGAACCGCGTCGACATCGTGTACGAGATTTCGGAAGGGCCCAAGTCCAAGGTCCGCCAGATCAATATCATCGGCAATGACAAGTTCGGCGATGGCCGCCTGCGCAGCGAGATGGCGACCAAGCAGGCGCGCTTCTTCCGCCTGTTCTCGTCGGGCACCACCTACGATCCTGATCGTCTGGCCTATGACCAGCAGAAGCTGCGCCAGTTCTACCTGACGGAAGGCTATGCGGACTTCCGCGTCGTGTCCGCCGTCGCGGAACTGACGCCGGACAAGCAGGACTTCATCATCACCTATGTGGTGGAGGAAGGCGACCGCTATAAGTTCGGCGACGTGACGGTGACGAGCGACATTCGCGACCTGTCCGCCGACGTGCTGACCCGCGCGCTGCCGATGAAGAAGGGCAATTGGTATAACGCCAAGCTGGTCGAGGATACGGTCGACCGTATCAACGAGACGGCGGGCCTGTTCGGCTATCCTTTCTCCGACGTCAGCCCGGACTTCAACCGCGACAAGGACAAGTTGGAGATGGGGATCGCCTTCCGCATCGGCACGGCGCAGCGCGCCTATGTCGAGCGGGTGGACATCAACGGCAACACGCTGACCAAGGACAAGGTCATCCGCCGCGAGTTCCGTCTGGCCGAGGGCGATGCGTTCAACAGCTTCCTCGTCAAGCGATCGCAGGACCGGATCAACTCGCTCGGCTTCTTCCAGGAGAAGCTGACCGTCGAGCAGAAGCCAGGGTCGGCGGCCGACCGCATCGTGCTCGAAACCAATGTCGAGGAAAAATCGACCGGCGAACTGCAATTGTCGGCCGGCTTCTCCAGCCTCGAGCGGTTCATCGTCGCGGCGTCGATCAAACAGCGCAACTTCCGCGGCATGGGCCAGGAACTGCGCACCAGCGTCAACTATTCCAGCTATTCCAAGTCGATCGAACTGGGCTTCACCGAGCCCTATTTCCTCGACAAGAATATCGCGCTGGGCGGCGACATCTT
>JBEVNC010000125.1:0-21865 GCA_040508315.1 Sphingobium sp.
GTGGGAGCGGGTGCTGTATCACGCGACCCCGTTCGCGCTGAAGGACTGGTTCTTCTACCGGTTTCTGGCGAGGCGGTTCGAGGAGCGCCGGATGGTGCAGGAGAATTTGCGGGTGAGGGATTGGTGACGCCCCCTTTAAACGATGGCTGACAGGCCCATCCCCTTATCCACCAACCCTTTCATTTCCCGACATTTCTCCTGCACCCTCACCGAACTTAACTCCGCCTTTACCCCGATCCGCTAAACCCGTCTTCGGGGACTATGCCGGTACGCATCGTGCGGGCCGGACAGGCAGGGATTCATCATGTACATGCAAGCCCGCTCTTTTGAGCCATGCGCGACTTCCGAAAGCATCGCCATCCTCGCCGCGGCGGAGGGGACGTCGGCGCATGGCTATTGCCGGGATGCCCGGCGCACGGACGGCTTCGTACGCAACGCGGCCGACTTTGCCGATGCGGTGCATCATCTCTCCTTCCTGCACGGGCAGGTGTCGGGCCTGATCGATCAGGCGGCCGCCCGCATCGTCGACAATGAAGCGCGCAGCTGGCTCGTCGCCGCGGTGGACGGATTCGCGCGCGAACGCGCTTATCTGAGCGCCGTCGTCGTCGCTGCGGGGCCGATGCCCAGCACGCCGGGACAGGCGCAGGTGACGACCATCGTCGCGCAGCAATGCCGCGCCCTGCTGATGCTCGCCCGGTCGGATCGGCATGGCTGCGCACTCGGCGCGGCGGCGGCGCTGGTGCTGGACTGGGCCGCGATCCGGCGCATCCTCGATGGCGGCGCGGCGCGCCTGTCGGTCGACATGCGCGAATGCCGCCTGCCGACTCAGGACGAAACACTCGCCATGCTGGATGCCGTCGAAGCGGAAAGCCCATCGGCCCGCGCGATCCAGTTCGGCGCAAGCCAGCTGTTCGGCCAGCATCGCGGCCTGTGGGACCTGCTCCAGTCGCGCGGGCGACTTCGCCGAGACCTGTGACGACACTATCGCTCGCACTTGCACAATATGTCCTCTGTTCCTAATCCGGTGCATCACACCACCGGAGACAGGCTGGCATGCGCTTTCAGGGAACGGAAAACTACGTCGCGACGGACGACCTCAAGGTCGCGGTGAACGCGGCCGTGCTGTTGCGCCGACCGCTCCTCATCAAGGGCGAGCCGGGCACCGGCAAGACGGTGCTGGCGCAGGAGATCGCGACGGCACTCGGCGCGCCGCTGATCGAATGGAACGTCAAGTCCACGACCAAGGCGCAGCAGGGCCTGTATGAATATGATGCGGTCGCCCGCCTGCGCGACGGCCAGTTGGGCGACGCGCGCGTCCACGACATCGGCAATTACATCCGCAAGGGCAAGCTGTGGGAGGCCTTCACCGCGCCGCAGCTCCCCGTCTTGCTGATCGACGAGATCGACAAGGCCGACATCGAATTTCCCAACGATCTGTTGCAGGAACTCGACCGCATGGCCTTCCACGTCTACGAGACCGGCGAAACGGTGGCAGCGGTCGAACGCCCCATCGTCATCATCACGTCGAACAATGAGAAGGAACTGCCCGACGCCTTCCTGCGCCGCTGTTTCTTCCACTATATCAAATTTCCCGACGCAGACACGATGCGCGCCATCGTGGAGGTCCACTTCCCCGGCATCCAGAAAATCCTCGTCAGCCGCGCGATGGAGATTTTCTACGAGGTCCGCGAAGTTCCCGGCCTCAAGAAGAAGCCCTCCACCTCCGAACTGCTGGACTGGCTGAAACTGCTGCTGGCCGAGGACATGCCGCTGGACGTGTTGCAGTCGAAAGACCCGAAAAAGGCGATCCCGCCGCTGCACGGCGCCCTCCTCAAGAATGAGCAGGACGTGATGCTGTTCGAACGGCTGGCGTTCATGTCGCGGCGTGGTCAGTGAGCATCACCGGCGGATGCCTCTGCGGCGCGGTCAAACTCGCCATCGACGCCGAACCCGTCACCGCCCGCATGTGCTGGTGCCGCGATTGCCAGAGCTGGGCGGCGGGCAGTGCGACGGTGAATGTCGTGTTCCCGGCGGACGCGATCAGTACCACCGGAGAAGTCCGCTGGTATGAAAGCACCGCCGACAGCGGCAACCTCATGCGGCGCGGCTTTTGTCCCGAATGCGGCACGCCGGTGTTCAGCATGTCGACTGCGCGGCCCGACCTGATGATCGTGCGGGCGGGCGCGCTGGACGACCCTGCCCTCGCCGCGCCGCAGTCCATCATCTGGGCCGCTTCTGCGCCGAACTGGGCAAAGCTCGATCCCGACCTGCCGCATGTCGCCGGACAGCCGGGCGCCCTGCCCCCGCGTTGAAGCCTCTGGCACTTCCCCTCCTCACCGGATAGCATCGCGCCATGCTGCTCAACCTCCTCGACGAACTCCGCTCGGCCGGTATTCCCGCTTCGGTGAAGGAGCATCTGATGATGCTGGAGGCGCTCGACCGGGAGGTCATCGCGCCCACGCCGGAGGAATTCTATTATCTCTCCCGCGCGATCTACGTGAAGGACGAGAGCCTCTACGACAAGTTCGACAAGGTATTCGGCAAGGTCTTCAAAGGGTTGGAGACGACCTATGGCGAGGATGGAGCGGATATCCCCGACGAATGGCTGCGCGCCATCGCCGAGAAATATCTGACGGCCGAGGAAATGGAGAAGATCAAGGAACTGGGCTCCTGGGACGAGATCATGGAGACGCTCAAGAAGCGCCTCGAAGAACAGCAGAAGCGCCATCAGGGCGGCAATAAATGGGTCGGCACCGGCGGCACCTCCCCCTTCGGCAATTCGGGCTATAATCCGGCGGGCGTGCGGATCGGTGGCGAGAGCCGCAACAAGCGCGCGATCAAGGTGTGGGAAAAGCGCGAGTTCGCCAATCTGGACTCCGACAAGGAACTGGGCACCCGCAACATCAAGCTGGCGCTCAAGCGCCTGCGCCGTTTCGCGCGGGAGGGCGCGGCCGAGGAACTGGACATCGACGCCACCATCGCGGGCACCGCGCGGCAGGGCTGGCTGGACATCCATATGCGGGCGCAGCGGCACAATGCGGTCAAGCTACTGATCCTGTTCGATATTGGCGGGTCGATGGACCCGCATGTCCGGCTGTGCGAGGAGCTCTTCTCCGCCGCGCGTGCCGAGTTCAAGAATATGGAATTCTTCTACTTCCACAATTGCCCCTATGAAGGGCTGTGGAAGGATAATCGCCGCCGCTGGACCGAGCGGACGCAGACCTGGGACGTCCTCCACAAATATGGGCATGACTATAAACTGCTGATCGTCGGCGACGCGGCGATGAGTCCCTATGAGATCATCCAGCCAGGCGGATCGGTCGAGCATTTCAACGACGAGGCGGGGTCGGTATGGCTCCAGCGGCTGACCAACACCTATCCGGCAGCGGCGTGGCTGAACCCGGTGCCGGAGGAACGCTGGGGTTACGACCAATCCAACCATATGATCCGGCAGTTGATGAACGACCGGATGTATCCGCTGACGCTGTCGGGGCTGGACGATGCGACGCGGGAATTGAGTCGGAAGATTTGAAATTGCGGAGCCGTTCGGGCTGAGCGGAGACGAAACTCTGCGCTGCACTTTCAGAAAGGGCTTCGTCACCCCGGACTTGATCCGGGGTCCCGCTACACCCAGCACCTCCGATGAAGAAGCGGGATGCCGGATCAAGCCCGGCATGACGCCAAAGCGCGAATGATCGGCGTTAAAATCGCATCGTCACCCAGCAGCCACGCCATCGCGCAACCGCACACCCACCTCCGACAAACTCCTGAACGTCAACGACCAGCGCGTCACCGCGATGGGCGGCAGGCTGTGCTGATAGGTGTCGCGCGCTTGCCCCGCGAGCAGATAGATGGAGCGGCGCGGCAGTTCGACCGCGCGATGATCGTCCCCATCCGCGCCGGGCTTGCGGAAATGCATGACCGATGTCGCGCCCAGCGACACGCCGATCACATGCTCGAACACCGGCTTGTCGAAATGCGGCTGGATGATCGCGCCGGGTTCGTAGCGGTTGAGCAGGCATTCGGCGATGTCGTCCACCTCCAGCCCGGCAAAGGCCGCGGCTTTTCCGGCGATGCTCTGCAGCCCCTCCGGGATCGGCGCACATCGCTCGAAACTATCGGCCGCGAACAGATATTTCCAGCCAAAGGACGCGCTGGCCCGCGCGTTGCCGGGATCGTAGGGAGCACAGCGCAGATCCGAGGCGTCCATCAACTGGATAAGCGCCTCCTCTTCCGAGGGAGAGACGATCTCGTACGCCAGTTTGAATCCGGGGGGCGGGGCATCATGCTGTTTCATGGCACTCTCCTATGGGCTTCTGCGAGCCTTAGAGAGTGAATGCTATCTTAGTGACAGGCTCAGTACAAGAGGTAGGGTTTTCGGTCCTCCACCCACGCCGCCTCGTCAGGCAGGGTAAGGGCATCCAGGTCGCCCGGTGCCGCGCCTGCATCGTCCACCCACTCGCGCAAGGCCGGGCCGCCGTTGATGACGTCGATGGGCAGCTTACCGAACGCATATTCATAGGGGAAGTCACGCCACAGTGGATAGTCGGAATGAAGCGCCCGGATCGCCTTGAATGCCAGCGCCTGCAACCGCCATGGCCGGAATGCGTCATGGTCGTAGAAGTGACCCTCCGCATGGATATGCACGCCCGAACAGAGCGTGCCGACATGCTTGTGAAAGGTCGGCTCGAACCAGATGTCGCGCAGCGCGCAGCCCTCCAGCCAGTGCGGCGCCAGCGCCTGCATCTTTGCGATCACCGCGCGCGCATCGATGTCCGGCGCGCCGAAGATTTCCAGCGGCCGCGTGGTGCCGCGCCCCTCGGACAGCGTCGCCCCCTCCAGCATCACCGTGCCCGGATAGGCGCGCGCCATGGCGAGGTTGGGGGCATTGGGGCTGGGATTGACCCAGATACGCTCATCACCGGGCCAGCCGAACCCAGGCGCGGCGTCCGGCGCCCAACCCTCCATGGCGATGACGCGATAGTCCACGTCCAGCCCGAAATGCGCGATGAACCAATGACCAAGCTCGCCCAGCGTCAGGCCGTGCCGCATCGGCATGGGCCCCGCGCCCACGAAACTCTCCCACCCGGCACGCAGGGTCAGCCCCTCGACCGGGCGACCCACCGGATTGGGCCGGTCGAGCACCCACACCGCCTTGCCCGCCTTCGCGCCAGCCTCCAGCGCGTAGAGCAGCGTCGTGATGAAGGTGTAGATGCGCGTGCCGACGTCCTGCAGGTCAATCAGCATCACGTCGAAGCTGTCCAGCATCGCATCGGTCGGCCGCCGAACCTTCCCATAGAGCGAGAAGACCGGGATGCCGTGGAGAGGATCGATGAAGTCGCCCGACTCGACCATATTGTCCTGCTTGTCCCCGCGCAGACCGTGCTGCGGCCCGAACGCGGCGGACAGGTGCACATCGCCCAGTGCCGCTATGGCATCCAGCGAATGGACCAGCCCGTCGGTCAGCGAGGCGGGATGGGCGAGGAGAGCGACGCGGCGACCGGCCAGTGGGGCACGGAGGGCGGGGTCCGCCAGGAAGCGATCGATACCGAATTTCATGCGGGCGGAGGTGCATCCAAAAGCGCCGTGAAGCAATCCCCATGGTGGAAATCCGGATCTCCGGGCGGATGCGCCAGCGCCCAGAAACTGCGCGAGCCGCCACGCTCCTCGATCACCGCCGACAGGCCGAACAGCGCCGGTCCCTCTATGCAGGCCGGGTCCGCTCCGGTCAGGTCGACGACCGCCGCCACCTCGAACCGGCCGGGATCGGCTTTCAGGTCGATGCGCGGCAAGGCGGCGCATGGCAGGTTGCGCATCCCCTCGCGATAATCGTCGAACAGATAGGCGGCCCAGCGACTGGAGGGCGCAAAGTTGAACTCGGCATAGGCATGCGCGCCGGGGGCACGGACGAACGCCTCGAAACAGGTGGATCGCCACAGGCCGTCCACGCGCTCGGGCACCGAAATGGCGGGCATCGCCAGCGCGCCGATATCCCCGGTCACGACATAGCGCAGGGCAAGCCGGGGACCGGGGCCGCGCACGACGTCCACATGGATCGCATCGATGGGGGGGCGGGGCGAGGCCGGGTGACACACAAGTTCGAACGCCATGGCCGCACATCTCCACCGTTCGCAGCGCCGTGGCAAGGGCGTAAAGCAAGTGCCCTGCCACAGGCCCCGAGCACCTCGGGGCTGTCCAATGCCAGCATGACATGCTAGGCGCCGCGACGCTATGGACAGCTTCAAATCAGACCTGCTCAACCTGCTCTACTCGCGGGGCTATATCCACCAGTTGACGGATGGCGAGGCGCTCGACGCGCTGGCGCTGACGCAGGTGGTGCCGGGATATATCGGCTTCGACCCGACCGCGCCGTCGCTGCATGTCGGCAGCCTGGTGCAGATCATGATGCTGCGCCGTCTCCAGCAGGCAGGCCACAAGCCGATCGTGGTGATGGGCGGCGGCACCGGCAAGATCGGCGATCCCAGCTTCAAGGACGAAGCGCGCAAGCTGATGACGGACGAGGTCATCGCGGGCAATGTCGCGTCGATCCGCCGCGTGTTCGAACGCTTCCTGACCTTTGGTGACGGTCCGACTGACGCGATCATGGTGGACAATGCCGAGTGGCTGGACGCCCTTGAGTACATCCCCTTCCTGCGCGACATCGGCCAGCATTTCTCGGTCAACCGCATGCTGAGCTTCGATTCGGTCAAGACCCGGCTGGACCGCGAGCAGTCGCTCAGCTTCCTCGAATTCAATTACATGATCCTGCAGGCCTATGACTTTTTGGAGCTGTCGCGCCGCGTCGGTTGCCGGTTGCAGATGGGCGGGTCGGACCAGTGGGGCAATATCGTCAACGGCGTGGAACTGTCGCGCCGGGTGGACGGGACGCAGGTGTTCGGCCTGACGACCCCGCTCATCACGCTGGCGGACGGGGGCAAGATGGGCAAGACGGCCAAGGGCGCGGTCTGGCTCAACGCCGACGCGCTCAGTCCCTATGATTATTGGCAGTTCTGGCGCAACACCCAGGACGCCGACGTCGGCCGCTTCCTACGCCTGTTCACCGACCTGCCACTGGACGAGATCGCCCGGCTGGAGGCGCTGGAGGGCGCGGGGATCAACGATGCCAAGAAGGTGCTGGCCGATGCCTGCACCGCCATGGCGCATGGCCCCGAAGCCGCCGCCGAAGCCGCAGAGACCGCCCGCCGCACGTTCGAGGAAGGCGCGGCTGGCGACGCCCTGCCCCGCGTGCCCGTGCCCGGTGGGCGCATCGGCATCGTCGCGGCGCTGACCGCGGCCGGCCTTGCCGCCTCCAATGGCGAGGCGCGGCGCAAGATCGGCGAGGGCGCGGTACGCATCAACGACGCCGCCGTGACCGACGCCCAGCACGAGATCGCGCTGGACGGCGGCGAGGCGAAGCTGAGCCTGGGCAAGAAACGCCACGCGATCCTTATCCCCGCTTAGCATGGTGCGGGCTTAACCAAGTCCGTCGAACGCCCGTTAACGCCGACCTGTCACAAGACCCTTCATGGGTCGTGACTTTAGGTGTGACGGAGTATTGCATGTCGACTGAGCGTCTGAGGCGCCTCTCCGAACTGAACGCCCAGCGGCGGCGCGCGGTGCGCCATGAGGTCGACTATCCGACGATGGCGTGGCGTAGTCGGGGCGAGCAGTTCGATGCGCGCCTGATCGACATTTCCAGCACCGGTTTCCACGCCCGCTGCGAACACCGCTTCGACCGTGGCGAGAACCTGCGCGTGCTGCTGCCCGTGCTGGGGGTGATGGAGGCACAGATCGCCTGGTCGCTGAGCGGCTGCTGCGGGGGATGGTTCGTCGACCCGGTAGGGGCGGTGGCGTTCGCGGATATGCTGACGGAGATCAGGCTGGCCGAGGGGCGGTAAACCGCGACAGCTTTCTCCCCTTCAGGGGATCGGTGCATATTCGATAAGTCATTCCCGCGAAGGCGGGAATCCAGGGTCGCAAGCGCAGTTTGGCTTGGCTCTGGATTCCCGCATTCGCGGGAATGACGGTTAAGAGAGTAATTTCGCGACGATTCCCGCAAGGGGAAGGGTTTATTCAGGACGCGTGTCTCTCATGAACAGCGACGCTGGTGGAGGGGTGTGCGCGCTATCGAGAGGGTGCTACCCCTCCACCACCGCCTGCGGCGGTGGTCCCCCTCCCCCTCCGGGGGAGGATTTGACGGAGTCACCCGCTGCGCAACAACCCGGCCGCCGCATCCCGCTCGAACAGGTACAAGCACAGCCTTGCCGCCGCACCCCGCGCCGAATCCAGTCCGCCATCCCGGTCGATGAGCAACCGCGCATCGTCATGCGCCACGGGAGCCAGCCGGTTGATCTGCTCGGGCGAGGCCAGCCGGAACCGTTCTTCCCCAGACTGCCTTGTGCCCAGCAGTTCGCCTGCACCGCGCAGCCGCAAATCCTCCTCGGCGATGCGGAAACCGTCCTGAGTCTCGCGCATCAGGGCGAGGCGTGCGCGGCCGGTCTCGCTCAATTGCCGCCCCCGGATCAGCAGGCAGACCGACCGCTGGTCGCCGCGCCCGACCCGCCCGCGCAACTGATGCAACTGCGCAAGGCCGAAGCGCTCCGCCGCCTCGATGATGATCAGCGTCGCATTGGGCACGTCCACGCCGACCTCGATCACCGTCGTCGCCACCAGCAGCCCGAGACGACCGCTTGCGAACGCCTCCATCACCGCGTCCTTCTCCGGCCCCGGCATCCGGCCGTGGACGATGCCGACGCGGGGGCCGAGAATGGCTGCAAGCGCCTTGCCGCGCGCCTCCGCCGCCGCTTCGTCGCCTTCCTCGCTCTGCTCGACCAGCGGGCAGACCCAATAGGCCTGCCGCCCGGCCTCCAGATGGCGGGCGAGCGCGCCGACGATCTCGTCCAGCCGATCGTCGGACATGACCCGCGTTTCGATGGGCTGGCGGCCCGGCGGCATCTCGTCCAGCCGCGACACGTCCATCTCGCCATAATGGGTCAGCGTCAGCGTCCGGGGAATGGGTGTCGCGGTCATCACCAGCAGGTGCGGCGCGCGCTCCGCCTTGGCGGTCAGCATCATGCGCTGCGCCACGCCGAAACGGTGCTGCTCGTCGATCACCGCAAGGCCCAGCCGTTTGTAGGTAACCGATTCCTGAAAGATCGCATGCGTGCCGATGAGGATGTCGATGCTGCCATCCGCCAGTCCCATCAGCGTCGACTCGCGCACCTTGCCCTTGTCGCGCCCGGTCAGGATGGCGACCGTCACGGGCAGGCCCGCCAGCGTCTTCTGCAAGGTCGCGAAATGCTGCCGCGCAAGGATTTCGGTCGGGGCGAGCAGCGCGCCCTGCGACCCCGCCTCCACCGCGTTCAGCAGCGCCATGGTCGCCACCAGTGTCTTGCCGCTGCCGACATCACCCTGCAGCAGGCGCAGCATCGGGTGCGGCTGCGCCATGTCGCCTGCAATCTCCTGCATCGTGCGGGTCTGCGCGCCAGTGGGGGCGAAAGGCAGGCGCATCGCGTCGCGCAGCCGCCCGTCACCTTCCAGCGCGACACCGCGCCGCCGCCGCGTATCGGCCTTCAAGAGCATAAGCGCGACCTGACCCACGAAAATCTCGTCATAGGCCAGCCGATCGCGCGCCGCCGCAGCGCCGGGATCGGCATGCGCCAAGCCCAGCGCCTCGCGCCAGCCGGGCCAGCTTCGCGCCGCCAGCACGCTGGGTTCGATCCATTCGGGCAGGTCCGGCGCGCGCGCCACGCCCTGCGCCACCAGTTCGCGCAGGCGCCCGTTGGTCAGCCCCTCGGACAGGCCGTAGACCGGCTCGGTCGCGGGCACGTTCGCGGCTTCCTCTGGCGGGAGGACATGGTCGGGGTGCACGATCTGCAACTCGTCGCCATAGCGGTCCAGCCGCCCGGACACGAAACGCGGCTCGTTCAGCGGGAACAGCTTTCTTGGCCAGCCGCTATTCTTGCCGAAATAGACGATGCGGACCACGTCCCCCGCCTTGTCCACGCAGGTCACGCGAAATGGGGCGCGCATCGACCCGTTGGCGGAATATTGGGTGGGCGTCAGCACCAGTGCGACCATGCGCCCGGTGATCGCCTCGTCCAGTCGCTCGACCATCTGCCGGTCCACCCATGTCACCGGCAAATGGAAAGCCAGATCGACGGCGCGGTCCAACCCCAGCCGGGCAAGCGGCTTGGCCAGAGCGGTCCCGACGCCCTTGAGCGCCTGCACCTCGGCAAAGAGCGGATTGAGTATGTCGGGCCGCATGACTATCTGCCACCTAGACCACGCGCCGGGGATTGCAAAATCCCGTCGGCGCCTTTCGTCATTTGAAGGAAAGCCGACCGATGAGCCTGGACCATATCAAGCGCCGCTGCCGCTTCCGCGCATGGCATCGCGGCACGCGGGAAGCCGACTTCATGATCGGCGGCTTCTTCGACCGCTACCAAGAGGGATGGAACGAGGCGGAGACGCTGTGGTTCGAGAAGTTCCTGGACGAGGAGGATGTGGACATCATGGACTGGGCGCTGGGGATCGAGCCGGTGCCGCCGCAGTGGCAGGGTCCGCTGATGGACGCGTTCCGCAAACTGGATTTCATCGACATTCCGCGGTGACCCCCAAAATCCTCCCCTGTAAGGGGAGGGGGACCAGCGAAGCTGGTGGAGGGGTATCCGCCCTATCGTGAGCTTGCTACCCCTCCACCACTCGCTACGCGAGCGGTCCCCCTCCCCCGCCGGGGGAGGAATGAGAGAATAGATGACCGACCTCCGCAAGATCCTCAAGGCCACCCACCCCCTCACCCTCGCGGGCATCCCGCAGGGTTTCGAGCCGCTGCTCCTCGCCGACCTCGCGCGGGCGGCGGGGCGCGCGGTGTTCGTCGCGTCGGACGAGGCGATGATGCAGGGGATCGTGGACACCGCCCCCTTCTTCGCGCCGGAGCTGGAGATCATCCGCATCCCGGCCTGGGACTGCCTGCCCTATGACCGCGCCTCGCCCAGCTTGCGCGCAGCGTCGGAGCGGCTGGCGGGCCTGCATGCGCTGCAAGCCAAGGCGAAGGGGCCGCAGCTCGTCCTCACCACCGCCAATGCGATCACGCAGCGTGTCCTGACGCCCTTTCGCATCCGGCAGCTCGTGGCGAAGATCGCGCCCGGCGAGCGGATCGAGACGGAGCGGCTGACGCGCCTGCTCGCGTCCAACGGCTATGTGCGGACCGATACGGTGCGCGACGCGGGCGAGTTTGCGGTGCGCGGCGGCATCGTGGACCTCTGGCCGGCAGGCGAGCCGGGGCCACTGCGCCTCGACTTCTTCGGCGACGAGATCGAGACGCTGCGCCGCTTCGACCCGGCGAACCAGCGCACGACGGAGGGGGTGGACGGCATCACCCTCCTCCCCGCGTCCGAATCGCTGCTGGACGAGGAGAGCATCAAGCGTTTCCGCGGCCGCTACCGCGAGACATTCGGCGCGACCGCGACCGGCGACCCGCTCTATCAGGCATCGAGCGAAGGCCGCCGCCTTGCAGGCATGGAACATTGGCTGCCGCTGTTCGAGGAACGGCTGGGTACGCTGTTCGACCATCTGGAGGACACCAAACTCTGGATCGCGGACAGCGGCGTCGCTGGCGCCATGGAGCAGCGGTTCGAATCGATCACCGACTATCACGCCAACCGCGTCGCCGCCCAATCGGCGCAGCCGGGCGCCTATCGCCCGCTAGGCCCCGACCTCCTCTACCTCTCCGCCGCCGAATGGCGAAAGGCCGCCGCCGCCCTGCCCCTCCACGCCACGACGCCCTTCCACGAACCGGAAAGCGACCGCGTGGTCGATTTCGGCGTGGACGGCCCGCGCGATTTCGCGCCGGACCGCGCCCTGAACGCCAATGTCTATGCCGTGCTGGCTGAACATCTGGAACGCGAGGGGCGGCTGGGCCGCAAGCGCATCATCGCCAGCTATTCCATCGGCGCGCGGGAACGACTGTCGGGGTTGCTCGCCGATCATAATGTCGGCCGCATCGCCATGGCCGACAATTGGCAGGAGGCGCAGGGGCTGGCCGCGAAGGGCAGCGTCGCCCTCGTCGTCCTTCCCATCGACCATGGCTTCACGTCGAAGGAGATCGCGCTCCTGTCCGAACAGGATGTGCTGGGCGACCGGCTCGTCCGGCGGGCGAAGCGTCGGCGCAATGTGGATGCGTTTCTGGCCGAGCTGGCGATGCTCACGCCCGGCGACCTGGTGGTCCATGCCGACCATGGCATCGGCCGCTATGATGGGCTGACCAGCATCCCGGTGGGTTCGGCGCCGCACGACTGCGTCGCGCTGGAATATGCGGGCGGTGACAAGCTCTACGTGCCCGTCGAGAATCTCGACGTACTCTCACGCTACGGCTCCGAAAGCGACGGCGTAGCGCTCGACCGCCTCGGCGGCGAGGCGTGGCAGCGGCGCAAGGCGCGGATGAAGGAGCGCATCCGCGAGATCGCGGGCGAACTGCTCATCACCGCCGCCAAGCGCGCGCTGCGCCCCGGCCGGATATTGGAGCCGGACAGCGGGGCCTATCCCGCTTTCGTCGACCGCTTCCCCTATCAGGAGACGGAGGATCAGGAGCGCGCCATATCGGACGTGCTGGACGACCTGACCGCCGGACGGCCGATGGACCGGCTCGTCTGCGGCGATGTGGGCTTCGGCAAGACCGAGGTGGCGCTGCGCGCCGCCTTCGTCGCCGCGATGGCAGGGCAGCAGGTCGCGCTGGTCTGCCCGACCACCCTCCTCGCCCGCCAGCATTATCTCAATTTCGAGGAACGCTTTCGCGGCTTCCCGCTCAAGGTCGGCCGCCTGTCCCGCCTTGTCGGCACAGCGGAGACGAAGGCGACGAAGGACGGCCTCACCGACGGCACGGTCGACGTGGTGATCGGCACCCACGCCCTCCTCGCCAAGAATGTGGATTTCAAGCGGCTCGGCCTCGTCATCGTGGACGAGGAGCAGCGGTTCGGCGTCACGCACAAGGAACGGCTCAAGCAGCTTCGCGCGGACGTCCATGTTCTGACCCTCACCGCCACGCCCATCCCCCGCACGCTCCAGATGGCGATGTCTGGCCTGCGCGAACTCAGCGTCATCCAGACCCCGCCGGTGGACCGCCTCGCGGTGCGGACCTATGTCATGCCATGGGACCCGGTCGTGTTGCGCGAGGCGTTGCTGCGCGAGCATTATCGCGGCGGACAGAGCTATTTCGTCGTGCCGCGCATCACTGATTTGACCGATATCGAGGAATATCTGCGCATCCAGGTGCCGGAAATCCGCGCCATCACCGCCCACGGCCAGATGAGCGCCAGCGAGGTGGAGGAGCGCATGTCCGCCTTCTACGACCGCAAATATGACGTGCTGCTGTCCACGACCATCGTCGAAAGCGGCCTCGACATCCCCAGCGCCAACACGATGATCATCCACCGCGCCGACCGTTTCGGCCTTGCCCAGCTCTACCAGCTTCGCGGCCGTGTGGGCCGGTCCAAGACGCGCGCCTATGCCTATATGACCACCGCCGCCGACCGGGGCATGACGGAGGGGGCGGAGAAGCGGCTTCAGGTCCTGTCCAACCTCGACACACTAGGCGCCGGCTTTCAACTGGCCAGCCACGATCTCGACATTCGGGGGGCAGGCAATCTGGTGGGCGACGAACAGTCCGGCCATATCAAGGAGGTCGGTTTCGAACTGTACCAGTCGATGCTGGAGGACGCGATCCTGGAAGCCAAGTCGGGCCGCGCCGACACGATCAAGGAAGCCTTCTCGCCCCAGATCAACGTCGAGGCCGCGATCCTCATTCCCGAGGATTATGTCCCCGACCTCGACCTTCGCATGTCGCTCTATCGCCGGGTCAATGACCTAGAGGGCAAGGGCGACATAGAGGGGTTCGCAGCGGAGATGATCGACCGCTTCGGCCCGTTGCCCGAGCCGACGCAGAATCTGCTCACGCTGATCGAGGTGAAGCGCAACTGCATCGTGGCGGGCGTCGCCAAGCTGGACGTGGGCGCCAAGGGGGCTCTGATCGCCTTCCGCGGCGATTCTCCGCCCAGCCTGCCGGGGCTGCTCGCCTACGTGCAGAAGCTGGAGACCACCGCGCGGCTGCGGCCCGACAGCAAGCTGGTGATCCAGCGTGTATGGAAGGATGCGAAGGCGCGGCTCAATGGCGCGCTGCAATTGTCGCGGGGGCTGGCGAAGGCGGCGGGGTAACTTCGCCCATCCAAAAAGCAATAATACCGTTCGCTTCGAGCGCAGGTTCGAGCCTGCCGAGAGCCGAAGTCGAGAAATCAGCGCCGTGATAGCGTTCTCGACTGACGCTTCTCGACTTCGCTCGAAGCTGCTCGGACCGAACGACTTTGGGTAATTTCAGGGCTGTCGCACCCCCTACCCCGCCTCACTCTCCACCAAAGCCGCCAGCGCGGCACTGCTGATCGGCGGCGAGCGCAGGAAGCCCTGGAAATATTCGCAGCCCTTGCCCTCCAGCAACATGCGCTGCTGCTCGGTCTCAACGCCCTCCGCCACCACCTTGATATCGAGCGAGCGCGCCATCTCGATGATCGCGCGCAGGATCACCCGGCCGCGCGGCGACGCGGCGACATCGCGCACCAGCGACCCGTCCAGCTTCAGATAATCGAGCGGCAAGGACCGCAGATAGGTAAGGTTGGAATAGCCCGTCCCGAAATCGTCGATCGCGACCGACAGCCCGCCAAAGCGCAGCCGGGTCAGCATGTGGGACACTTCGTTGAGTTGCTCGATCAGGCCGCTTTCGGTGATCTCCAGCGTGACGCGCCTGCGGTCGATGCCGCTCCGGTCCACCTGCGCCAACACCGCCTCCACGAAATCGGGCTGCGCCATGTCGGCGGCGGTGACGTTGAGTGAGATGCGCAGGTGCGCGAGGCTGAGCGGCCATCGCGCTACCTCGCCCAGGGCGCGGGCGTGAATATGGTCGGACAGCGGCACGACGAAATCGGACCGCTCGGCAATGGCGAACAGTGCGCCGGCACCGATCTCGCCGTGCACGGGATGGCGCCAGCGCACCAGCGCCTCGACACCGACCATCTGGTCGCCGACCACCGTATATTGCGGCTGGAAGAGTATCGTGATCTCGTCGCGCTCCAGCGCAAGCCGCAGGTCGCTGTCGATCCGTTCGTGATGAAGCGCCGTGCTCTCTCCGCCAGCGACGCGCACCCGCACACCGCCCTGGGCACCCCCGCGCCGGGCATCGGCCAACGCCGAGCTGGTGCGCAGCAGCACACCTTCTGGCGTGTCGTCCGCATTGGATACCGCGATGCCGCCGCGCGCCGTGACACGCACGACATGCTCGCCCGTGTTGAACGGCCGGTCGATGTCGCCCAATATCTGCGGCGCGATGAAGCCCGCCCGGTCGATCAGCGCCTTGTCGCTCATCTGCGAATCGCCGCGTATACCGATCAGGAACTCCGCGCCCGCGATGCGCGCGACCAGAGGATTGCGCCCGCCGACCGACATCATCATCGTCGTCAGGCGCGACGCCACTCGGTTGATCATCGCATCGCCGACATGACGCCCGAAGGCGATGTTGACGTGGTTCAGTCCCGATATACCGACCATCAGCAGCGTGACCCGCTCGCCCGCGGCGATCGCGTCCCCGATCCACGACAATGCGCTGCGCCGTGCGACAAGCCCGGTCATCGCATCGCGGTCCCGCCCGTCACCGCGCCGTGCGTTGAAATCCTCCACCTCGCCACTGAAGCCCGCCTGATCGGGATAGAGGTGCTGGATCAGCCGCCGCCCCGGCTCACCGGGCACCGAATGGATGAATACGGCCGGTTTCAATCCCTGGACCAGATCGCGAATCGCCGTGACGGCATCGCGCCGCTCGCTACGCCCCAGCATGCGGACCAGAGCCGACGGCCCCTGGCGATAGGGATTGAAATCGGGCGCCAATGTTCCCATCAACCGCACCAACGGCGGACTGATCGCCAGATCGCGGTCGGACCGGCGCCAGCGCCACAGCATCGCCCCGCCCCGCCCCAGAGTATCCCGATTGCGTTGCTCGGCCAGGTTGTCGAGCAGCTTCTGGGCTATCCTGTCCGCCGCGACCAAGACCGCCTCGAACTGGGATCGCGTGAATTCGCCCACCAGAAAATGGGTAGCGCCCGCGCCGACCAACCGGAGCAGCACCGCCTCCAGCGCGGCGTCGATGGTGACGATCATCGTGCTGTTCGAGGCATCGACGGCATCGGTCAGCGATCGGACATAATCGAGCGCCTCATCCTCCGTCATGCCCCGCACATCGACGAGGGCGGTACGGGAAAGGCTGGCGAGAAAGCGATTCTCCGCGCTGCTCCTGGCGCGTGCGGCGACGGGCTTCCAGCCGCATTCCATGGCGAGGGCGGACAATTCCTCGCGCCCGGCCATCGAGAGGATGAAAAGCGGCGGGGCATCCAGAACCGTTCGGTCTCCCAGCAATCCGGCGATCCCAACCTCTTGACCCACCGGCATTCCTTTTATCATCCTCGGACGCTTGCGGTGCTCCCCCTCCACATTGTCGCACTGGACGCTAGCGTCAGGATGTGAAAAGACCGGCATGTCGTCTGCCGCGTCAGCCCTTATGACGATAGGGTTATGCCGACAGCATGACCGATAGGCAAATGTAGAAAATGGCAATTAGGCAGAAAAATTGGGTCGAATGCGCCGATAATGGATGAAGAAGTCGCCCGCCCCGCCTTGATCGACCGTTTTGGCCGCCGAATCGACTATGTCCGAATCTCGGTCACGGATCGCTGCGACCTGCGCTGCCGCTACTGCATGTCCGAACAAATGACCTTTTTACCCAAGAACGCCATTTTGACGCTGGATGAGATCGGCGTGATCGCAGACCGTTTCATCGCACGCGGCGTCAGGCGCATCCGCCTGTCGGGTGGGGAGCCGCTGGTGCGGCGGGACTTTACCGAACTTGCCCAGCGGATCGGGCGGCATGTCGGCCACGGCCTCGACGAACTGACGCTGACGACCAACGCCACGCGTCTGGCCCTGCATGCGGCGGACCTGCGCGCGGCCGGCATGCGGCGCATCAACGTCAGCCTCGACACGCTCCGCCCCGACGTCTTCGAACAGATTTCTCGCCGCGATCGGCTGGCCGATGTGCTGGAGGGGATTGCCGCTGCCCGTGCGGAAGGGATCGCGGTCAAGATCAACATGGTCGTCATGCGCGGCGTCAACGATGGCGAAATACTCGACATGCTGCGCTGGTGCGATGCGGGCGGGCACGACCTGACCCTGATCGAGACCATGCCGCTGGGCGCGGTCGAGGACGACCGGACCGACCATTATATGCCGCTGCACGAGGCCATAGCGCCCGTCCGCGACGCCTATGACTTGGTCCCCATCGACTATCGCACCGGCGGCCCCGCCCGCTATTTCGCGGTGGACGGCATGACGGCGCGCCTTGGCCTCATCACGCCCATGTCGGAGAATTTCTGCGCCGGGTGCAACCGCATCCGCCTGACCTGCCAGGGCCGCATCTATATGTGCCTCGGCCAGGAGGATCATGTCGACCTGATGAATGCATTCCGCGCGGGCGGCCCCGATGCGGTGGACGTCCTGTTGGACGAGGCGCTGGGCGCCAAGCCGCTGCGCCACGATTTCGCCATCGGACGCGATCTCGGCCCGGCAACGCAGCGCCATATGAGCGTGACCGGCGGCTGATGTCGTCGCCCGCGCTGGCATTGCTGGCCTCCCCCACCGACATGGCGCGCGATGCCGAGGCGCGGCTGCGCTCCGCCTATCATTTCGTCGCGCCGCAGGATGCCGACATGGTCATCGCGCTGGGCGGCGACGGCCATATGCTCCAGACGCTGCACCAGATGCTGGAGACCGACCATATCCTGCCCGTGTTCGGCATGAACCTGGGCACGGTCGGCTTCCTGATGAACGAATGGCATCTCGACGGACTTGTCGAACGCCTGACCAAGGCCAAGCCTGTCAAGGTCACGCCGCTGCGCATGCGCGTGACCACGGTGGGGGGCGAACGCTTCACCCTCCCCGCCATCAACGAGGTATCGTTGCTGCGCGAGACGCGCCAGACCGCCAAGCTGGAGGTGCAGGTGGACGGGCGCACCGTCATCCCGGAACTGGTGTGCGACGGCGTGCTGGTCGCGACTCCGGCCGGGTCGACCGCCTATAATCTGTCCGCCCACGGCCCGATCCTTCCGCTCGGTTCCGGGCTGGTCGCGCTGACCCCGATCAGCCCCTTCCGCCCCCGCCGCTGGCGCGGCGCGATCCTGCCCGACAAGACGGTGGTGCGCTTTTCCGTGCTGGACAGCGTGAAGCGCCCGGTTTCTGCCGTGGCGGACCAGCGCGAAATCCGCGACGTACGCGATGTGGAGGTGATGACCGACACCTCCACGCCGCTCACCCTGTTGTTCGACCCGGAGCACACATTGGACGACCGCATCGCGGCCGAGCAATTTATCACCTAAGGTGCTTGCCATCCCGCAAAAACCGCTGCTATAGGCGCGGCCTGCCTAGCGGAAGCGGGTCGCTCCCCGATAGCTCAGCGGTAGAGCATTCGACTGTTAATCGAATGGCCGTAGGTTCGAATCCTACTCGGGGAGCCATTTCCTTTCGGGGGGCATTTCGCCCCCCCGAAGGGGTCGGATCAGGTCCATCATCGGTAGCCATTTTCGCAAGAGTTCCGAATGGTCGCGGAAGCTGACGGCCAGTTCCCCGAAGGCAAAGCGAAATCCAGGAGCGCCAGGCCGTCGTCGATCAGGTCGTCTTCGGCGCAGTGCAGGCTCTCCATGTCTCGCAGAGTCCGATCACGGTCTTCGCGCGAGGTCGCTGAAACCCGATCATGGAAGCCATCCGTGATGCGCCCATCGAGCTCATCAAGGTAGAGCTGGTGACACGCTTCGAAGAGGAGGCCCGGATCGGCAAGGGCGGGACCCTAGCGGGACAACTCTCACGGCTCGACCTAGTGGTGCTCGATGAGCTTGAATATCTGCCGTTCGCGCGCTCGGGCGGCCAGCTGCTGTTACACCTGATCAGCAAGCTCTACGAACGCACCTGCGTCGTCATCACGTCTAACCTCGCCTTCGGCGCGTGGCCTACCGTGTTCGGGGATACCAAGATGACCACCGCCTTGCTCGACCGGGTCACCGACAACCCTCCGCCCAATCTCGAAAAGGGGGTCCCTCTTCGACGCCTATATGGCGTCCCGTTTCCTTCTACGCGCCGCATGTCCACAATCTTCGCTCGGAACGGTTCGTCGTCAATCTGATCGACCAGATGCCGGAACCGGGCATCCAGTGATGTTTGGCGCACGTTCGACGCGATACCCGACAACTCTATCGACGGCGCGCCGAGCCTACGTTTGGCTGGCGCAGCGTTTCGCCTGCATCGTGCGAAAGGCGCCATACGAGCACCAAGGCGCCTAATCCCAGGACGGCCAGAATAGCAAAGGCGACCGAATAGGGTGCGTTTTCCGTGGCACGACCGCCCGTCAATCCCTGTCCCAGGCTCAACGCCGCCACCGCACCCGTCACCCCCAATGACAGCACCATTTGCTGTACAGTGGAGTAAAAGCCGGTCGCTGCTCCTATTCTCTCTTTAGGTATATCAACATAGGCGATCGCGCTGATCAGCGTCATAGGTACGGTTGTCAGGACAGATAGAACCCCTAGCGCGAGATAGAAAACTGGAAGTGGCAGATTCGGACGAAGCGCGGCGCAACCAAGAGCGGCGAGCGAACATCCCAAGCACGTCACCAGGAGTATCGTCCGCATCGACAACCGCCTCATCAGCCAGGATGTCAGAAATCGGCTCATCAGTGCAGCGGTGGGCATTGCGAATGTGATAGCGCCACTCTGTGCTGCGCTCATGTGCATCGCAAGTTGGAACCAAAGCGGTATAAGAAATCCGACCGCCGCCGCCACGTACCTGAGCACGGAGCCTATCGCCATCGACATGCGAAAGGTGGTGATCCGCAGCAGGCTGATATCTATCAGCGGCCCCTCGCATGCGCGGGCATGGCGCAGGTAGAGAAAACCGAACAGCCCGGCGACGGACAGTATCGCGGCCGCTCGAATGAGTTGATCGCCATGAGCGACTGTCTCAAGGCCGAAAACCAGGCCGGCGAGGGCCGGAGTTGCAAGTGCTAGCCCGCGCAGGTCGAACGGCGTGCTGCGGTCACCCGCGATATTCGGGATCAGCCGATATCCGAGCACGAGCCCTAACAAGCCTACCGGCACATTGATGAAAAATATGCCGTGCCAGGATCCGTAGGTCACGATCGCTCCCCCAAGGGGCGGGCCGAGCATAGGTCCGATGATCCCAGGGATCAGCAACCAATTCAAGGCGCTGACGAGTTCCGATGGTGCTGACGAGCGGACAACGATCAATCGGCCAACCGGTATCATCATTGCACCTCCCAAGCCCTGAAGCGCCCGCGACGCTACCAGAGCAGGCAACGAAGAGGAAAAACCGCAAAGGACCGATCCAATGATAAAAGGCAGCAACGCGACGAGAAAGGCAGGTTTGGCGCCGAAACGGTTGCCAATCGCACTACCAACGGGGATGAATACAGCCATGGCGAGCTGATAGACAAGCAGCGCGACGTTCATGTCGATCGGATCGACGCCGAAATCCTGAGCCATCGTCGGCAACGCAGTGATAAGAATAGTGCTGTCGAGATACTGCATGAACAACGACGTCGAAACGACGAGAGAGATCACACGATAGTTGACGATCTTCGGGGGCGGTGAGGAGAAAGATGCGTAGCCCATGATTAATACCGCACGCTAAAAGAGGATCGCGCCGTGGCGCGAGGAATGTCGGTGAAAGCAACTTACGGGTTTAGTACCGGCCGCCCCGTTACGACCCCGACATCAGGCACAGGCGCCCCGCCCGATTGCCCGGAAATGGCGGCTTGATACGATCCCGGACCGGATGCCGCCGTACAATTCAGATCCTGCCGATCATTTGCCGCACCACGGCCTGCACCTGCGTTACGTGCAATTCTCGACGATGCTATTTAGAAATCGCTCCGACCGGACCATGTCCTGCCCCAAAATGGTCAGTTTTGGAAATTCCGTTCGTAACGAGATGTCTGGCGATCAGGTTATTGAACGGATCACATTAGCGGACGTCAACTGACGACATTCTCACCCACCTTGATTGGCACTGCGTCAATCTGGCACGTCATGGCGGATTCCATAATAGAAAGCCCTTCATCCAAGATTTCCATTTCGATCGTCAATGGTGTCAGAAGTCGAATGGACTCACCTGCGGGTCCGCAGGTGAGAAGGATGAGTCCTTTTTCGGCCGCCAATTTCGACAGTGCCTTGGTGCCCGCGGGGTTTGGCTCTCGCGATATCCGATCGTGCACGACATCGAACGCAACCATCGCGCCCAACCCACGAATATTAGCGATCGGCAATATGTCATTGCGATCGGCCAGCGTGTACAAATACTGCTTGATACGCTCACCAATAATATTGGCACGTGCGACCAGTCCCTCTTCCTCGATGATGTCCAGCACAGCCAGAGCCGCCGCACAACTGATCGGGGAACCGCCGTAAGTGCTGCCAAGGCCGCCCGGATGCACCGCTTCCATGATCTCGCTTCGCCCGATGACGGCAGACAGCGGGAACCCGCCGCCCAGCGATTTCGCCACAGGAATAAGATCGGGCTCGACGCCGCTATGTTCGGCCGCGAACATTTTGCCTGTGCGGCCAAAGCCTGTCTGCACCTCGTCGATGATCAACATGATGCCATACTCGTCGCAAATCGACCGCAGGGCTCGAAGAAACTCCGCAGGGGCGGTATTGAATCCCCCTTCGCCCTGGACGGGCTCGACGATGATGGCCGCGACCCGTCCCGG
>JBEVNC010000160.1:0-6972 GCA_040508315.1 Sphingobium sp.
GCCCGCCGCGCCACGCCGACGCTGTCCAGCCAGCGCGTCTCGATCATCGCGCGGTCATGGACCCGGCAGGCGGCGGCTATCGCACCTTTGTCGAAATAGGAATGGGCGACGGTGATACGCCCGCCAATGTGGCGCGACACGATGTCATGGACATCGCCAAATGTCGGCTGGCCCGCCACATGCGCCGCCTCGATGCCATGAATGCGCGTATTGAACGCAAAGAACTCGTCGCGGGGATCGATAAGCGTTTCATAGGCAAGGACTTCCTGCCCTCTCCTGAACCCCACGATACCGATCTGGCAGATGCTGCTGACTCGCGAGCAAGCCGTCTCGACATCGACGACGACGAAATCGAGATCGTCGGCGAGCGCGGCAGGCGCGGCGTGCGACCCGGATTCAGCATGGGCGGATGAGATCATGCCGTGAACATAGTCATATTTTCGGCAGCCGCGAGAGGTGGCGCGACCGCTGCGCCATTTTTTGAGGCGCTGCCGCGATGATGGCCGACTGCGCGGCGATGAACTATCGGCTGGCATCTGAAAGCGCGATATGGCCTGCTCCACGCGGACCATCTCAACGGCGCAAACGACAAGGAAGGCCCGACATGACCGACGACGACTTCATCAGGGCTTTGCCGAAAGCGGAACTGCATCTCCATATCGAGGGGAGCCTGGAGCCGGAGCTGATGTTCGAGCTTGCCCGCCGCAACCGGGTGGATACGGGCTTCGATTCCGTCGAGGCGGTCCGCGCCGCCTATGCCTTTTCCAATCTCCAGGACTTTCTCGACATCTATTATGCGGGGGCGAACGTGCTGTGCACCGCACAGGATTTCCGCGATCTCGCCGTGGCCTATTTCGACCGCGCGGCGGCCGATGGCGTCGTCCATGCCGAGATATTCTTCGACCCCCAGACGCATACGGATCGCGGCATCCCCTTCGACGTGGTGATGGAGGGTCTGCTGGCTGGCATTGCCGAGGCGGAGGCGCGCCACGGGCTGACCGCCCGACTGATCCTGTGCTTCCTGCGCCATCTGGACGAGGATGCCGCGTTCGCCACCTGGCGCTCGGCCGAAAAATGGCTGGACCGGATCACCGGCGTCGGGCTGGATTCATCCGAAGTCGGCCATCCACCCGCCAAATTCGCCCGCATCTTTGCCGCCGCCGGGGAGGCGGGGCTGAAGCGTGTCGCCCATGCCGGGGAAGAAGGCCCGCCTGCCTATGTGCATGAAGCGCTTGACCTGCTGCGCGTCGACCGGCTCGACCATGGCAACCGCTCGCTCGAAGACCCGCTGCTGACCACACGGCTCGCGCGCGAAGCCATGACGCTGACGGTCTGTCCCTTGTCCAACCTTAAGCTGTGCGTGGTGAGCGACATGGCCGACCATCCCGTCGACCGCATGCTTGCCCTCGGCCTGCGCGTCACGATCAATTCGGACGACCCGGCCTATTTCGGCGGCTATATTGCCGATAATTACAGGGCCGTCGCATCGGGTCGCGGCCTGTCCCGCCGCGATCTCGCGACGCTTGCCCGCAACAGCTTCCTTGGCTCGTTCCTGGACGATGCCGCAATCACGCGGCATCTCGCGAAACTGGACGCCTTCACGCTTTCGTCACGAGCGTGATCCGGGTCAGTTCGGACGGACGGCCCAGCCGCATGGCAAAGCCGGGCCAGATGCCGGTGCCATTGTTCACGTAGAGCTGCATATCGTCCACGGCATATCGGCCCGACACGAACCCGCCGTTCGCGCGCGCGACGAGGCGGTCCAGCCCCGGAACCATCCCGCCATGCGTATGTCCGGACAGTTGCAGGGCGACGCCGCGTGCAGCCGCCCGCCGCGCCACGCCGGGCTGATGGTCGAGCAGCAGGATCGGCATGCCGCTCGGCGCACCGCTCAGCGCCGCGGCAAGGTCCGGCCGGGGCATGCCGGTCGCGGGCGCCGACAGATCGGTGACGCCCGCGAGGATCAGGCGGCCACCGTCCCGGCCGAGTATGGCGTGATCGTTCGCCAGAATGTGCATCCCCATGCCCGCGAAATGCCGCATCCATTCCTGATAGCCGAGAAAATATTCATGGTTGCCGGGGCTCATATAGACGCCGTCGCGTGCGCGCAGATCGCGCAGCGGCTCGACATCCTCCCGCCGCATGGCGAGCGTGCCGTCGATGACGTCCCCGGTCACGACGATCAGATCGACCCCAAGCGCATTGGTGTTTTCGACGACGGCCCGCGTCCAGCTCTTCGGGAACAGGCGGCTGATATGCAGATCGGTCAGATGTACCAGCGTATAGCCGTCGAACTGCGGCGGCAGCCCGCTGACAGCGATCTCGACATCTCGCACCGGTGGTACGCGCACGGCATTGCGCACGGCAATCGCGGCGAGGATCGCAGCGGCCGCCGCCATACCGTAGCGGACGTCGGGGGAGATCGGCATCGCGTCGCCCGGCAAGATCCACATGCCGACCCTCACCACGTCCAGCAGCAGTTGCGTCACCGCCAGGAACAATATGGCTCCGCCCGCCCAGTTGAACAGGATGATGACGGGACGCGGAAATTCGGGCGCGAAGACCGACCCCGAGGAAAGGCGGCTCCACAACTGGAACTGCGACAGGATGAGCAGCAGGACCGCAATGATGGCTTTCGCCGCCAGCGACAAGGGCAACGGCCACAGGAACTGGGTGATGACCAGAATGGAGGGCAGCGCGAGGATGAGGTGAAAAATGGCATGTGCTCCTATGGCGCGCACATGGGGCTTGCTGGCCACCGATCAAGATGGGTCATCGATCACGGGCCCGTCATGATGACCGCCATGCGCGGGAACGGGCGCCGCCATGACGCATTGTTGGGGCGATGAAATCTGCCTCACGCAACCGCTTGACGGTCGCCCCCGCGAATGATGGAACGATGCCGTGAGCGACAACTCCCCCCTCCCCGACTCCGAAAAGCCGGACAAGCCAGGCGCAAAGGCCGAGGCGCGCGCGGTCGAGGCCGCGGCGATCCGGCGGCGCTGGATCACGCTGGGCGAGGTGCTGGCGGTCATTGCCGTCCTCATCTCGGGCCTGACATTGTGGAACAGCTGGAGCGAGCGCAGCGATAGCGAGGTCGCGAAAACGACCGAAGCCAAGCGCGCCTCCACCCGCGCCGCGACCCTGATCCTGACGACCGCCGAGGCCGACAAGCGCAAGCTCGCCTTGAAGCCTGCTGCCGACAGCCAGTCGGTGCAAAGCCAGACGATCATGTTTCCTACCGCCCTGGGTGCCGCGCCTGCCGAAACCACCGGCGAACCACGGATCGAGGCGGAATGGTTCGAGGCGGCGCTCAAGAAGGCGCGCGACAAGGCCAATATGCCGGACGACAGCCGGGGCGACGAACGGCTGCCCGTCGTGATCGCCACCCGCTTTCTGGTGGATGGCGAGGCGCATGAGGATGTCGCGCTCTACGACATCGGCTATACCATTTCAGGCCGCATGTTCAGCGGTCACAGCGTCACCCTGCGCGGCCTCTCGCTGGTGTCCCGGTTGAAGAGCGCGGGCGCACAAACGAAGCTGGACGCGCGCTGGGTCAGACTGTTCCCGCAGAAGTAGCGCGCCTTCAGGCCCCATATCCACTTCCCGTGATGCGAACGCGACCTCGCGCATGACCTGTAAAATCGTCCACGAGCGCGCAGTCCCTGTTGACCCTGCTCCATACGCGGCACAAGGTTGCCTGAGACGGGGGTCTTCATGGGAGATGCGCTATGGCGGCTACCGTCGATGAGATCGTTGCAATCGTCTCCGCAGAAGGCGGCATCGCGCCCGAACGGTTGCAGCCCGACACGACGCTGGCCGAACTCGACATCTCCTCGCTCGACCTTGCCAGCATCCTGTTCGAGATGGAGGACCAGTTCAAGGTCGAGATCGACCCGGACCGGATCTCCCGCGACATGAGCCTCGGCGCGCTTGTGGATCATGTGAACGCGCTTCCTGTCGCGTGAGGCAACGCGTCGTCATTACCGGCATGGGCTGCGTGAGCGGCCTGGGCATCGGGCTGGATGCGACATGGACACGGGCGCGCGATGGGCGCGGCGCGATAGGTGCGATACAGCGCCCCGGTCTGTCCGGGGTTGCAGCGGCCATCGATGATGCCGATCAACCGGACCCGAGACCCAACTGGCGTCGCCTCGGCAAGCTCGACCCGTTGTCCCTCTATGCGCTGACTGCAGCCACCGAGGCGCTGGGCGCGGCGGGGCTGGTCGATCATGCGGTCCTGCGCAACCGGACGGCCATCGTGGTAGGATGCGGCAGCAACGGCAATGCGACCGTCGATACCGCCTATGAGCGCCTCTATGCGCGGGGTGCGGCGAAGGTGCACCCCCAGACGATACCCTCCTCGATGATCTCCGCTCCCGCCGCGCATATCGCCATGGCCTTCGGGGTGCACGGCCCGACCTTCGTACTGGCCAGCGCCTGCGCCTCCTCCACCCATGCCATGGGCGAAGCGATGCATATGATCCGCAGCGGCCGGGTCGACGTCGCCATCACCGGGGGCGCGGAGGCTTGCCTGACGCCCGGCTCCTGGATGGCATGGCAATCGCTCGGCGCGATGGCGGCCGACACCTGCCGCCCCTTTTCGCTCGGCCGACAGGGCATGGTGTTGGGCGAAGGCGCGGCGATGCTGGTCCTGGAGAGCGAGGGGCATGCCCGCGACCGCGGCGCGGCGATATGGGGCGAAGTGCTGGGATATGGGGCAAGCTCGGACGCGACGGACATGACGGCACCCGATATCGACGGCATCGTCGCCGCGATCCGCTCCGCACATGACGATGCGGGCATCGATCCTGCTGCCCCGGCGTTGATCTCCTCACATGGCACCGGCACCCCCCTCAACGACGCTGCGGAGACACGGGCATTGCATGCCGTCTACGGCCGTCATCTGGGCGGCCACGCAGTGATCGCGACCAAATCCGCCCATGGCCATATGATCGGTGCGACGGGCGCAATGGAGTTCATCCTGGGCATCATGGCGCTGAAACATGGCGTCGCCCCGCCGGTCCTCAACCATCTGGCGCCCGATCCGGATTGCGACCTGCCGCTGGTCACGGCGCAGCGGCCGATCAACCAGAGCATCCTCATCTCCAACAGCTTCGCCTTTGGCGGGCTGAATGCGGTATTGATCGGACAGGCAGCATGACGGCGGTCGCTCACATCAACGCGGTAGGGACCGCCACCCCGCCGTTCGAGGTCCATGATGCGTTCGTGACCTTCGTCGCCGGAACGCTGGACGATCCCAAGGCCCGCCGCCTGTTCGAGCGGATGGTCGGGCGCGCAGGCATCGACCGGCGCTATTCCTTCCTCGACCCCATCCGTCTGGACGATGGCACGATCACGGACCGTGACGGGTTCTACGGCCGGGGCGACTGGCCCTCCACGGGGGCGAGGATGGCGCGGTACGAGCGCGATGCGCCGATCCTCGCGCTCGACGCCATCGCACGGATCGGGTCGGACGCGGACTTGGCCGGGATCACCCATTTGGTGGTCGCCTCCTGCACCGGATTCATGGCGCCCGGCCTCGATCAGGAGATCGTCGCCCGGCTCGGCCTGGATGCCGGTGTGGAGCGCAGCGTGCTGGGGTTCATGGGCTGTTATGCAGCGGTGAACGCCCTGCGCACGGCGCACCATATCGTGCGCTCTACACCGACGGCGCGCGTGCTGGTCGTGACGCTTGAGCTATGCACTCTCCATTTCCAGCGGTCGGACGATCTGGAGCGCCTGCTCGCCATGCTGCTGTTCGGCGACGGGGCGGCGGCCGCCCTCGTCACAGCCGATGCCCACGGGATCGCGCTGCAGGACTTCCGCGCGACCACCATAGCGGGTTCGGCCGACGCCATCACATGGGGAATCCGGGACCAGGGCTTCGATATGCATCTCGGCGGAGAAGTCCCTGCCCGGATCGGCGAGGCGCTGCGTCTGGAAACGGGGCGAAACGACGCGGCCGGTCTGTTTCGTGGCGAGGGGCCGGAGGCATTCGACCTGTGGGCCATCCATGCAGGTGGACGTACCATATTGGACGCGGTGCAGCAGGGACTGAAACTCCCGCCCGACGCATTGAATCGGTCCCGGTCCGTACTGCGCGACTTCGGCAATATGTCGTCCGCGACCCTGATGTTCGTTCTGGCGGATATGTTGCGGACGGGCACGCTCGGCGATGACGCGCAGCGCGGCATGGCGATGGCGTTTGGACCCGGACTGGCCGCCGAGACCTTTCGTTTCAGCCTGCTTCCCTGATGCCCGATTTCCGCACGCGCGCCGTGGATGCGGAGTGGATGGACGGGGAGGATGTATCGCAGGCGGATTTCGCGGCGTGCGTGACCGATCTGGCCGTGGTGAACAGCCTCACCCTCGCCCGGCCGCCGACGCTGGCATTCGTCGCGCAGGCGCTGGAACGTGCCGGGGGGCGTCCCCTGACGCTGCTCGATGTCGGCTTCGGCGCGGGCGACATGTTGCGGGCCATCCGGAAACTGGCCGACCGTCGCGGGGCGGAGATGCGGCTGATCGGCATCGACCTCAACCCACGTAGCCTTGCCGCCGCGAACGACCTCACCCCATCCGGCATGGCGATCGACTATCGGGTCGGCGACCTGTTCGCGCTGGCCGAGGATGAGCCCATCGACCTCGTCATCAGTTCGCTCGTCACCCACCATATGACCGATGATGCGGAGATACTGCGCTTCATCGGCTGGATGGAGCGGCGTGCTGTGTGCGGATGGTTCATCAACGACCTGCATCGCCACAGGATCGCCTATCATGGCTTTCAATTGCTGGCGGGCGCGATGCGGTGGCATCCCTTCGTCCGGCATGACGGGCCGCTGTCGGTCGCGCGCGCCTTCACCCGGTCCGACTGGCAGCGCATGCTGCAGGAGGCAGGCGTGGCGCAGGCCGCGCGGTGCACATGGCACTTCCCCTTCCGCTATTGCGTGACGCGGTGGCAGGCTTGACCCA
>JBEVNC010000161.1:0-13234 GCA_040508315.1 Sphingobium sp.
CATCGTAAACCTGATCGGCATGGCCGGGGCGGTAAGCGACTGCGACCTCCGAATAATCCTTCGACCGCTGGTCCACATTCTCGATCATCAGGCTGATCGGCGTGCCCGTCGTCTTGCCTTCGAACACACCCGACAGGATACGCACCTCGTCCGGCTCCCGCCGCTGTGTCGTGAAGCGCGACGTGCCGGGCTTGCGCCGGTCGAGCCAGGGCTGGATGTCCGTCTCGCTGAGCGCGATGCCGGGCGGGCAGCCGTCCACCACCGCGCCGATGGCGGGTCCATGGCTTTCGCCCCATGTGGTGAAGCGGAATATGCGGCCGAAGCTGTTGAACGACATGCCAGACCCACTAGCCTGCTGCGTGCATCCGTCAATATTTGATGATGTCGGTGTCCAGCGCCGCCACGTTAATGTCGCTCGCACCTTGCCCTTGGCCACCGCCACGCGATAACGAACGCAAAGCTATTCACGACCAGCTATTGGAGTCCCCATGTCCGACCAGAAGCCGCCCCGCATTCCGCGCCTGCCCGTCGAGGAACTGACCGACCCCGCGCGTGAAGTCAGCGCCTTCTGGGGCGAGCCGAACAGCTGGGAGGAAGGGTCCAAGACCAACATCATCAGCACGATGGCCCGCCACCCCGATCTGGGGAAGGTCTACAATATCTGGGGCAAGCATTTCCTGATGAACAACTCGCTGGCGATCCGTCAGCTGGAGTTGATCGTGCTGCGCGTCGCATGGCTCGTGAAGTCGGATTATGAGTGGCACAATCATGTTGGCTATGCGCTGAACGCCGGCATGACGCTGGAGGAAATCGGTGCGCTCAAGGAAGAGCCGATCACCTATGGCTGGAACGAGCAGGACCGCGCGGTCATCGATTCCGTGGACGAACTGATCGGCCAGGGCGATGTTACGGATGCCACCTGGGAAACGCTGAGCAAATATTATAACTATCAGCAGCTGATGGACCTGGTGTTCACCACCGGCCATTATCTGATGACCAGCTGGGCGCTCACCACCTTCCGCGTCGGCATCGAAAGCCCCGATCCCATCGGCTACGACCTCAAGACCAAATCGGGCAAGGTGCCGCACAGCTCCTACAAGCCGATGGAGACGGAAGACTGGACCTCGACGCGCGGCTATTGAGACTGGACGGGGCGGCGGCATGACCCTCGACGAGCTGCTCGCACGCGAGGGCATCCGACGCACCATCGCCGCCTATACGGCGGCGGGCGACCGGCTGCGTAAGGCGGAGTTCGTCGCCTGCTTTACCGAGGATGCCCTGTTCGAGACGGACGGCGTGGCGGAAGCCGACAGCTTTCGCCGTGAAGGGCGCGACGCGATCGCTCAGTGGATCGCCCGCTGGCGCAATCGTCCCGCCGATGCGGCGCCGGTGCATGGCGCCAGCTTCGTGCGCCATCACCTGACCACCTGCCATATCGAACTGGCCGGCCCGAACAGTGCCAGTGCGCGCACCTATTGGTCGGCCTGGACGGATATCGGGCCGGATCATGCGGGATATTATCTGGACGAGTTCCGCCGGGTCGGCGAGTTGTGGCTAATCGCACACCGCCGCATCAGGGAGGATTGGCGTTCGCCGCAGAGCCTGTTTACGGGCGCAGTGTCGCAGGCGGGGTAGAAAAACATGCCGGAGCACGGCAAGTTCAACACCCCAGCAAATCCAGCGTCGCATCATCCCGTTCACCCCCGAACCACCGTTCGAGTGCGTCGGCAAACAGAGCCTCCTCCGGCACGGCCGCCGCGAACAGCGTCAGCGACGACCGCAGCTTCATCGCGTCCACCGCCCCGAACACCTGCTCTGCGCTGATCCGCTGTGGCAACCCCTGCAATGCCGCGACACATTCGCGCAACCGCCCGCCCAGCACAGGATGCGCGGCATAAGCCCGCGCCTCATCGATCGACGCAATCCCATAATGCACAGCGGTCGCGCTCCGCCCCAGCCCGCGCAACTGCGGAAAGACGAACCACATCCAGTGGCTGCGCTTGTGCCCAGCGCGTATCTCACCCAGCGCCACCGGGTATACGCCCTCCTGCGCGGAAACAAAGCGGTCGAGGTCGAAGGCTTGGGCCATGCCACATGATGCCCCGCCTCCCCGCATAAAGCCAGCCACAGTCCGCCGCCCACTGGATATCCTCCATCTGTGCGGCACAGCGATTTTCAGACACCGACAGGCCGAGTGCGTCGCACAGCGCGATGCACCCTCGTCGAGAGTATGCCGGTCGATAGCGTAGTCATTATGAAGACTGGGCCTAGCTCTCGCTGACATGAGGGAAATCGGAATAGCTAAAGCACCGAGCCAAACAGCGGTACGCTATCCAATAAATGATCGAAAATAGGCGTTGGAGAGGCATCCGCGGAGCGACCTCCGCCCGGCTTGCACACGATCCAACGACTTCGGCGTCAAATGCCAATGATCGGGGATCGAGGCATCTTCACGGCGACACGTCCGAGCTCATCCAAATCGCGGACTGGCCCCATTCATCAAACGTCCCACACCGCAAGTCGAAGATAACCACAACCGGCAAATGAAAAGGGGACCGGCAATAGCCGATCCCCTTCATGCATCGAACCCGAAGGTCCAGTGCTATTAGTTGCCTGCGCCCGGACCGTAGGTGATTTCCACCCGGCGGTTCTGAAGCTCACGGACACCGTCAGCGGTTTCAACGCGCGGACGCGATTCACCGAAGGCTTCGCCAGTAATGACGCCGTCAGGGATACCCTTCGAGGTCAGGTAACCGCGAACCGCGACGTTACGACGCTCAGACAGAGCGAGGTTGTACTTCGGCGTACCCGACTTGTCGGCGTGACCGGCAAGCATGACCTGCGCGCTGCCGCAATTCGCATAGGCGGACACGGCGTTGTCCAAAATGGTTGCCGCGTCGGGCGTGACGTCCGAGCGATCCCATTCGAAGAACACGATGTACGGCCCAGGGGTGCACTGCGGCACCGGCGGAGGCGGCGGGGGCGGCGGGGGAGGCGGCGGCGGGGGCGGCGGAGGCGGCGGAGGAGCCTCTTCCTGGCCACCGAAGTTGTACGTCAGACCAGCGAGAAGCGAGTGCGAACGCAGTTCGGTGGTGAAGCCCTGACCCGATGCTACCGAACCGAACGAGCGGTTGGTGACCAGATCGATGCTCTCATGGTTGAAGTAGCGATACTTCAGTTCACCATCGATATGGCTGGTGATCGGATAACGAACGCCAGCGATCGCCTGCCAGGCGAAGCCAGTGTCGGAGTCGTCCGTGATCAGCGAGTACAGATAGGTGCGTGCAACACCGGCACCGCCACCGACGAAGCCCTGAAGGCCGTCATCGCTGCCGAAGTCCAGCATGCCGTTCAGCATGAAGCTGAGCGACCGTGCGTTGCCGCGCGTGCTGCCAACGACCGGCGAGCTGTTGTAGAAGGTGTTCACGTCCGTCCAGGCGCGGCGATAGCCGACTTCACCCTCGATGCGGAACATGCCGAAATCATAACCCATCACGCCATCGACATCGTAGCCGGTGTTCGTGTTCCAGGTCGAGTTCGCCCGCGCATCGGTAACGACCGTGTCCATGTCTTCAACGATGGTGGCACCGCCGTGGGCACCCACGTACCAGCTGCCATCGCGAGCCATGGCGGGTGTCGCCAGAGCGGTCGAAGCGAGCGCAATGGCCAAGCCAAGCTTTCGCATAATATTTCCCCTTTCAGTACTGCCTCAAACGGACTGCGAAAACGCTGTAGGCTGCAGAAGGTTTCGTTGCAAGAGCGCAAATTTATTGCGCCGCCGAAAATCACCTCGAAAGCATGTCAAAGCCATGGAAGGGGTAGATGTTTTATAGAGCACCTGTTGTATTGCCGCAACATTTTTATGAACTCAAAAGACCATGCGTTCGCAGTGCAGCAAGTAACTGGTCAATAACGGCGCGCGCCTCGTTATCGACGCTAGTGCCTCCTGCAGGCGAAGGAATTGCCGGGAGTCTTTCTCCCACCACTTTCTGGCCGTTTATATAGATGCCGCCGGGCCGTGCCACCTCGTCGCGCCACGCGGTGCCATCGTGCAGCATAGCGCCATTTCGGTCCATTATGTGGCATCGCCAGCCCGCACCGGGCATGAAAAATCGCCATCCGCCGGCCGTCCATTGCGCAATCGCCCCCGCTCGCCCGGCCCAGGCACCCCCGGGATCGGCTGCGACGATCCAGGCCGCGCCAATCTCCGGGGAGGCAGGAGGCGAGGAGACATCCGCTGATTCGGCCACCGGCTGGACGATCGCGTCGAGCATCTGCAACGCCTCATTATGCGTCATTTCCTTCTGCGCCTGGCCAGCCGTCAGAAAAGGCAGGCTCAGGCGCGGACTGGCAACTTCACTCATCATGCACTCCTGCAAATATGTCCCGATAGTCAGATGGGCAGCGTCATGACGGTGGCGGCGCCCATTCCGTGGGTGCCGCGTTGGCGCACGGACAGGGTCAGGATTTCCCCCGCCGTACCGTCAATCAGCCTATCCACCGCCGGATAGCTCCACGCCGCGCTGGCGACGTCGGCCGACCGGAGCAGCGCCTCGCCCGCCCATATCTCGACGCGATAACCTTCCGCCTCCTCGCCTAGCGGCGTCTCCGCGCCATCGCCCCATGCCCAGCCGAGACGGCTGCGCCTGACCCATGTCACCGCCAGCCCAGCCTCCGCATCGCCGACACATCGCAGGTGAGTTGGCGCCAGCGGCAGCATCGCCCGGCCATCCACGACACGGTCGGCGTTGGCGTGCATGGCGTCGCCGATGCCCTGTGCGGCGATTGCGACCGTCCGGCCGGGCGCTGCGTGCATGTCCGTCGGCACCAGCATCGCCTCGGCGGCCAGCAACACGAAATTTTCGCCCGCGCCATGCCCCTGCATCCACCGCTCCGTGCCCCTTCGCCCGCGCAGCATTCGCCCAAGCCGGAAACTGCGCGGCCCCGTCTGGCTGACCGTCCCAAACTGGACCAGTTCCTCGCCGATCAGGCAGATATTGGCGCCGCCCAGCAACGCTGCGTCGCCTGCCGGGGAAAGCCCTGCATCCACATCGTGCAGCAACACTTCCACCGTCGCCGCATCGTCGAACAGCGCCGCCGATCCAGGCGAAAGGGCGGAGAGGGTCCTGCCCATCGCCGCCGCGCGCCGCACGCCCCCCGCTGGCGTATAACCACCGTCGGAGCCGCGCAACAGCACTACCGCGCCGCGCCAGCCACGACTTTCGCCCGACGCCATGACAAAGATCTGGGGGCCGTCCACGACGCCGTCCGAAAGCTGCGGCGTCTCCACCAGCAGAACATGCGTCGGACCGACCGGCGCGTCATGCTGATGCACGCCCGAACCGCCATCCGCCGCGCCCGGTGCCGACGTCGGCCGCAATGGCACGCCTGACAGGCTAAGGCGAACCGCCATGCCTTCCCACTCCACCGCCTCGACGCGCCAACCGCCATTGCCCTCCAGCGCGACCACATCGCCCGGCCCCAGCGTCAAGGCGTCCCACCCGCGCACTACCGTTGCCCGCCGCCGCCCCATCATGCGCCGCCTGAGCAAGTCTCCCGCACGGCGAAGCGCGTCAGATGCGGGCAGCGTCGCGGGCAGATCCACCTGTTCCTCGCCCCACCCCGCACCCTGCCGCTCGGCCGACTGAGCGCCTGCCTGATAGTCCCGGTCGCGGTCATAGTGGCGAACGGACAATCGCCTGGGTGCCGCATCGACAGGCTCGCGCACCACCTCGCGCGCGGCCAGTGTCTCGCCATTGGCGATGCACAGGTCGTCCGCCGCACCCAGCCTGACATCCTGCACAATGCCGTCGGTCAGCAGCAGGCCGTCATGCTCGGCGCGGAGCAGAAGCGAATGGGCATCCAGCAAGGGCTGCAACGCCTCCCCTGCCGTCGCGCCGCCGACCGCATAGCCGCCCAGTTCGTCATCCTCGCCACCACCCGCAAAGCCGACAGCCACCCCGCCAGCGAGCGACGCCGCGATAGCGCTCACCGCTACTGCATCTTCCTCGGCAATCACCTCGAAGGTCAGCGACGGAATGCGATTGCCGAAATCGGCCAGTTGCAGCCCCTCGAACACCGCATAGGCCAGGCCGCGATGCGCCGGGGCTACGTCCAGCCCCCGGTCGGCGGCGATCAGCGGATCGACCGGCTGATCGCCCGAACCGTCATGAAACCGGAATGCCGCGATCCCTGCCTTGAAGTCCCCCGCCGCCCCGCGCAGCAAATTGCCGTCCGCCCAGATCCGCCCGACCGTCCCCACCGGCCGCGACGAGAGCGCCACCGCAAAGCTGGCGGAATGATCGTAGCTCGTCACGCTCGGCCGTCCCTTGCCGCCGGACGTCTGCGTGCTTTCGACCAGATCGGTCGCCCAGATCACCGTGCCTGCCACCCGCATCCGGCCATGAATGCGCGGCATCTGCGTCCCGAAATGGGAGGTCTGAAGGCGAAGGTCGGCAATGCGCGGCCCCTGCCTCCCGGCCGGCTTGAATATCTCCGCATCGATCGCCTGCCCGGCCAGTGCGCCGACGGCGGCACCGACCGGCCCCAACAGGCTGCCGACCGCAGTGAGCACCAAAGTCGCCATGTCATCCCCCGCTCGTCATATGTCGCCACCGCGACAGCTCCGGCCATTCCCCCGGCATCGGCATCGCCACCACACGCCCGATGGCCGCATGGGCGTGGACGGCCACATCGCCCCCATCGACCATCAGGTGCGGCTGCAAGGCGCCGACGCGCACCGCCACCAGATCGCCTACGCACCGCCCGCCCACCGCGACAAAGCCCGCCTCGTGCATCCATCGGGGCAGCATCGGCGCGTCCCCCGCCCGCAACCGATAGGGCGGCGGTTCCGGCACGTTCAGCCCAGCGCGGCGCAGGGCGAGCAATGCCAGCCCCACACAATCCACCCCCATCTGCGCGCAGCGCCCATGCAGCCGAAAGGGCACGCCGACCAACGCCAGCGCCGCCGCTGCAATAGCATCGCCCATGTCATGCCCCCGGATAGCGGGTGAGCAGGTCAGTCCCCGGCAGATAGGGCTCCCCCCGGAAATTAGCGGCATTGCCGAACCGCCCGGCACAGGTCGCGATGCGCTTGTCACACCCCTCCTCGACCAGCATCAGCGTCCCTGCGGCGATCACCTCATCGGGCACGTCGTCCAGGAGCAACGCTCCATACTCCCCGCCCGCAATCCCCGCCCAGATGCCGCACGCCGGCCCGCCCAGCCAGCGCAGTCGGCCACCCGCGAACGCGGCGCCGTCCAGCGCCGCCACCACCACCCGCTCGCCCTCGATGGACTCAAGCGGCACGATCCTGCGCCGCAGCGCCATGTCCACCCGGCAATCGCCATCGCCCAGCACCGCACGGCATGTCGGCGACGTGACCGGCGCGACCGCCCGACCGAACAGCGCCTTGACGCCGTTCAGCGACGCGACGAACGCCCCCTTGGCCTCCCGCACCGGCCCGAGCGTGCCGCGCGCCAACTCCAGCCACAGCGCCCCCGGCTCGGTCCACTCGGTCAGGTACAGCGCCACCGCCGCCCCGTCCCAGCGCCCCTGCGCCAGTTCCGCCGCCGACAGGCTCTCCGCCGTCAGCGCGCCCTCGACGTCCATCACCGCTGCCTCCAGCGTCCCCGTCTGCCGGATCGCCGAAGGCCGCATGCCCGGACTGGCGGCATAATCCAGGCCGCCGACATGCAAGGTCCGGTCGTGACTGGTCAGTCCCAACGTCACCCCGTCCCGCCGGTCCAACCGCCAGCAAAAGGCCAGCGCGCACAGCGGCTTGCCGAGTATCTCCGCCGCACTCATTCGCGTATCTCCACCAGCGGCACCGACGTCACCTCTCCAGCGGCAAATGTCTCCGCATCGATCTCCAGCCTGTCCGTGTCGAAGCGCACCGGCACGTCGAACGCGAAGCCCGCCGTCACGATGGCCCCATCGGCGGGCGGCACATCGAACAGGATTTCGCCATGGTCGCCCAGTTGCCAGCCGCCCAGCCGTTCGACGCCATCCACCGCCACGCGCACGCTCCCCGCGACCGGCCGCGTGATGAACCGCGTCTGCGGATCGTCCCCATCCCCATAATGTTTCACCAGCCGAAAGCCGCTCACAGCGCCATCGCCAATCCCGATCCGCTGGTCGATGGCGCTTACCGCCGCGCCCCATGCGGCGCTGTGATGGTCATAAGGGTCGGTAAACCTGAACCCCCGCGCCGCGCCCCTGCGCGCCCGGAAAAAGGCGATCAGCACCGCCAGATCCGCTTCCGACCGCACCCCCGGCCCGGCATCGAAACGCATTCGCGCATCCGCCCAGTCGCTGCTGCGTTGCTCGCGCCCCGAATAGGTCTCCACCGTCTGCGTGGAGAAGCCCGGCGAGACGCTCGCCCGCCGCCCGATCGCCAGGGGAAAGGCCACATCGTCGAAATGCTGCATGTCGCTATCTCCCGGAAGGTCGAACCAGACGAAGCCGTCGCGCGCCACCTGCGGCAGCGCCCAGATGAAGGTCGCCGCATCGCCCCCGGCCCGCGAAACCTGCGCGGCCGAGGCAATCCGCCGCCATTTCTCGCCGAGGCCGGGATCGTCGCCACTCAGCACGAACCCCGCCAGATAATGCTGCGCCTCCCGCGCATAGCCGAGCCGCGCGGTGATCGCCGTCCGCCCTGCCCTGGAAAGGGCGACGCGCCCCTCCGTCACCCAGTCATAATCCTCGACCTGCAGGCGGTCGAAAGCCGGCGAGGCCCACCCCACCGGGACATTGACGCGCCGCAATTCCGGCGCCGCCGGATCGATCACGGTGGGCAGATAGACGAGCAGCAGGGTCTCCGCCCCCGGGGCCACCTCCCGCACCGCCGCGCACAGCGCAGCCGTCGAAGCCGCCAACAGGGCCCCTGCCGCATCCAGCAAAGCCGTCTGAGCGCTCGTCATGCCGCCGCGTACATCCGCGATCGCCACCGGCGACCCACCGAACGCAGTCCGCGCCGCCTCGTCATACAGGCACGGCCGCCCATCCGGCATGATCCACCACCACGGCTCGCCGACCTGAAATCGCACCGCCAGCCCCGCCGCCGCCACGATCTCCACGAACGCGACCGCCACGCCCTGCAGATACGCCATCGCCCCGCCATGCGCCGGCGACAGCAAGGTCGATGGCGGCACCCATCCGGTCAGCGCGGGCGACCCATCCGCCGCCCGCTGCTTCCAGCCCGCCGGGCAATGCGCGTCGAACAATTCGTAGGAGAGCGATAGGATGATCCCCAAGCCCAGCGCCCGCGCCCGCGCCGCAAAATCCGCATGCCATGCCGCACAGCAGGCGTTGATCGCCGCACCGTCCGACATCACCACGCCATCCGACCTGAGCCGGAAATAATGGCTCATCCCCACATAATGGTTGATCGCCCCGCGATAACCCAGCGCCAGCACCTGCCGCAGCACCCGCTCCGGCGTCAAATGATAGGCATCGTCATAGCCCGTCGCGATGGACAGCCCATGCTCGGGCACCATGATATCGCCGACCTCCAGCATCGACCCCGACCCCTCTGCCGCGATCCCGCTCAGCTCGACCCAGCCCTCCACCGCTCCCGCGAACGCCGTACCCGCGCTGTCATAATCCTGCGGAACGATGGAGATGAACATCCGGTCGATATCGCGCGGCCACACCCTGTCCGCTTCGTCCGGCCACATGAACCCGCCATCCAGCCTGTCGAAGTCGAGCGTGATCCACGCATCCTCCGGCCCACCCTCGGCATAGTTCCACAGTCGCACATACCAGCTGCGCGCCGTCCCGCTCTCGTCCCGCCCCTCGATGGTCAATGTCGGCCCGTTGACGGCATCAAGCGGCATGACACCGCCGCTGCGCCACCGGAACCGCAAGCGGCAATGCGAAAAATCCCGTGAAGTCGAATATGCCAGCAGCGGATGATCCCACCGATCCTGCGCCTCCCAGATCAATCCGGCGAGATCGCCGCTCCCGTAGAAAACGACATCGACCCGCAGCGAATCCGCGCCGGTCGTGACCACCGAAGCCATCATCGGTCGCGGAAAATTGACCGTCCAATACGGCGCGGCAAAACGCTTGAGGAACGCCGCTTCCTGCGCCCCCCGCTCCCCGGCAAGCCAGTGCGGCATAACAATGTCCCTATAAAATCCCTGTCCCTAAGGGGAAAGGATACGAAGGCTCGGCCTGCTGCCTAGCCAAAGGAAATTTACCCCCCTCCCGCTCGCGGGAGGGGTCGGGGGTGGGCAAGCGACCGCAAGGTCGCTGTTGGCCGATAGAGCCGAGCAAACCCACCCCCGCTCCTACCGTAAACGGGAGGCGAGCATGAGCTCGTCCCCTACTCCGCCAAAACCCCCCGCACCGCACGAGCAACCTGCCGCGCGCTGCGCGCCAGCAACCGCCCATTCTCCCCCGGCGGCGCATTCACCTGTATCGCAATTCGCACATCGCGAGCGCCACTCCCGCCCACCGGAGCAACGCTCCCGCTCGACGTCGGCACGAACACCTCCGGCCCGCGCTCGCCCACCAGAAAGGCACGCCCCGGCGACACCGGCCCGCCCGTCGCTCGCCCCGGCAGCCCGAGCGCCGCCGTGCCGAGCGCCAGCAACCCGCCGCTAGGTCCACCGCCGCCACCGATACCGATGCTCCCCAGACCGGCCCGCACGGCGCTGGACGCAATCTCTCCCATCACGCTCAGCACGACGCGCCTCAAATCCTCGAACCCGAACTTGCCCGTCCGCGCCGCGCGCAGCAGGCTCGCCTCGATCACCCGTCCCGCCCTGTCGGCCCCGGCGGCGAGCGGTCCCTCCAGCGCACCGCGCATCGTTTCCACCTCACGCGCAAAACCGCTCACATCCGCGCGCACGCCGACGATCAGCGTCTCGATCTCCTCAGCCATCGGGACATATCTCCTTCAGTCGCGCCAGCCCGTCCGCATCCATGCCGACCGAACCATCCTCGCCCGCGCAGGCCCGCAAGATCGTGGCCAATTCGGCAGGCGTCGCATCCCAGAACTCCGACGGCCGCCAGCCCAGCAGCAACGCCGCCACCGCCATCAACCGCCCGGTTGCCTCGGCAAACATCAGGCGATACCCGCCAATATCTGCTGCAACACCGCGCGCAGCGGTGGCATCACCCGCGCCAGCCCCGCCGCGACCACCGCCTCGCCCAAAGCGTCGCGCTCCCAGCCGCCGCGATCCGCCAGGCAATGCCAGAACAGCCCCGCTATTTCGCTTATGCCGATCCGTCCCTCGGTCGCCCGGTCGACCAGCGCCAGCAGCGGCCCCAATTCGCCCTCCGCCGCGACCAGCGCCGCAAAACTCGGCCGCAACACGACATCCTGCTCGCCAAGCCTCAGCCCGACCTCGCCGCGAACCACATTGGCCGTCATAGCGCCACCACCGGCCCGGAACTCTCCAGGCTCAGCGTATAATTGCGCTCGCCATTATAGTCCCCGGCATAGTCCAGCCGCACGACGAGGAATTTGCCGCGCATGCGCTCGCCACTTTCGAAGCTCAGCTCATAATCGTCGATGGTGCCCGCGAGCGCATGGTTACGCAGCCGCACCTCCGCCGCCGATCCGGTAAACACACCTGCCCCCGCCACACTGACCGACCGCACGCCTGCGCCCGGCAGCAATTCGCGCCACCCGCCGCTATCCTTGCTGGTGACGTTCACCGCTTCGCCATTGACCGACAACTGCGTCGTGCGCAGTCCCGCCATGGTCCCATAGGTGACGGGCGACCCGCCATTGCCGATCTTGAGCAGAAACGCGCTGCCCTTTTCCACTGCCATGATCTGATCCTTTCAAGGACAAGCGCCCGCACGGCCGATCCGCGAAGGCCAAAATTCGGTATGGGAAAATACAGCAGGCGCCGTCCTCAAGCCCCCTTGAGACATTCCGCTCTGACAGCGCCGCAGGCCATGAATTGGTTCACGCGGAGCCGCAGAGACGCAGAGCGGATTTCTCTGCGTCTCCGCGCCGCCACGTGAACCAAGACAAGATGATTTCGCGCAAAGGCCTGCGGCAAGCAAATCACCCCACGCGCGACAACCGCACCGCATAATCCACCAGCAACGACCATTGCCCGTCGCTCCCACGCAGCGACCGCGACCGATCCAGCCGTACCGACCCCACGCGCCAATCGCCCGCATGCGCCGCCAGCCCGCCCATCACCGCCTCGATCCGCTCGGCCGCGGCCTCCAGCCGCTCGGGCCGATCCGCGCGGTCCACCACCGTCATCGGCACCCGCACGCTCAGCCCCCGCAGACCCCGTGCACCCCATTCGGTCGCAAACAATTGCCCGATCACCAGCGCAGGTGCCGACTGCCGCGACAGCCCGCCATCCTCCACGCTGTTGACCAGAGCCATCAGCGCTGCATCGCCCCGCAAAGCCGCGATCACCACGCCCCTCAGCGCCAGCACCCCGCTCATGGCTCCATCTCCCGCCAGTCGCGCAAGCGGTCGCTCGCGACCCAGCGCCGGACCAGGCCGCGCCCCGTCACCACGACGCCTTCCGCTCCATCCTCCAGCGCCGCCCCCGGCAAGGCCGCCGCGATCCGCGCCCGCACGCGCGCCCGAACCACCATGGCGCGCTCCTCCGCCGCCCGGCGCATCCGCTCAATGACAGCCGCCCTCATGACAGCCGCATCCGCCGCCACGGTCGCCACAGCGCGCTCACCGCGGCCGGAGGGCGCGGCTCCATCCCGTCGCGGCGAGCATAATATTCGCCTGCCAGCCGAATGATCCCATGCCGGATCGCCTCGGGCACCTGCGCACCCTCCGCCGCGATCCCCGCCCTATAGGCGACGCGCACCCGTCCCGCCGCACCCTGCCGATTGACCCGTATCCAGCCATCGCCATTGCGGTCGATGTCGATCGCATAGGCGTCCACCGCCAGCGCGAACTCGGGGCCATCCGCCGGAATCCCGGCCACCCCCGTCACGCTGCGTACCGGCCGCACGGACAGCCTCTGCCACCCGCCCGTCACCGGCATCACCTCCACCACGGCCCGCTCCACCAATATCTGCCCGGTGAACCGCTCCGCCATCTCCGTCGCCGCGAGCAGCAGGCCGCCCAGCAGCCCATCCTCCTCCGCCAGCGCCACCTTCAGATAATTTTTCAGGTCATCGAGCGCGACGACAGGGGTCGCGGCGCTCTCCATCGTCACCGTCATTCGGCTGTTCCTTCCCGCAAAGAGAGGCGTGCTCCTGCGGAGGCAGGAGCCTAGGGTAATCCGGCATT
>JBEVNC010000166.1:0-5200 GCA_040508315.1 Sphingobium sp.
TGGTGGGCTCGGTCTGGCCTCTTTTTTTTTCTTTTTGGGGGGGTCTCCCCCCCCCCCCCCCCCCGCGCGCGCGGGGCGGGGGGCCCCCCCCCCGCGACCGCAAGGTCGCTGTTGGCCGATGGGCCAGCGCAGGCTCACTCCCCAGCCCCCTCCCGCTTGCGGGAGGGGAAGCAAAGCCGCTATCGCCGCAACCGCGCCAACGCCCGGTCCCGCCCGATCAGCGGCAGGAGCGCCGCCATGTCCGGTCCATGGTCGCGGCCCGTCAGCGCGCGGCGCAAGGGGAGGAACAGCGTCTTGCTCTTGCGGCCGGTCAGGGTCTTGAGCGTTGCGGTCAGCTCTGCCCAGACCGTCGCCGACGACCAGTCGAGCGTCGCCGCCGCTTCCGCCGCGATGGCCAGATAGGTCGCGTCTTCCTCATCCGTTTCCGGCACGACGAGGGTGTCGCCCGTCACCACCGCCCACCAGTCGGCCGCGTCCGCCACCCGTTCCAGATTGGGCCGGATCGCGAGCCACGCCGCCTCGTCCATGCCCTGTGGCAGCCTGTCCGCGGCGGCCTCATAGGGCAACAGGTGAACGATCTTCTGATTGAGCGCGGCCAGTTCCGCCTCGTCGAAGCGGGCAGGCGCGCGACCGAAGCGGGCGAAGTCGAAGGTCTCGACCAGCGGGGCCACGTCCGTCACCGGCTCGACGGGCAGGCTGGTGCCGATGCGCGCGAGCAGCGCCAGGATCGCCACCGGCTCCAGCCCCGCCTCGCGGAAAGCGTCGCAGCCCAGCGAGCCGAGCCGCTTGGACAGCTTGCCCTCGCTTCCGGTCAGCAGCGCCTCATGCGCGAAGGCGGGCGGGGTCGCGCCGAGCGCGGTGAACATCTGGAGCTGGCTCGCGGTGTTGGACACATGATCCTCGCCGCGCACCACATGGGTCACGCCCATGTGGGCATCGTCGATGGCGGACGGGAGCATATAGAGCCAGCTGCCATCCTCTCGCCGGATCACCGGGTCGGAGAGGCGTGCGGGGTCGAACTTCTGCTCGCCGCGGATCAGGTCGTGCCAGACGATCGGTTCGTCATGGTCGAGGCGGAAGCGCCAATGGGGTTTGCGCCCCTCGGCCTGCAACGCCGCCACGTCATCGGTGGTCAGGGACAGGGCGGCGCGGTCGTAGACCGGGGGCAGGCCGCGGCCCAGCGCCACCTTGCGCTTGAGGTCGAGTTCCTGCGCGCTTTCATAGGCGGGGTAGATGCGCCCCGCCTCGACCAGCGCGGCGAACCGCGCCTCGTACAGCGCGAACCGCTCCGACTGGCGCGCTTCGCCGTCATGGCGCAGGCCCAGCCAGGCGAGATCGTCGCGGATCGCATCGACATGCTCCTCGCGACTGCGCTCCGCATCGGTATCGTCGATGCGCAGCAGGAACTGGCCGCCGTTGCGTCTGGCCCAGAACCAATTGTGGAGCGCGGCGCGGATATTGCCGACATGAAGGCGTCCGGTCGGCGAGGGGGCGAAGCGGGTGATGACTGTCATGGCAAGCTGCCCCTATGCGGCGAGGCGGGCAAAGGCAAAGCGCAATGCGGGCCACGCCCCTTTTCTCATCGACCATCCGCCGCTAAGGGACGCCGCAACGGACTCGACATAATTGGCAGCGGGGAAAAGCGGACCATGAAGATCATATCGGGCAACGGCAACCTGCCGCTCGCAAAGGCGATCGCGCAATATGTAGAATTGCCGCTGACCGAAGCCAGCGTCCGCCGCTTCGCCGACGAGGAAGTGTTCGTCGAAATCCACGAAAATGTGCGCGGCGAGGACGTGTTCGTCATCCAGTCGACCAGCTATCCCGCCAATGACAATCTGATGGAATTGCTCATCATGATCGACGCGCTCAAGCGTGCGTCGGCCAAGCGGATCACGGCGGTGCTCCCCTATTTCGGCTATGCCCGGCAGGACCGCAAGCCCGGCCCGCGTACGCCCATCTCGGCCAAGCTGGTCGCGAACCTGATCACCGTGGCGGGTGCGAACCGCGTGCTGTCGGTCGATCTGCACGCCGGGCAGATCCAGGGCTTTTTCGACATTCCGACCGACAATCTGTTCGGTGCGCCGGTGATGAGCGCGGACATCCAGGCGCGGTTCTCCGGCAAGAACCTGATGGTCGTGTCGCCCGACGTGGGCGGCGTGGTGCGTGCCCGCGCGCTGGCCAAGCGGCTCGACAACGCACCGCTCGCCATCGTGGACAAGCGGCGCGAGCGGGCAGGCGAGTCGGAGGTGATGAACATCATCGGCGATGTGAAGGGCCGCTTCTGCGTCCTGATCGACGATATCGTGGATTCGGCCGGGACGCTGTGCAACGCGGCCGCGGCGCTCAAGGCGGCGGGTGCGGAGGGCGTGGTCGCCTATGTGACGCATGGCGTGCTATCGGGCGGCGCGGTGGCGCGGGTCGAGGGTTCGCAGCTGACCGAATTGGTCATCACCGACACGATCCTGGCGACGGAGCCGGTCGCTGCCTGCTCGCGCATCCGTCACCTGCCCATCGCCCCCCTGCTGGGCGAGGCGGTCAAGCGCATCGCCGACGAAAGCTCGGTCAGTTCGCTGTTCGACTGATCCGGCCAGACGGTCGGGGAATGATTGCCTGCGTGCCTCCGCCTGCGTAATGTTTTCGTCGATCAGGCAATGCGGAGGACGGGATGAAGCTGTTGGGGACGAAGCGGGTCGTGATGATGGCGGCCATGGGGCTGGCCGTGGTGGCGCTGGCGGGCTGCGCGACGGTGAAGGGGCTTGGCCGCGACATCAGTTCGGCGGGGCAGGCTGGCGAGGACGCCATTAACGGGCGGTGAGCCTCGGCGCGCCGCCTGTTGGACCCATAGGCGCGGCGGCGCGGTTCGCGGGGTAGGCGAGGGAAAATCGGTCGGCGCGTTCTGCCCGAAGCACCCGGTGCTCGACGACGTGAGAGTCAAAAGTGGCGTCGAGACTTTGTAGCGTGCGGATGCCCCTGCGTATCACATCGCAAAAGATGTCTCACAGGCATCATGGTTGGCCGCGTTGACCGGCGCGACTGGCTTTCCAAGCGGTGCGCGGCAGGGGCGGGTTTTAGCCCTTCAACCCCTTGGCAACACCGATGTCCGTCCAGCTTTGCCGGGCGCGACGCACCTGCAGGTGACGATCCGCTCGCCGATTGGACGGATATCCGATTTCTTGTCCCGGATGACTCCGCGCCGACCGACCCGCCGATGCGCGGGGTCCATGGAGGAGCGCGCCCGGCGGCATTCCGCCCAAGATTCGCATATGGCCAGCATGCGTCCCAAGGGCGGGGGCGCTTATGCGGAAAAGGCGTGGCTGTAGGACAGCGGTTTATTATTGGGTAGCGGGCGCGGGGTGCCGGGCGGGGTGAGGCCGACCCGGCGATACTCTCAGCACGTGGCCCGCGCGGGGTCAGGCGTGGGCGGTCGCCTCATCGGCGGCGATCATCTTCTGCAGCACGGCAACGCGCTCCCGCTCGGCCGACCATTCGCGCGATGGCTGTGCCTCCATCTGCTGGAGCAGGGCTTTCAGTTCCTTGCGGCGATCCTCTGTCGTGGTTCCGTCCATGGTGCATCCTTTCCTGATTTTGCTTTGGTCAGGGACCAACGGATGGGGGTGGGGAGGGGTTCCGAGGGGTGGTTTCAGGGCACCGTTGTCTTTCTTCTGGATAAGGGGCATATTCGCGTCATGCGGACCTCCATTACCCTCGATGACAAGATCGCCGAGACAAGCCGGACGTCGGATCGTGGTTATGCGGCATGGAAGCGCACCAGGATCGAGAAGGCGTTGGCGCACTCGCGCGACCGCGATACGATGATTTCCTCCGAAAAACTGTTGCGCGACCTTAGCATTTGAACGTCGGGTTTATGCCGCAGGCGCGGGATCACATTGCGCTGGCCCTCGAGCAGTCTAGCGGCGCAAATGTCTTCTTCGATTTCGTTCCAAATGCATTCCGCCTGAGTTGAGGAAAAGCTCTGCGCTTCCGTCAGTTGAAGCAGGATTAAAGTTCCTCGCGGCTATCCTCTGGCGCGGTTCCGCGCATGTTGGCTCGCTCCTGATTCTTGCTTTGTTCAAGGGATCAACGGAAAAGGGTTGGGCTCCGAGGCGATTGCCGTCAGATAGCTTACAAAGGCAATCTTTGAGTTGGCAGAATGAATTAAGTAGGCGAAGTATAAGCAAGATTAGACTACAAAGGGCGCTTCCAGTGACTAGAGGCGCGTTCATATTTTTTACTTTCCATGCGAGGAGATTCAGGAACGAAGGGTGTGCCCGCCCTGATCATTCTACTGTGTAGGAACTGATCAGAAATTTGTCCCAAGGTTGGAATCATCGTGATATCGCGAGAAATCGATCGAAGAACAGTGACTAATTTTTGAGAAGATCGAGGAAGGTGGCGCATAACGCCCGAAAAAATTCCCGAAAACGATAGCGATGGAGAAAGCGTCATTAGGTCCACACTAACGTCCGCTGACATTGGTAATCGATCTCCACCAAATTTACTTCTGAGAAATTTAATATCCTGCTGAACTGCTGCATATAACTTCGATATCAATATTCTCTGCGATTTTGAGTTTACATCGGAGTGCATAGCTTCAATTTCGCGGAAATGGCTCCTTAAGCGACGGGCTTCCGCTCCATCTCGAATTTGAAGAACATGATCATAGCCGTTTCGGGGATTGCCCGCAAATCCGACTGCCCATGCAGCAAAAAAAGGAAGGTCAATCCGAGCTAAGCCATCACCCAGTTGTTCATCGGAGGTCTGCTTTATTTCCTTGATCTCCTTACTAAAGAAATTAAGAAAATTCTTTCGAAGATTCGACGACGAGCTTGGCATCATCTTTTTAGCGGAATATTGTGCTAGAAAGGAGTGCCGGACTGGATGAAGCGTAAATGCACAGTCCATTCTGTGAGCTGCCTCCATATAAAACAAGGAGCGATAGCTCATCCAGTTTAAGCCTTTTGCAAAATCTGCTATTTCTTTTGCAATTGAACCATCGCCTTTGGCACGATGATCTATTTCCATACCTTTAGAATTTTCTATTGAAAATTTCTCAGTTGCGTCTTGATATGACCGAAATGATTCTGATAGCTGGCCTCGAATTACACTCATCAAGGCACCATACTTAGGTAAATTAACCTCTGCATCATCTGCAAGAAGACGCAATCTCAAAAACCATTCGCTTGATTGCATGTACCAA
>JBEVNC010000154.1:0-16462 GCA_040508315.1 Sphingobium sp.
GTACCAAGCAGGGCAGACATGTAGATTTAATGATCGAAGGAATTCTGCCATAGGGTCTTTAGACAGTTTTCCTCGTTGAATCTGAAAATGTATTTCTTCGGCTGCCTTAGAAGCTTGGCATGAAATATCTTCATATTCAAATCTCTGTGGGCTTATAAACCTAACCTCTAGAAATCGCTCATGTCTGGAAGACTTATGTTCTTCTTTATAATCATCAATTGATGCAATTTCATCATATAGTAAAAGTGATTGTAAATAATTGTCGAACGCCGACACGTCTCCTTCCATAGGAAAGGAACGTGCTACGCCGATGTCGCCTATCAATCGCTGGACGGCTGTTAAGGTAGAGTTGTCTACGATAGTGGATAGCATGCTAGGATCATTCTCCGAGCGTTGGCTAATCAGTTAGACTACTCCGCCGCGATCCCCGCCCGCTTGAACATATCCTCGCCCACGTCCACGACCCCTTCGTCGTTCGCGCGCACGGCGCGTTTCCTCTGGTCGAAGCTGTCCCACACGTCGTTCCACGATCCGCGCGTCGCGCCCTTCGAATATTCCGTCGCACGCGTCTCGAAGAAATTGGCATGCTCCACGCCGTTCAGCAGCGGGGTCAGCCAGGGGAGTGGGTGATCCTCGATCATGTAGACGGGCTTGAGGCCCAGCTGCCCCAAACGCCAATCGGCGATGAAACGGATGTAGCGCTTGATCTCGTTGGCGGTCATGCCGGGGACCGGGCCCTGCTCGAACGCCAGGTCGATGAAGGCATCCTCCAGCCGCACCGTCTTCTGGCAGCAGTCGATAATGTCTTCCTTCACCGCCTTGGTCAGGCAATCGCGTTCCTTCACGAATTCGTGGAACAGGCGGATCACGCCCTCGCAGTGCAGCGTCTCGTCGCGCACCGACCAGGTGACGATCTGGCCCATGCCCTTCATCTTGTTGAAGCGCGGGAAGTTCATCAGCATCGCGAAGGACGCGAACAGCTGCATCCCTTCCGTAAAGCCGCCGAACATGGCGAGGGTGCGGGCGATATCCTCGTCGCTGTCCACGCCGAAACGCTGCATATAGTCATGCTTGTCGCGCATCTCCTGATATTCCAGGAACATGCTGTACTCGCTCTCCGGCATGCCGATGGTGTCGAGCAGGTGGGAGTAGGCGGCGATGTGGATGGTTTCCATGTTGCTGAACGCGGTCAGCATCATCTTGACCTCGGTCGGCTTGAACACGCGGCCATATTTGTCGTGGTAGCAATCCTGCACCTCGACATCGGCCTGGGTGAAGAAGCGGAAGATCTGGGTCAGCAGGTTGCGCTCATGGTCGGACAGCTTTTGCGCCCAGTCGCGGCAATCCTCGCCCAAGGGCACTTCCTCGGGCATCCAGTGTACCTGCTGCTGGCGCTTCCAATAGTCATAGGCCCAGGGATATTCGAAGGGCTTGTAGACCTTGCTGGCTTTGAGGAGGGACATGGGAAACGGGCCTTTCAGCGTGTGAGGGCGGTATAGTCGGCGGCCGGCATTGCGGACGTCCGACCGAAAAACTGGTCGAGTTCGGCCGCGGTGGCGCTCTTGCGCGCGGCGGTCGAAGGGGCGGTGAACGCGGCCTGGGTACGCTCCACCATACGGGCGGCCGCCGGGCGGGCAGCGATGGCGTCGCGCCAGCGGATCAGCGCGGGGTGCCCGGCGGGGTCGAATCCGTGCTGCTCAAGATATGTCGCCCAGGGCCATGAGGCAATGTCGGCGATGCTGTACGCGTCGCCCGCGATCCACTGGCGGTCGGCGAGGCGGTCGTCGAGCAGGCGGTACAGGCGGCGCGCGGCCTCCGTATAGCGGCCCAGCGCATAGGGCTGGCCCTCGCGCTGGCCGGGCATCTGGAAATGGTTGAGCTGGCCGAGCATGGGGCCGATGCTGGCCATCTGCACCATCACCCACTGCATCACCTCATAGCGGGCGGGCGTGTGGGCGGGGAGAAACAGCTCGTGCTTTTCGGCCAGGTAGAACAGGATCGCGGCGGATTCGGCGAGGGGGGCGCCCAGCGCCGGGTCGGTCAGGACCGGCACCTTGCCCAGCGGATTGAGCGCGAGGAAGCCGGGCGTGAACTGCTCGCCCCGGAATACCGAGACATGGCGCAGGTCGTAGGGAAGGCCGATTTCCTCCAGCATCAGCGCGACCTTGCGCACATTGGGGCTGTTCATGCCCCACAGGATGAGAGGGGCGGCGCTGCGCACCCTGTTATCGAGCGTCATGGCGTCGCGGGTCATATCGTCGCGGGTCATATGGTAGCGCCGGGGCCAACGGGATGGGCGGGGAGGATGACGCTGGCCATCGTCACCGTTTCCGGCCCGTCATTGCGCCAGGCATGGGCAGTGCCGCGGCCGACGATGGCGTCGCCGGGGCCGAGCGTCACTTCGCCCGCCTCCAGCTCCAGCGTGATGGTGCCACGCAGGACGACCATATAGTCGATGGTGTCGGTCGCATGCATGAAGCGCGGCATACCGGGGGGCATGTCCACGATCGAAAAGCTGCTGCCGCCATCCTTGAGCATCGCCATGCCGAACGGGGCCGACGTGTCGGCGATTCCGCCATTGTCGGCGGGGACGGCAGGGGTGTGCCAGATCACCTGCGCGCGGCCATCGCTGACCGGCACCGGGCCGTCGATGATGACGCAGGACCGGCCATCGGCATCGAGGCCGGTGACGACGCGGCGGGGGGACTGGCGCTGTTCCATCACGGACGGCCTCGCACATGCGACGACCCGAGGAACGCACGGGTGCTTCCTGCCGTTGAAGCTGCATAGACGGACAAAGAGAGAGGATTCACACCATGTTCGAGAAGCTGCGCATCAAAGAGCATATGGAGATCGCCGATGCCGGTGGTCGCCATGTCGGCGTCGTCGATTCGGTCGATGGCGACACCATCAAGCTCACCCGGAGCGACTCCTCCGACGGGCAGCATCATTACTTCTCCTTCGACGCCGTGGACCGGATCGAAGATAATCGTGTCTACCTGAAGGACGGGGTGCAGCCGCAGATCGGCACGGCCACGGCGGGCGTGCAGCAGCAGGGCGGCGCGGCCCAGCAGACGTTCGGCAGCGGCCAGACCATCGACCCGGACACCTATACGACCCAGCGGCCGAGCGCTGGAAATCCGTCGGCCGATACGCCCCTGTTCGGTACGGGCAACAAGGCCGCCGATATCTGACCGGCTGAAATCCGATGATTTGGCAAACCCAGAGCTAGCAGCGCGTGGCCTCCCATGCCGGACGCGCTCAGCCCCGGCGAAGCAATGCTTCGCCGGGGTTTTCCGTGCGCCTTCGCGGGCAATGACGGGATGCTGGCGCACCGTTACTCCTGCGGCTGCGGGCGGTCGAGCCGCCGCGCTTCGGTTACGGGGAGACCCGCCTCGGTGGGCACGTAGATGAGCGAGGCGCGCGATTCCTCCAGCGCCTGAATCTGGAGATAGCGCAGATAGCCCTCCGGTCCGCCGAGCGAGTTTTGCAGGATGCGGTTGGCCTGCGCCGCGCCCCGTGCCCGGATGATCTCCGCCTCTGCCAGAGAAATGGCGCTTTCCTTCTTGGCGCGTGCCTCCAGGATCGCGACCTGACGCGACGACTGCGCCTCCGCAAGCGCGGCCTCGCCCGCCAGGCGCTGGGAATAGACGCGATATTGCGGCCATCCCAGGAACAGGGCGAAGAGGACAACGGCCGCCAGCCCGATGGCCAGCGCGCTGCATCCGAATCTCTGGGTCATCGGGAAATTCCCTCAGCGGGTCAGAGGGTCACTGACAGGCCAGACATTCGTCATAATCGGTCGCGTTGGCGGTCAGTTCGATGCGCGGCGCCTGCGATGTGTTGTCCGCCTCGACCCCGCCCGCGAAACCGGCGCGCTGGATCGACTTGGAGCGCAGGTAATAGAGCGACTTCACGCCCAGTTCCCATGCGCGAAAATGGAGCATGAGGAGGTCCCACTTCTCCACGTCCGCCGGGATGAACAGGTTCAGCGACTGCGCCTGGTCGATATAGGGGGTGCGGTCCGCGGCCAGTTCGATCAGCCAGCGCTGGTCGATCTCGAAGCTGGTCTTGTACGCATCCTTTTCGTCCTGGCTCAGGAAGTCGAGATGCTGGACCGAACCGCCCTTCTCCAGGATCGAGTTCCACACATTGGTCGAATCCTTGGCCTTCGCCTGAAAGATCTTCTCCAGATAGGGGTTCTTGACGATGAAGCTGCCCGACAGCGTCTTGTGGGTATAGATGTTGGCCGGGATCGGTTCGATGCAGGCGGAGGTGCCGCCGCAGATGATGCTGATCGACGCGGTGGGCGCGATCGCCATCTTGCAGGAAAAACGCTCCATCACGCCCTGATCGGCGGCGTCGGGGCAGGGGCCGCGTTCCTGCGCGAGCAGCATCGACGCCTCGTCCGCCTTGGCGCTGATATGCTTGAACATCTTAAGGTTCCAGCTCTTGGCCAGCGCGCTCTCGAAAGGGATGCCGCGCATCTGCAGGAAGCTGTGGAAGCCCATCACGCCCATGCCGACCGACCGTTCACGGCTGGCGGCATATTTGGCGCGCTCCATTTCCGGCGGGGCGCGGTCGATATAGTCCTGAAGGACGTTGTCGAGGAAACGCATGACGTCCTCGACGAAGCGCTTGTCGCCGTTCCACTCGTCCCATGTCTCGAGGTTGAGCGAGGAAAGGCAGCAGACGGCGGTGCGGTCCTTGCCGAGATGGTCGCGGCCGGTGGGCAGCGTGATTTCCGAGCACAGGTTGGAGGTCGAGACCTTCAGCCCGACGTCGCGGTGATGCTTTGGCATCATGCGGTTCACCGTGTCGGCGAACACGATATACGGCTCGCCGGTCGCGAGGCGGGTTTCGACCAGCTTCTGGAAGAGCGAGCGGGCGTCCACCGTGGCGCGCACCGACCCGTCCTTGGGGCTGCGCAGATGGAATTCACTGCCGTCGCGCACGGCCTCCATGAACTCGTCGGTGATCAGGACGCCGTGATGCAGGTTGAGCGCCTTGCGGTTGAAGTCGCCCGACGGCTTGCGGATTTCGAGGAATTCCTCGATCTCCGGGTGGCTGACGTCCAGATAGACGGCGGCCGAACCGCGGCGCAGCGAGCCCTGGCTGATCGCGAGGGTAAGGCTGTCCATCACGCGGACGAAGGGGATGATGCCGCTGGTCTTGCCGTTCAGGCCGACCGGCTCACCGATGCCGCGCACCGCGCCCCAATAGGTGCCGATGCCGCCGCCGCGCGAAGCGAGCCAGACATTCTCGTTCCAGGTGTTGACGATGCCTTCCAGGCTGTCGTCGACGCTGTTGAGATAGCAGCTGATCGGGAGGCCGCGTCCGGTGCCCCCATTGGACAGCACGGGCGTCGCGGGCATGAACCACAGCTTGGAGATATAGTCGTAGATGCGCTGCGCATGTTCGGCATCGTCGGCATAGGCCGCCGCGACGCGCGCGAACAGATCCTGATAATTTTCGCCGGGCAACAGATAGCGGTCGTTCAGCGTGTCCTTGCCGAATTCCGTCAGCAGCGCATCGCGCGACACGTCGGTCACGACGGGGAAGCGTCGCTCGGCAATCGCATTGGACGCGAGCGGCTTGGCGGGCGTGGAGGCCGCCGGGACCGGTGCGGGCTGGGCCGCTGGGGTCGATACGGGCTGGGCCGCCACGGGGGCGAGCATGTCCAGCAATCCGTCATGTCCTGCTGTCTGCATATCGCGAAAATCCATCTGCTTCCCCAACTCTGTTCCCTATTCGTTCGATTCGGTCAAGCCATCCCTCAGGATCGGCCCCCTCTGCTGCCCCAAGGCGCGCCGCAAGCCATGGCGGGAAGTTTCCTTCCAGCCTGGCATACCAGCGGTTGAGTAGACCGTTCGCTTCGAACACCATGGATAGTGCCACAGTGGCGTAACCGTTCAAGAGGATAAACGCAGACCTAGCGACTCAGTTCATCGCTGAAAAGACTCGTTTCACGGACGGTGCTCCGGGGACGACAGGGCGCGACGCGTGGTAGGTCCTGCCATTGTGCCGGGCGCAACCTCTAAAATGGGGTGGGCGGGCAGAAAATAAAAACTGTGGATAAGGGCCGAGGGTCCGCTGTCCTGACATGCGCTGCAGGCATGGGAGAAGGTTCACGCAGAGCTGCGGAGACGTAAAGATGTCGCTTCGGACCGGCAGGCTTCTGCGTCCCTGCGCCCTTGGCGCGAAACTGAATAAGCCTGCGGCGCAGAGGCTGAGCGACCTTGGCCCACATTCGTCATCCTGAACTCGCTTCAGGATCCATAGTGCCTCCAAAGATCAGTTGGCGCGGAGGAGAGATGGATCCTGAAACGAGTTCAGGATGACGACCTTCAATAGACCCTCAAGAAGACGGAAGCTCTCTACCGCCTAGGCGCCGACGTCGCCGAACGCCTTCTCCTTGAGCGCGCCGATGATGGCGGAGAAGTCCAGGCCGCCATGGCCCGCATCGTTGAACGCCTGGTAGAGCGCGGCGGAGCGGGTGCCCATCGGTACCGATGCGTCGACGTCGGCGGCGGCGGCCATGGCGATGCCCAGATCCTTGAGCATCAGCGCGGTCGCGAAGCCGCCCTGATAGCCATTGTCCGACGGGCTGACCGGGCCGACGCCGGGGACCGGGCAATAGCTCGTCATCGACCAGCTCTGCCCCGTCGCCTTGGACGAGATGTCGTAAAAGGTCTGGAGGTCGAGGCCCAGCTTCTCCGCCAGCGCGAAGGTTTCGCAGGTCGCGATCATGGTGGAGGCGAGCAGCATGTTGTTGCACAGCTTGGCGACCTGACCCGCGCCGTTCGCGCCGGCATGGATCACGGCCTTGCCCATGGCGTCCAGGATCGGCTGGGCCGCCGCGAACGCCGCGTCAGAGCCGCCGACCATGAAGGTGAGCGTGCCGCCGTTTGCCGCCGCGATGCCGCCGGAAACCGGCGCGTCGACCGCCAGATAACCCGCAGCCTCGGCATCGGCCGCGACCTTCTTGGCGGTCGCCACGTCGATGGTGGAGCAGTCGATCAGCAGTGCGCCCTTGGGCGCCTTGCCCAGCACGTCCGCGCCGACAACCGCGTCCACGATCTTGCCATTGGGCAGCATGGTGATGACGACGTCAACGTCGGCCACGGCATCGGGGACATTGGTGAAGGGGGTGCAGCCCGTCTCCTTCGCCTTGGCCAGCGCCGCTTCGGCAAGGTCGAAGGCGTGCACGTCATGCCCGGCCTTGACCAGATTGGCCGCCATGCCGCCGCCCATATTGCCAAGGCCGATGATTGCGATCTTCATGGGAAACTCTCCTGGGAAATGGGGTGCATTACAGCGCCAGCTTCTGCCATTCCTCTTGCGGCGGCAGGGGGGCGAAGATGCTGTCGATCAGCTCGTCGGTCACAGCCTCCGGCGTGGCGGGGTTCCATTTGGGGGCGTGATCCTTGTCAACGATCACGGACCGCACACCTTCGGCGAAGTCGGGCAGGACGATGGCGCGTGCGCCGATGCGATATTCCATCGCCATGTTATCGGCGAAGGTCGGCAGCGACAGGCTGTCGTGCAACTGGCGCAGCGAGACCTTGCAGGCCTGCGGGCTCTTGGTGCGCAGGGTGGCGAGGGTTGCGGTCGCCCATTCGCCGCCGTCCGCTTCCAGCGCGGCGAGGATGTCCTCCAGCCGGTCGGAGGCAAACAGGCGCGCGATGTCGGCAAGGTGCGGCGCGATCTTCGCGGGCGGCGGGGCGACGCCCAGGTCGGCCAATACGGCCTCGACCGTCTCCGGCGCGGTGGCGATGCGGGCTTTTGCCTCGGCCAGTGCGGCGTTGGGGAGATAATGGGTGGCAAGGCCGATGGCGAGGCTCTCCGCCCCGTCGAGCCGTGCGCCGGTCACTGCCAGATATTGCCCCACCCGGCCGTCGAGGCGCGAGAGGAACCAGCCGCCACCGACATCGGGAAACAGGCCGATGCCTGTCTCCGGCATGGCGAAGCGGGTGTTCTCCGTCGCGACGCGGTAGCGCGCGGGCTGGGATATGCCGACGCCGCCGCCCATCGTGATGCCGTCCATGAAGGCGACGACTGGCTTGGGATAGGTGAAGAGGAGGTCGTTCAGGCGATATTCGTCGCCGAAGAACGCCCGCGCCGCCGCGCCGCCATCGGTCAGCGCCGATTGGCGCAGCAGGTTGATGTCGCCGCCCGAGCAGAAACCGCGCGACAGCTTGGGGTCGCCGCCCGGATCGACGGCGTGGTCGATCAGCACGATCTCCACCGCCGGGTCGCTCGCCCATGGCACCAGCACGTCGATCATCGCCAGCACCATGCCATGCGTCAATGCGTGGATCGTCTTGGGCTTGTTCAGGCTGATGATGCCCGCCTTGCCCTCGATGCGGAACACGACTTCGTCGGACATCAAATCCTCCCCTGCAAGGGGAGGGGGACCACGAAGTGGTGGAGGGGCGTCACGCTATCGAGAGGGCGCTCCCCATCCGTCATCGCTGCGCGCTGCCACCTCCCCCCAAGGGGAAGGATTTGAGAGCCGGCGGTCACTTCAGCAGATCCCGGCCCACCACCATGCGCATGACCTCGTTCGTGCCCTCCAGGATGCGGTGCACGCGCAGGTCGCGCCAGAAACGCTCGATGGGATAGTCGCGCAGATAGCCATAGCCGCCCAGCAGCTGGAGCGCCTTGTCCACGATGATCGAGCCATTGTCCGACGCCAGCTTCTTGGCCATGGCCGAAAAGCGCGTCTTGTCGGGGGCGCCATGCGTCACCTTGTCCGCAGCCATGTAGAGCAGCGCGCGCGACGCCTCCAGATCGGTCGCCATGTCGGCGAGGGTGAACTGGGTGTTCTGGAAGTCGGCAATGGCCTTGCCGAACTGCGAGCGATCCTTGGTGTACTGGATCGCCTCGTCAAGGCAGCGCTGCGCACCGCCCAGCGAGCAGGCGCCGATATTGATGCGGCCGCCGTCGAGGCCGGCCATGGCGAATTTGAAGCCGTCGCCTTCCTTGCCGATGCGGTTCGTGACCGGCACGCGCACATTGTCGAAGATGACCTGCGCGGTGGGGGAGGCGTTCCAGCCCAGTTTCTTTTCCGGCGCGCCGAAGGACAGACCCTCCGTACCCTTTTCGACGATGACGGCCGAAATGCCCTTCGCCCCCTCTGCGCCAGTGCGCACCATCACGACATAGAGGTCGTTATAGCCGCCACCCGAGATGAACTGCTTGGTGCCGTTGAGGACATAAGGATCGCCGTCGAGCTTCGCGGTCGTCTTGAGCGCGGCCGCGTCGGAGCCTGAACCCGGCTCGGTCAGGCAGTAGCTGGCGATCTTCTCCATGGTGACGAGTTCGGGCAGGAAGCGGCCCTTGACCGCGTCATCGGCGAACTTGTCGATCATCCATGCGCACATATTGTGGATGGAGATATAGGCGCTGGTCGCGGGGCACCCATAGGCCATGGCTTCCATGATGAGCGCGGCCTCCAAACGGCCGAGACCGATGCCGCCGCTCTCCTCAGACACATAGATGCCGCCGAAGCCCAGCTCGCCCGCGGCTTTCCAGACGTCGACCGGATAATGATGCTTCTCGTCCCATTCCGCCGCGAAGGGCGTGATGGCGTCGGCCGTGAAACGGCGCGCCATCTCCTGAATGGCGAGTTGGTCTTCGGTAAGGTCGAACTGTCCGGTCATGATTGCTTCCACATCCTCTCGGTGACGATCGGTCCGCCTATCAGCCGCAGGCGATCCTGACGATTGCCAGATTCTCGTCATAGGACACCGATAGACGATCGGGCCTGAAATCCATCGTTGCGGCCATGCCGGGCGCGAGCCAACGCAGCGTGCGCGCGCCGGTCGCCTTCAGCAGGTCGGCGCCAAGCTGCGCCGTGGCGGTCTGGCCGACCCTGTCCTGCACGGCCGCGGCATTGCAGGCGTCCGCTGTCGTGGAAGGGGAGGCGGGCGGACCGGCCGTCATCGTCGAACATCCCGCCAGCAGCGCGATAGCCCCGATGATGAGCAGCCTGTCCATCCCGCCTGTCCCGATCAACCCATGGTGGGGATGATGAAGGCGCTGTCGCCCGTGCCGCCGCCATCGGGCCAGCGCTGCGTCACCAGCTTGACCTTGGTCCAGAAGCGCACGCCCTCCATGCCGTACTGGTTATGGTCGCCGAACGCCGAACGCTTCCACCCGCCGAAGCTGTGGTAGGAGACGGGCACCGGGATCGGCACGTTGATGCCGACCATGCCGACCTGGACGCGGCTGGCGAATTCACGCGCGGCATGGCCGTTGCGCGTGAACAGGGCTACGCCGTTTCCATACTGGTGGCGGGTGGGCAGTTCGAGCGCTTCCTCGAAATTCTTGGCGCGAACGATCTGCAGCACGGGGCCGAAGATCTCTTCCTTATAGGCCGACATGTCGGTTGTGACATGGTCGAACAGGGTCGGGCCGACGAAGAAGCCTTCCTCATAGCCCTGCAGGCTGAAACCACGACCGTCCACGACCAGCTCGGCGCCTTCGTCGACGCCGGTCTGGATCCAGTTCTCGACCCGCTGCTTGTGGATCGCGGTCACGACCGGGCCGTACTGCGCCTCGGGATCGGTGGAGATGCCGACCTTGAGCTTGTCGATGGCCGCGACCAGCTTGGTGCGCAGGATCTCGGCAGTCTCGTCACCGACCGGGACAGCGACGGGGAGCGCCATGCAGCGCTCGCCAGCCGAACCGAAGGCAGCGCCGATCAGGTCGTTGACGGTCTGGTCCATGTCCGCGTCGGGCATGATGATCGCGTGGTTCTTCGCGCCGCCCATGGCCTGCACGCGCTTGCCCGCCGCGACGCCGCGCGAATAGACATATTGCGCGATGTCGGAGCTGCCGACGAAGCTGACCGCGGAGATGGCGGGATGGTCGAGGATCGCGTCGACCATTTCCTTGTCGCCATTCACGACCTGCAGAACGCCCTGCGGCGCGCCGGCTTCGATAAACAGTTCGGCAAGTCGCATGGGGACCGAAGGATCGCGCTCGGATGGCTTCAGGATGAAGCAGTTGCCGACCGCCATGGCCGTGGCCGACATCCACAGCGGGATCATCGCGGGGAAGTTGAACGGGGTGATGCCAGCGCCGATGCCGAGCGGCTGGCGCATCGAATAGACGTCGATGCCCGGACCTGCACCCTGGGTATATTCGCCCTTGAGGGCATGCGGGATGCCGCAGCAGAATTCGACGACCTCGAGGCCGCGCTGGATGTCGCCCTTGGCATCGTCCACGACCTTGCCATGCTCGGACGCCAGCATCTCGGCTAGCTCCTGCATGTTCTTCTCGATCAGTTCCTTCCACTTGAACATCACGCGCGCGCGGCGCTGCGGGTTGGTCGCCGCCCATTTGGGCTGGACGGCCTGCGCGGCCGCGATGGCGGCGTCCAGGACGGCCTGATCGCCCAGTGCGACGGTCGCCTGTACCTGGCCGGTGCTGGGATTGAAAACGTCGCTGGTGCGCGTCGCGGCGAAGGATGCGCCGCCGCTCAGAAAATGGTCGATCTGCCGCATGGGAGTGCCTCTCTCTTGGGTTCTGCCGAACCTTTACGCCCAGTTATCTTGCCGAGAAAGCGGTGATACTGCATTGAGGTCCTGCATTTTTGCAGGATGGATGACCTATGCAATGGGATGATCTGCGTTTTTTCCTGGCTGTGGAGCGCGCCGGCACGCTGAGCGCGGCTGCCATCCGGCTGGGTGTCGATCCGACTACCGTGGGCCGCCGCATCGACCGCCTGTCCGATGGCCTCAAGACGCCGTTGTTCGACGCCGGGCCGGACGGCCACCGGCTGACGTCGGCGGGCGAGACGCTGCTGCGCCATGCCGAGACCATAGAACGCTCGGTGCTGGCGGCGACCGGCGACCTGACCGGGGAAAGCAGCAGGCTGGCGGGCACGGTGCGCGTCAGCATGCCGGAAGGGCTTGCCAGCGGGCTGGTCGCGCCGTCCTTCCCCGCCTTTCATGTCGCCCATCCCGGCATCGCGCTGGAACTGGCGAGCACGCACGGTTTCCTCAATCCCTCCAAGCGGGAGGCGGACGTGGCGATCATGCTCAACCGGCCAGCGAGCGGCAGGCTGATCGTCTCGAAGCTGGGCGACTATCGGCTCGGCCTCTATGCCAGCCGGGACTATCTGGATCGGCGCGGGCCGGTGAGAAGCCGCGCGGCACTGCGCGACCATACGCTGATCAGCTATATCCCCGACCTCGTCTTCTGGGACGCGCTGCGCTATCTGGAGGAGATCGACCCCGGTCTACAGCCGCAGATCACCAGCAGCAGCATCGCCGTGCAGCACGCCATGACGCGCGCTGGCGTCGGGGTCTGCGTGCTGCACCACTTCATGGCGCGCGGCGATGCGACGCTGGTGCCCGTCCTGCCGGACATCGTCATCACCCGCACCTACTGGATGGTGGTCCATGCCGATCTGCGCCGCGTCGCGCGGGTGACGGCGGTGATGGACTGGCTGCGCGTCGTGGCGGCCGGGGCGTTGGTCTGAACCCGACGCTCTCTGCCCCTCGGCTGGCCGCATCGCCGGAAACCATGGGCACGCGATCGGGTTGTCTTCCGAGAACAGGAGAGAAGATCATGCGAATCGATACGGATACACTCGTCCTCGTCGCCGATGGCCGCAAGCTGCTGCTGCTCCGCAATGTCGGCACGCCCCTCATCCCCGACCTGAACGTCGAATATGGCGAGGAGCAGCCCAACCCGCCCGACCGCGACCAGAAAAGCGATGCGCAAGGCCAGCGCCCATCGGCGAGCGGTCTGCGCGGCCAGTCGTCGGCGGGCGAGACCGACTATCATCAGCAGACCGAGGACCGGTTCGCCAAGCATGCGGCCGACCTCCTCAACCAGCGGGCGCTCGCCAATCAAATCGGCCGAGTGATCGTGATCGCAGCGCCAGCGACGCTGGGCACGCTGCGGCAGAATTATCATGGTGAGGTGAAATCGCGCATCGTGGCGGAGATCGCCAAGGACATGACCGGCTATTCGACCGATCGGATTGCGCAATATCTGGCGCAGGTCGAGCCCGCGACGGCCTGACCCGTCGGCGGTTCGTTACGCATTGAGATGGCAAAGCCGATGCTTTACCTCTCCGTCCCGCAGGCCGGACAGCGGCGTCAGGGACGGAGAGAGTGATGGCGGGATTGCGGAGCGTGGAGCTTCATCATGAGGGAGCCGACCTGGTCGGCAGGCTCGCGCTGCCGCAGGGCGAAGGGCCGCACCCCGCCGTGCTGATCGTCCACAACGCCCATGGCATCGGCCCGCACATGCACGAGCGGGCGGAGACGCTTGCTGCCGAAGGCTATGTCGCGCTGGCGGTCGATATGTATGGCGGCGGCCATTATTATTCGGTGCCCGAGGAAGCGGGCGAGCCGTTCAGCAATTTGGTCGGCGCACCCGGCCGCCTGCGCGCGCGCGTCACCGCCTGGTATGAATTGCTGAAATCGCTGCCGGAAGTGGATGCGGGCCGCGTGGCCGCCGTCGGCTACTGCTTTGGCGGCATGTGCGTGCTGGAACTGGCGCGCGGCGGCGCGGATGCGAAGGCCGTAGTCAGCTATCACGGCATCCTCAAGACCGCGGCGCCTGCCGAGCCGGGTGCGGTCAAGGCGAAGGTGGCGGTTTATACGGGGGGCAAGGACCCCTATGCGCCGCGTGCAGATGTCGACGCCCTGCACGACGAATTCATCGGGGCGGGCGCGGATTATCAGATCACCGTCTTCGGCGAGGCCTATCACAGCTTTACCGATCCCCATGCGGGCGCGATGGGGCGGCCGGGCATCGCCTATGATGCGCTGGCGGACGCCCTGTCCTGGGCGGGTACGCTGACGCTGCTCAAGGCAGTGCTGAACTAGCGTCCTGCGCGAGAGCGAGCGCGCCCATCAGGCCGGAGCGCTCGCCAAGGCCGGGCGAGACGATGGCGGCGGGATCGAAGCCGGGGAAATAGCCGCCCGCTCGTATTGCAGCATGCGCGCGGATCGCCTCGATCAGGCCCGGCGTGTCGGCGACGCCGCCGCCGATGACGATCCGCCCCGGCGACAGCATAGCCTCCAGCGTCACGCATAGCTGCGCGACATAGCCGGCAATGATCGTATGGCCGGGGTGATCGGGCGGCAGGTCGGACAAGGGGACGCCCCAGCGCGCGATGATCGCCGGGCCGCTCGCCAGTCCTTCGAGGCAGTCGCCGTGGAAGGGGCAGGTGCCCGCAAACGCCCCGTCGGCCGGGTCGCGGCGCACCGGGATATGGCCCATTTCGGGATGGCTACGACCGCGCAAGGGCCGACCGTCGAGGGCCGCCCCGCCGCCGATACCGGTGCCCAGCGTTACATAGACGGCCATGCGATGTCCCTGCGCCGCGCCCCAGCGTGCCTCGGCCATGACCGCCCCGTTCACATCGCTGTCGAAGCCGACCGGTACGCCGAAAGCCGCTGCGAACGGTCCGGCCATGTCGGTGCCCTGCCAGCCCGGCTTGGGCGTGGTGGTGATGCAGCCCCAGTCGGGGGCGGACGGATCGACGCCTGCAGGGCCGAAGGTCGCGATGCCGATGGCGGCGATCCGGCCGCAGGCCTGTTCCTTCAGCCAGTGGAGCGTCCGGCCGATGGTTTCGTCCGGGGTGGTGGTCGGGATGCGGGTTTCGGCCAGGATCGTGCGGTCGTCGCGCACGATGCCTGCGATGAATTTCGTGCCCCCGGCTTCGATGCAGCCATGGAGAGTCACAGGACCTGCGCCGCCTCGTCCAGTGTCTCGGCCAGCAGCGTCGCCCAGGGCCGCGCATCCTGCGCCAGCCGGTCCTGCCGGAATTCCAGTTCCGCATAGGGGCGCAGCGCCGCATAGGCGTGGCGGGGCACCGTATGGTCGGTGTCGTCCATCCGGTATGGCTCATTGTCGCCCACCACGATGCCGTCGCGGGCCGACAGCCGGTCCAGCAGGGCAAGGGCGAAGCGCGGATCGCCGCCATCGTGCAGCACGCCTACATCCCATGGCCGGGCGAACCCGCCCATGACGGGTGTGAAGCTGTGCAGCGATACGAGGATGGTCGCACGTCCCGCCGCATCGCGCTGCGCCAATATGTCCGCTATCGCCGCCTGATAGGGGGCATGGATCGCATCGATCCGCTCCGCCTTCTCGGCGTCCGTCAGGCCGATATTGCCGGGTATCGCCGTGCCGTCGCTGATCGCCGGAATCGCCTCGGGATTCGTTTCGGTTCGGTTGCAGTCCACCAGCAGGCGGGTATAGTACTGCTCGATAAAGCAGGCGTCGAGCGCACCGGCCAGCAGCGCACCCAGCGCCGAAACGCCGATGTCGCAGGCGATATGCCGGGCAAGGTCGCCCTCGCCCAGTCCAAGAGTTCCTAGCGCCGCCGGGATCGCCCGACCGGCATGATCGCCCAGAAAAAGGAACGATGACGCACCATCGGGGTTGGTTATCCGCACGGGCGGCGGATCATTCGCGCCGAGCAAGGGATCGCTGCGCCGAGCGGTCATGTCTGGATATCCAATGCCATTTGTGAACCTCTCCCACATAACGACCTATAATTACAGCCAGCCCGCGTCCTTTGGCGAGCATCGGCTGATGGTGCGTCCGCGCGAGAGCTTCGACCAGCATTTGATCGACGCCGAACTCATCATCTCGCCCGAACCCAGCAACATCCGCTGGCTGCAGGACGTGTTCGGCAATTCGGTCGCCATCGCCACCTTCGACAAGCGCGCCACGCAGCTGCGCATCGAAAGCCATGCGCGCGTCGATCACCGGCCCATCGCGCTGCAGGACGTACATATCGAGGATTATGCCCGCGATTACCCCTTCACCTATTCGTCGGAGGAGATGCCCGACCTGTTGCGGTCGATAGAGCGTCAGCATCACGACCCGCAGCGACGCATCGACGACTGGGCGCGCCGTTTCGTGCGGGTGGGCGGCGGGGAGCGGGGCACGCTCGCCATGCTGACCGACATGACGCAGGCGATCAGGCGCGAGTTCACCTATGTCCCGCGTCACCAGAAGGGGACGCAGACGCCGATCGAGACGCTCGACCGGGGCAAGGGCACGTGCCGCGACTATGCGATGCTGATGATCGAGGCGGTCCGCGCGCTCGGCCTCGCGGCGCGGTTCGTCTCCGGATATGTCTATAATCCCGACGGGCGGCGGCGCGCAGTGGGCGGGGGCAATACCCATGCCTGGGTGCGCGTCTACCTGCCCGGATCGGGCTGGGTGGAGTTCGACCCCACCAACGAGATCGTCGGATCGCGCGGCCTTATCCGCGTCGCCATCGCGCGCGACATCTATCAGGCGGTGCCGATCTCCGGCACCTGGGCCGGCTTTCCCGGCAGCTATCAGGGCATGGACGTGTCCGTCGACATCCATGCCGACCTACCGCCGCAAGAGGGCACCGAACCGGCGCTGCTAATGGAGGAGCATCTGAATGTTGATACGCGCCGGCTATGATATTCGGTTCGAATGCGACGTG
>JBEVNC010000245.1:0-9853 GCA_040508315.1 Sphingobium sp.
CAACAGCGACCTGACGGTGGCTTACCCACCCCCGTCACCAGAGACACGTGTCTCTGGTGACGGGGGTGGGTAAGCCACCGTCAGGTCGCTGTTGCTCTCGACGGCAGCGCAGGCCCACCCCCCAACCCCCAACCCCCTCCCGTAAACGGGAGGGGGAGCAATATTACTCCCCGAATACCCGCGCGAAGATCGTGTCGACATGGGCGAGGTGATATTCGAGGTCAAACTTCTCCTCGAGTTCCGCGCCGCCGATATGCGCTGAAACTTCCGGGTCGGCCTTGAGGAGGTCGAGCAGCGACAGGGCGCCGTCCGATTCCCACACCTTCATCGCGTTGCGCTGAACGACCTTGTAGCTGTCCTCGCGGCTCATGCCCGCCTGCGTCAGTGCCAGCAGCACGCGCTGCGAATGGACGAGGCCGCCCATGCGGTTCATGTTCTTCATCATCCGCTCGGGATAGATGAGCAGCTTGTCGATGACGCCGGTCAGGCGGCCCAGCGCGAAATCGAGGGTGATCGTGGCGTCAGGGCCAAAGAAGCGCTCGACCGAGGAATGGCTGATGTCGCGTTCATGCCAGAGCGCGACGTTCTCGAGCGCGGGCACCACGGCGGCGCGCACCACGCGGGCGAGGCCGGTCAGATTCTCGGTCAGCACCGGGTTGCGCTTGTGCGGCATGGCCGACGAACCCTTTTGGCCCGGCGAGAAATATTCCTCGGCCTCCAGCACTTCCGTCCGCTGCAGGTGGCGGACTTCGACCGACAGCCGCTCGATGGAAGAGGCGATCACGCCTAGGGTCGCGAAGAACATCGCATGGCGGTCGCGCGGGATGACCTGCGTCGAGACCGGCTCGATGGTAAGGTTCAGCTTGGCGGCGACATGCGCCTCGACGCGTGGGTCGATATTGGCGAAGGTGCCGACCGCGCCGGAAATGGCGCAGGTCGCGATTTCCTCGCGCGCGGCGGTCAGGCGCTTCTTGCAGCGGCTGAACTCGGCATAGGCCTCGGCAAGCTTCAGGCCGAACGTGACCGGCTCGGCATGGATGCCATGGCTGCGGCCGATGGTCGGGGTCAGCTTATGCTCATAGGCACGGCGCTTGACCGCCTCCAGCAGGGCGTCGATGTCGGCCAGCAGGATATCGCTGGCCTGCGCCAGTTGCACCGCGAGGCAGGTATCGAGCACGTCGGAGCTGGTCATGCCCTGATGCATGAAGCGCGCCTCGTCGCCGACCTGTTCCGCGACCCATGTCAGGAAGGCGATGACGTCATGCTTGGTCACGGCCTCGATCGCGTCGATGGCGGGCACGTCGATGGCGGGGTTGGTCGACCACCATGCCCACAGGGCCTCCGCCGCCGATTTCGGCACGACGCCGAGGTCGGCGAGCGCGTCGGTGGCGTGCGCCTCGATCTCGAACCAGATACGGAAGCGGTTTTCGGCCTCCCAGATGGCGGTCATGGCAGGGCGGGCGTAGCGGGGGACCATGGTCCGGCTCCTCTAAGAATGAAGTCGGGGGAGCCTTTAGCGACTTCTGTCGGCATTGCCAGCATGTCGGCTGTCAACGACCCGTCGCGCGACAGACGCATTTCGGTCACGAATCGAGCCGACGGCGCGACGAGCCGTCCTGACGGTGGCGAAACGACGAAACCCATAGGCGAGGATGAGCATTATCCTACCGTTACTAACCGACCCGCAGGGTTCGCCAGATGCGAACCGGCTCGATACGGAGAAGATTTATATGCTGAAATTCGCAGCGATTTCCATTGCCGCCCTTGCAGCGTCCACCGCCATGGCTCAGGCCCCGCAGTCGACGCCCAGCGCAGCGACCCCGACCGATAGCGTCCCGAGCGCTGCCGTCCCGGCGTCGCCGACCGCACCGGCTGCCGCCCCCGAGGCTGCACCTGCGACCGAACCGGCGACCACGGCGCAGGCAGCCCCGGCCGCCACCAATGCGCAGGTCGTGGCCGTCGTAGAGGCAGGCTTCCCCAAATATGACGCGGACAAGGACGGAAAACTAACCGAGGCCGAGTTCAAGCAGTGGATCGCCGACCTCAAAACGCAGGAGCTGGCCGCATCCGGCAAGCCTGCCGACACCGCGACGGTGACGCAATATGCCAGCGCGGCCCTGACGGTGGCCGATGCCGACAAAGACAAGGCTGTGACGAAGGCGGAACTGACGACCTTCCTCGGCGGCTAAGCCAGGTATCGTCTCAAACGGAAAAGAGGCCGGGTGGCGTTATCGTCGCCCGGCCGATTTTTGCGTGTCAGAGCAGGCCCATCGCCCGGAAACTGCGATGCGCGCCCTTGCCGACAATGATGTGGTCGAGAACGTTGATGCCCATCGTCTTGGATGCCTGCACAAGCTGGCGGGTGATCTCGATATCCTGCCGGCTGGGGTCGGGTGCGCCGCTCGGGTGATTATGAACGATGATGAGGCTGGCCGAGGACAGGTCCACCGCACGCTTGATGACTTCGCGCACATATATAGCGGCGCTGTCGATCGAGCCGTCGCCCATATGATCGTCACGGATCAGCATGTTGCGGCTGTTGAGATGGAGGACCCGCACCCGCTCGACACCCAGATGTGCCATGTCGGCCTGGAGATAGTCGAGCAGCGCCTGCCAACTGGACAGGATCGGCTGCTCCGCCACCTCCTGCCGCAACATGCGCAGCATCGCCGCCTGCACGATCTTGATGGCGGCGATGCTGGTTTCGCCCAACCCGTCGACCCGCCCAAGCGCCGGCCATTCCGCCGTAAGCACCCCGCCCAGAGACCCGAAGCGCGCGATCAGCGTCTTTGCCAGCGGTTTGGTGTCGCGGCGCGGGATGGCGAGGGCCAGGAGATACTCCAATATCTCATGGTCCATCAGGGCGTCCGGCCCGCCGTCCGCCAGCCTCTGGCGCAGGCGTGCGCGATGGCCCGCATTCGGCGCGGGGCCGGATGTGTCCTTCGCGGCGTCCTTCGCCTTGCCCTTGTCCCCCGCATCGCCCATGATCGGGCCATACCGCAGGATGTGGGACATTTGGAATGCGCATTTGCGGTTGCGCTCGCGGCGGAGGGAAAGAATGGCCGTCCTGGTCGTTATGCTCTCGCAATGATGGGGTTCGAGCCGGTTGAGCGTGGAGGCTGAAAAAGGGACATTGGCCCAGCAACGGGCCAGCCGACGGGCGCGCGGCATTGTCGCGCCGATGCTGGTCACGGCGAGCGTCGTCGCGCTCGTGCTGGGCGGGCTGTGGATCGCGCGCGCGCCCATCGCCGAAAATCTGATCGGGCAGGAACTGGACGCTCGCAATGTGCGGATGACCTATCGCCTTGCATCCATCGGCCTGCGGACCCAGCGGATCGAGGATATCGTGCTCGGCAATCCGCTCAAGCCTGACCTCAGCGCGCGCTGGGTGGAGATCGACATCTCCTATGGCTTTTCGCCGACCGTATCGGCGGTGCGGGCCGGCGGCGTGCGCATCAACGGCGTGCTGAGTGGCGGCGTGCTGTCACTGGGCGAACTCGACAAATTCATGGGCAAGGGTGATTCGGCCGCAACGACGTTGCCCGATATCGCCGTGGCGCTGAATGACGCCCGCGCCTCCATCCACACCGACTATGGCGGGCTGGGCATCGTCATGGAAGGGCGGGGCGGACTTCGCAACGGGTTCGACGGGCGCGCCATGATGGCGATGCCGCATTTAACTGCACAAGGTTGCGCCGGGCAGAAACTGCGCGCTGATGTTCGCATCAGGATGGTGGACGGCGCGCCGCGGGTTCGCGGGCCGGTCACTGCCGACGCGCTCGCTTGCCCGTCATCGGACCTCGCGCTGGCAGCGCCGCGCATAGACCTGGACGCACGGCTGAACGATACGCTCGACGGCGGCACCGGGTCGGCGCGCCTGTCCGCCCGTGCGGCGCGTGCCGTCGGACTGACGCTGGACGCGATGGAAGCGCGTTTTCGTCTGCGCGCGGCTGACAACAGGTTCGACGGCAGCGGATCCGTCGGCGGCCGCGCGATGTCGGGGCGGCAATTCCGTACCGGGCAGACCGCGCTCGCTCTGCGATTCGACGGGGCGCTGTCCGGTCAGGATCGGCGAATCGACGGCGACCTGAATGTTCGCAACCTGGCGCAGCGTGGCGGCGACCCGCTGGCGCCGCTCGCTATATCGACGGCAGGAACACCGTTCGCGCCGCTCGTCGCTGGATTGTCGAGGGCCGTGAGGACTGCGGGCGGTAACAACAATCTGTCCGCGAAACTCGCTCTCCATGTTGGCAATGGCCGGTCGGAGGCCAGCGCGTCGGCGGTACATTTTGCGGCCGCGAGCGGGGCGCGAATCGACCTGCCGGGCAAGGCGTCCTTTAATATGCCCGAGAATCGCTGGGCGCTGGCGGGCGGCCTGACCACGGGTGGCGGCGGCCTGCCCCATGCCGCGCTGTCGCTGACGCAGGGTCCGCGCGGCGGTGTGTCCGGGCGTTTCACGATGCAGCCCTATGCCGCCGGAGGTGCGCGACTGGCGCTGACGCCGGTGCAGTTCGGCGCGGGGCCGGGCGGCGAGAGCCGTTTCCTTACCGCGATGACGCTGGATGGGCCGCTTGCCGATGGCGGTGTGAAGGGCCTGATTCTGCCATTGTCGGGCAGTATTTCGCCATCCGGCGCGTTCGCGCTCAACAGCGCCTGTGTGCCTGTTCGCTGGCAGGAACTGCGTGTGTCCAGCCTCCAACTCGGCACCAACGCGCTCAGCCTCTGCCCGGAGGGTGGGGCGATGGTTCGCTATGCGGGCGGAAAGCTGGGCGGCGGCGTGAGTGCGCGGTCGGTGGACCTCAACGGTCGGATGGGGGACAGCCCGATTCGGCTTCGCGCCGCCGATTTCGCCTTCTCCCTGGCTCGGACGGGCGTGCAGGCGCGCGGGCTGGACCTGCGTGTGGGAGGGCGGGAGTCGCCTGTCATCCTCGCCGCAGCCACGCTGGACGGCGCAATGGACAAGGGCGGCATGAGCGGTCGCTTCGGTGGCGGCCATGCCAGGATCGGTGCGGTGCCGCTGGATATGACTGACCTCGTGGGCCGCTGGCGATTCGCTGGGGGACGGCTGGACGTGGATGGGGCCTTACGCGTGTCCGACACCGCGCCCGCAGCACGGTTCAATCCGCTGGTCGCACCCGATGCGCGATTGGTGATGGCTGACGGGCGCATCACCGCCACTGGCCGTCTGCGCCATCCGACGCAGGGCGATCCCTTTGCGACGGTACAGATCGCCCATGACCTGTCCTCGGGCCGAGGCAATGCCCGATTCGCGCTGCTTAGGCTGCGCTTCGGTCCCGCTCTCCAACCTGACGATCTGACGCCCATGGCCCTCGGCGTCGTCGCCAATGCCGATGGCACGGTGACGGGGGAGGGCGAGATTCGCTGGACGGGCGACCGCGTGACCAGCACCGGGCGATTCTCGACCATCGACATGAACCTCGCCGCTGCCTTCGGCCCGGTGGAGGGGTTGTCGACCACGCTGAATTTCACTGATCTGCTGTCGGTGGAGACTGCGCCGGGGCAGGTCGCGACGATCCGTTCGGTCAATCCCGGTGTGGTCGCCACCGATGGGCGCGTGACCTTCCAGTTGCAACCCGGCGCCCGCGCACGAATCGAAGGCGGGGAGTGGCCGTTCGCGGGCGGACGGTTGACCCTGCTGCCATCGACCCTCGATTTCGACGCCAAGGGCGCGCGCAACCTCATCTTCCGCGTCACGGGTCTGGACGCAGGTTCGTTCATCAACACGCTGGATCTCAAGAATATTTCCGCGACCGGCACCTATGACGGATTGCTGCCGATGGTGTTCGATGCCACCGGCGGCCGGATTGCGGGCGGCATATTGGTCGCCAGGCAGGAGGAGGCGCCGCCGCTGGTGGTCGAGAATGCCCAGTCGCTGACGGTCCCCTGCGACCCGACACGGCAGGCGGGCACGCTCTCCTATGTGGGCGAGGTATCGAACGCGCAGATGGGCGCCTATGGCAAGATGGCCTTCGATGCGCTCAAGAGGCTGCGCTACAAATGCCTAACAATCCTGCTGGACGGCGCCATCGACGGCGAGTTCCTGACCCGGATCGCGATCAACGGCGTCAATCAGGGGTCGGAGGAATCGCGCAAGTCGGCCATCGCGCGCCAGTTCCTCGGCATCCCCTTCCTGTTCAACGTGCGAATCGAGGCGCCATTCCGTGGTCTCCTCAACACCTATCAGTCCTTCGTCGATCCCAGCGCGCTGATCAGCGGCAGCCTCGGCCCGCAATATCAGACGGTGCTGGAAAACAAACTTGCCGTTCAGCCACCGGAAAGCGACAAGGCAGTACCTAAGGAGGGTGAATGACGGTCTCTTCCATCTTGTTGTCCCGACGCGGCATTCCGGCGGTTCCCGGCATGCTCATGCTGTGCGCCCTGCCGGGGTGCATTCAGCTGAACGCGCCCGACAAGCCCATCGAGATCAACCTCAACGTCAAGGTGCAGCAGGAAGTGGTCGTGCGCCTGCAACAGGACGCCAAAGACCTCATCCAGAACAACCCGGAGCTGTTTCCACAATGACCAGGACCTTATTGCTCGGCGGCGCCGTCCTGATGGCGGGCGCTCTCATCCTTGGCGGCGGGCTGTCCTCGCGCGCTTCGGCGCAGACGCCTGCGGTCAGCGCCGCCGTTGCGGACGGTTCCGTGGGCGAGCAGGCCGACGGCTATCTCGGCATCAATGGCAGCGTCTCGGCGGAGGTGCGCGCTGGCGTGGAGGCGATCAACATCAAGCGCCGCGCCGCCTATACCGACCTCGCTGCCAAGCGCGGCGTGACGGTGGCAGACATGGCGGCCGCGACCGGTTGCCAGACGCTGGCATCGCGCGTGAAGCAGGGCCAGACTTACCGCATCGGCGGCGGCGCGTGGCAGGTCAAGGGTAGCGGTCCGATTGCGCTCCCCGCCTATTGCTCCACCGCCAATTGATCGACTTTGGGTGCACTGCGACAACTGCTGTCCGGCGCGGGTTGACTTAGGCTTTTACCCTTCCTAAACGGGCCGCGCCTTGACGGGTACGGCCTTGTCGCTTCATGAACTCAGCCTGAAAGCCAATCGCTCAGCGGGTGGCGAAAAAGGACTGAAATCATGGCGGAAACCGAACCCGGTCAGGACCCTCTCGGCGAGGATCGCCGCATCGCGTCGCTGCAGGAGCGGCTGGCGCGTGCGGAGAAAATCGAGGAGGTCAGGACAGGCAGACCGACGGAGCCCGGCAATGACGACAGTTATCGTCTGGGCAATCGCGTGCTGGCTGAACTGATCGGGGCTCCTGTTGGTGGTGCGTTGATCGGGTGGGTTCTTGACCGCCTGTTCGGAACATCCCCCTGGCTCCTGTTGGTCATGCTCTTCATGGGCTTCGTAGTGGGCTTCAGGAATATAATCCGGATTTCGGCGAAGCGTCCTGATCGATAAGGGGCGCTTTTGTTATAGTTTTGGGCTTTCAGGGGTGAACGTGGCAGAGTCCGGCAAAATCGACCCGATGCACCAGTTTACGATCGAGCCGTTGTTCGGCACCGATCATCTTGCCATTGGTGGCTACAACATCGCCTTCACCAACAGCGCGCTGTACATGGTGGCGGCCGCGCTGGTGCTTTGGATATTCGTCCTTGGCGGCATGAAGCGCGCGCTGGTTCCTGGCCGCTGGCAGGTCGCGGTCGAATATTTCACAGGTTTCATCAACAATCTGCTGCTCGCCAATGTGGGTGAGGGCGGCAAGAAGTACGTGCCCTACGTCTTCTCGCTGTTCATGTTCATCCTGCTCGCCAACTTCCTCGGAATGTTGCCGCTGGGTCTGGTCGGACTGCACCCCTTCACCTTCACCAGCCACTTCACCGCGACCGGCGTGCTCGCCATCATGAGCTTCGCCATCGTGCTGATCGTCGGCTTCGCGAAGCACGGCTTCCACTTCTTCTCGCTCTTCATCCCACACGGCACGCCTGCCCCGATGATCCCGGTCATTTTCCCGATCGAGCTGATCTCGTTCATGGTGCGTCCGTTCAGCCTCGGCCTGCGACTGTTCGTCGCGATGACCGCCGGTCACGTGCTGCTGAAGGTTCTGGCGGGCTTCGTCATCAACAGCTCCAATGCGGGCGTCGGCTATGGCCTGACCGTCGGCACGGCGAGCTTCGTCCTCATGATCGGCATCAGCGCGCTCGAAATGCTCGTCGCCGTCATCCAGGCCTATGTCTTCGCGTTGCTGACCTCGGTCTATATCAACGACGCTGAAAACCTTCACTGATTTCCACCAACATACTGAAACGGTTCGAGAAAAGGAGTTATTGATATGGACGCAGAAGCCGCAAAGGTTCTGGGCGCTGGCCTGGCCGCTATCGGTGCCGGCATCGCTGCTCTCGGCGTGGGCAACGTGTTCGCTGCCTTCCTCGAAGGCGCGCTGCGCAACCCCGGCGCTGCCGACGGCCAGCAGGGCCGCCTGTTCATCGGTTTCGCCGCTGCGGAGCTTCTGGGTCTGCTGGCGTTCGTTATCGCCATGATCCTGGTGTTCGTGGCCTGATCTAAGACGATTGTCGCGGCGGGCCGATCCAAAGGCCCGCCGCCCTTTTCGGGCGAACACAATGCCTCAGATAGCGCAAATCGTCGAAACCTACTCGTCGCAGCTTTTTTGGCTGCTGTTGACGTTTGGATTCGTATTTTTCGTCGTTGGACGCGGCATGGTGCCTAAGGTCCAGGGTACGGTAGACGCACGCGATAGCCAGATCGCCGCCGACATCGCGACCGCCAAGGCAAGCTTTGCCCGCGCGGACGAGTTGGAGGAAGACTGGCGCGCCAAGGAGAATGCGGCCCGCGCAGAGGCGCAGTCCGTTCTCGCCGAAGCGAAGGCCAAGGCGGCCAAGGCGAGCGAGGAACAGCTTCGCGCCGCGGATGCCGTGATCGCAGCGCAGATCGCCGAGGCGGAGGCATCCGTTCAGGCAGCCCGCGCCAGCGCGATGACCGAGATCGAAGCTGTCGCCGCAGACGCGGCGTCGGAGATGGTGCTCCGCGTTGCGGGCACGGCGGTGTCGCCGCAGGCGGCCACCGAAGCAGCAAAGGCGGCTCTGGCCAATGGCTGAGGCACAGATCAACGGCAGCGCGGCGGTCGAGGAAAATCTCGATCACGCGGCGCACACCCAATCGCTGAACGGCGACGTCCATGCCGTGACGGAGGCCCATGGCGGTCCCGCCGCTCATGGTCCCGAGCCCAAGGCTGTCGGCCTCGACGCGACGGGCTGGGTCAGCCTGGCCATGCTCGTCTTCCTCGCCATCCTGGTGTGGAAGAAGGTGCCTGCGCTGATCGTCGGCATCTTGGACGGCCGCATTGCGGACATCCGCAAGCAGCTCGACGAGGCGTCCGCGCTTCGCAAGGAAGCCGAGGCGCTCAAGGCCGAGTATGAGGCGAAGATCGCTGCAGCAGCCCGCGATGCGGATGCGATGCGTGCCCGTGCGGCAGAGGACGCCACGCAGACCATCGAGGATGCCAAGGTTCATGCAGCCGAACTGATCGTCCGCCGCCAGAAAATGGCGGAAGACAAGATCGCTGCGGCTGAACGCACCGCCATCACCGACATCCGTGCCCGCACGGTGAAGGCAGCGACGGCGGCGGCGGCCACGCTGATCGCACAGAACCACAGCGCATCGGCCGATGCCGCGATGGTCGATCAGGCGATCGGCAAGATCGGCACCGCGCACTGAGATTTGTGCAAGGTCGATGACAGAGGCCGGGTCGGTTCGTCCGCCCCGGCCTTTCTGTTTTTTCGGGCTTTGGTAACCGTTTCCCCAAGGATATCGTCGCATTGTTCGCAAGTCATTCCCGCGAAGGCGGGAATCCAGAGTCACGCAGAACT
>JBEVNC010000256.1:0-7947 GCA_040508315.1 Sphingobium sp.
AGCGGCCGCCAGGTCGCTGTTGCGCTCGATGTAAGCGCAGGCCCACCCCCAGCCCCTCCCGCTTGCGGGAGGGGGGAATAGAAGAGAAAAGGAAACCACCCATGTCCGACCCCGCCGACCTCATCCAGATCGACCACGGCCAGTCCGCGCGCACGATCCATCTGGTGGACAAGGGCGGATATGACGCATGGCTCGCCGCGCAGCCGCCGCGCCACCGTGCTGCCATCGAGGCGCAGGGCTTTGCGGCCAAGCCCTTCGTCAGCGCCATCCTGCCGGGCGATGCGCCGGACGACTGGTCGGTCGTGACGTCGGTCGCGGATGTCGCCACGCTCTCGCGCTGGTGCCTGGCGAAACTTGCCGAAACGCTGCCTGCCGGAACCTACAGGCTGGCCGACGGCGACCCCGGCCCGGCCTTGTTTGGCTGGATGACCGGGCAATATCGCTTCGACCGTTACCGCAAGGCGCCAGCGGCCAAGGGCCCCCGCATCCTGCTGACCCGCCAGCCCGTGCTGCGCGACCGTCTGGCGGCGGAGGCGCGGGCGACGGCGCTGGTCCGCGATCTCGTCAACACGCCTGCCGAGGACATGGGGCCGGATGCGCTGGAAGCCGCCGCCCGCAGCCTCGCGACGCGGCACGGCGCTTCGGTCGTGGTGACGAAGGGCGACGACCTCGCACGGGGCTTTCCCACGGTGCATGCGGTCGGTCGCGCGGCGGGCCGCGATCATGCGCCTCGCTTCATCGAGCTTTTCTGGGGCGCGGCGGAGCATCCGCGCGTCGCCATCGTCGGCAAGGGCGTGACCTTCGACAGCGGCGGCCTCGACATCAAGCCATCCTCGGGCATGCGCCTGATGAAGAAGGATATGGGCGGCGCGGCGCACGCGCTGGCGCTGGCGGGCCTCATCATGGAGGGCGGCCTGCCGATCCGCCTGCATCTGTTGGTCCCGGTGGCCGAGAATGCGGTGGGCGCGCATGCCTTCCGCCCCGGCGACGTCCTCACTACGCGCGACGGCACGCATGTCGAGATTACCAATACCGACGCGGAGGGCCGCCTGCTGCTGGGCGATGCGCTGATCCGCGCAGGCGAGGAGAAGCCGGAGCTGATCGTCGATTTCGCGACGCTGACGGGCGCCGCGCGCGCGGCCTTGGGACCGGACCTGCCCGCGCTGTTCGCCAATGACGATGCGCTGGCGGCTGCGCTAACCCAAGCAGGCACGGCAGCCGACGATCCGCTGTGGCGTTTGCCGCTCTGGGCGCCTTATGACGACATGCTCAAGTCCGATATCGCGGACATGGTGAACAGTGCGGAGGGCGGTTTCGGCGGCGCGATCACCGCTGCCCTGTTCCTCCAGCGCTTCGTGCCCGAGGGCGTGGCATGGGCGCATCTCGACACCTTTGCCTGGCGTCCGGCGGCGCGGCCCGGTCGTCCCAAGGGCGGCGATGCGCTGGGCCTGCACGCGGTCCACGCGGTGCTGCGCGCCCGCTATGGCGGGCAGGAATCGCGCTAAGCTCAAAGACTTGCGCCAAAAAATGCGGTGAGCCGGAATAGCCACCGCAACCATCCCAGCTTTTGCGTGTTCACGGATTCATGGCAAGGGCACATGCACACATCACCGAGAGCATCGGGCGACCTACTGGCGAGGATGTCGGCAATTGGATGAACGGTCTGATCCGTTATGTCCGGTCCGGGCAGCCCGACCTCACCAACCGCCAGATGGCGCTGATGATGGTCGTTCATAAAACCGATGGCCCGCATACGGTGCGGGGACTGGCCGAACGGCTCAACGTCTCCAAACCTGTCATCACCCGCGCGCTGAACAAACTTGGCACGATGGACTTCGTTCGACGGGAGCGCGATGTTACGGACCGGCGGAATATCTTCGTCCAGCGCACCAATCGGGGAGCGGAATTCCTTGACGCCTTCGCGGGATTCGTCGCAGGGAGCTTGCGCGATGACCAAGCAACCCGCGGCAGAGGTGTTCAACCGGCCAAATGATCGTATCCGCCTGCATCTGAACGGTCCGTCCCGGCCGTTCGATCCGCGGTCCCACGCCATTCGCGGCGATCTGGCGGACGTCGCCAATTCCGACCGATATTTCGCACCCCATTATGCCGTCGCCGCGCCCTATGTCTGCGTGGTGCCGTCGGCCATCGTGCGGGGCAAGCCGGACGCATCAGCCAGCGCGACGACGCAGATCCTTCATGGCGAGGCTTTCCATGTGCTCGACGTGCGTGGTGGTTGGGCATGGGGCTATTGCGGGCACGACCATTATGTCGGTTATGTCGGTGTGGATGCGCTGCTCCCCGGAGTGGGCACGGCCGCGACCCACCGCGTAGTCGCGCCCGGCGCGCTTCTTTTCTCCCGTCCCGACATCAAGTCGCCGGTCCTGCAGGCGCTGCCCGGCGGCGCGCTGGTGCATGGCGCCCCCGAAGGCGATTTCCTCGCCGTCAATGACGGCTTTCTCCATCGCCGCCATGTGGTCGAGATCGCGGTTCCGGCCAGTGACTGGGTCGCGGCGGCACGTGAATGGCTGGGTGCTCCCTATTTGTGGGGTGGGCGCGGCGATGGCGGTCTCGATTGCTCGGGACTGGTGCAAGTGGCGCTGGGGGCGTGCGGCATCGCGGCGGCACGCGACACGGACCAGCAGGCGGCGACGCTGGGCGATGCCATCGCGCCGGGCGACGCGCTGCGGCGCGGCGACTTCGTCTATTTCCCCGGCCATGTCGGGATCATGGCGGACCGCGACACGCTGCTCCACGCCAATGCGCATTGGATGCGCGTGGTCGAGGAGCCGCTGGCCGATGTGGTGGACCGCCTGCGTCCGAGCCACGCCGAACCCATCACCGCACGCCGCCGGATAGCATCATGACCGACACCAGCATCTTCATCGACGGCGCCGCAGGGACGACCGGCCTCCAGATCCGCGAGCGGCTGGAGGGGCGGCAGGGCTTCACGCTGATTGCGCTCGACGATACGCAGCGCAAGGATGCCGCCGCGCGCGCACAGGCGCTCAATGACGCGGACGTGGTGATCCTGTGCCTGCCCGACGATGCGGCGCGCGAATCGGTCTCGCTGATCCGCAACGACCGGACCAAGGTGATCGACGCCTCCACCGCGCACCGCACCGCGCCCGGCTGGGCCTATGGCCTGCCCGAAATTAAGGGACGCGATGTCGTCGCATCGGCTGCGCGCATATCCAATCCGGGCTGCTATCCCACCGGCTTTCTCGCGCTGGTCGCCCCGTTGGTAGCGGCGGGCGCGCTGCCCGCCGATGCGCTGCTGAGCTGCAACGCGGTGTCGGGCTATTCAGGCGGCGGCAAGGCGATGATCGCGGATTATGAAGGCGATGCGCCGTCCAGCGCATGGGCCACCTACGCGCTGACGCTGGCGCACAAGCATGGGCCGGAGATGCAGGCGCATGCCGGCCTGCGCCACCGCCCGATTTTCGCGCCGTCGGTCGCACCCATTTATTCGGGCATGATCGTGGAGGTGCCGCTCCATACGGCGCAACTGGCGGCGGGAGAGACGGCGGCGTCCCTGCGCGAGCGGCTGGCGGCCTATTATGCCGGGTCCAGCATCGTTTCCGTGGCCGAAGCGCATGAGGGCGCGACGCTGCCGGTCGAACTGATGGCGGATACCGACGCCATGCGCCTGTTCGTGTTCGGCGATGCGGGGGGCACGCAGGTCCGTCTGGTCGCGGCGCTCGACAATCTGGGCAAGGGCGCGTCGGGCGCAGCGGTGCAATCGCTCAACCTCGTCACCGGCCACCCGGACAATGAGGGGCTGCGGCTGCCCGGCGCATAGCAATGGGCCGCCATCCTCCCTATCTAGGCTCCACGACAGACAGGAAAGGATAGCGAGGCTATGGCAAGCGAGACGGCGACGCTGGCGGGCGGATGCTTCTGGTGCACAGAGGCGGTCTATCAGGATCTCGAGGGCGTCAGCGCTGTCGAGAGCGGCTATATCGGCGGCGCGGTACCCAGCCCGACCTATGAACAGGTTTGCGGGGGCAATACCGGCCATGCCGAGGCGATCCGCGTGACCTACGATCCCGATGTGATCAGCTATGGCGACCTGCTCGATATCTTCTTCGTGACGCATGATCCGACGACCTTGAACCGTCAGGGCAATGATGTGGGCACGCAATATCGCTCCGCCATATTCCCCCACGACGCGGAGCAGCGCGCGGAGGCGGAGGCCGCGATCGGGCGGTCCCAGCCCGACCAGCCGCGTCCCATCGTCACCACGATCGAGGATGACGGCCCCTGGTATCCGGCCGAGGATTATCACCAGAAATATTGGGACCGGGTGGGGGATCGTAACCCCTATTGCATGGCGGTCATCCCGCCCAAGCTCCAGAAGCTGCGCAAGACGTTCGGCGAAAGACTGAAGGCGTAATCAGGCGTTCATCCGGGCCGCCTATCGTCGCCCGTACGAAGGGGATATGGCATGACGATGACGAGAACCGGCACCTGCATGGCATTGTCGGCAGCGGTCCTGCTGCTGCCGGGATGCGTCGCCAAAGCAGCGTGGGACGTCGCGACCCTGCCGGTCAAGGCAGGCGCGCAGGCGGCGGACTGGGCGACGACCAGCGGCGAGGAGGCGGACCGCAATCGCGGCCGCGAACTGCGCAAGCGGTGCAAGGAAAATTACGACCCGAATTATTGCGACAAACGATAGTCGCCTGGATCAGCGCACCGCGGCGCGCACAAGCCTGTCGTTGATCGCGATACCGATGCCGTCATTCGGGATCGGCGCGACGGCGATGGCGCTGGCGGCGCTGACATCGGCCAGATGGAGCGCGGCGAAGAGGTTCGCGGCGGCCTCCACCGGATCGCTCCGTTCGCTCAGGTTGAAGTCGCAACGCATCGCGCCGAACCCGATCAGATAATCGCCGGGTTCCGCCCGAACCACGTTCAGACGGACGGGCTTGTCCGGGCAATAATGGCTGGCAAGTTGCCCCGGCGCCTCGATTTCCCCGTCCGTTCCCGATCCTGAGACCGGAAGGCCGGATGCTTTTGCCAGCATGTCTGCGGTGATCGGGCCGGGGCGCAGGATGCGCAGCACATCGTCGCCCGGCGCTACGATGGTCGATTCGATGCCTGCCGAGGTCGATCCTGCGTCGATGACGAGGGGAATGCGCCCCGCGAGGCTGGCGGCGACATGCGCCGCGCTCGTCGGGCTGATCGATCCGCTGCGATTGGCGGATGGGGCAGCGAGCGGCCTGCCGCTGGCGGCGATGACCGCGCGCATCGCCAGATGGTCGGGCATGCGCAGCGCGACGGTGGCGAGTCCGGCCGTGGCGAGGTCGCACACCGCGCTTCTCGGCTGCCGGGGTAGCACCATCGTCAGCGGCCCCGGCCAGAAGGCGTCGGCGAGCTTGCGTGCAGCGGGGGAGAACAGCGCGATCTCCTCCGCCATGGCCCGGTCGGCGACATGGACGATCAGCGGATTGAAGCTCGGCCGTCCCTTGGCGGCATAGATGGCCGCCACCGCGCGCGCATCCGTCGCATCGGCGGCCAGGCCGTAGACGGTCTCGCTGGGCAGCGCGACCGTCTCTCGCGCCAGGATCAGGCGCACCGCCTCGGCCACGGCGCTGTCGTCATAGGGCAGGATGCGGGGGAGGAGCATGGCCGCGCCATAGCCGCCACGTGGCAGCGCGCAAAGCGCTGATGGATTCCCCTTCGCGCGGAATCGCTTTAGGGGAGGGGCATGACCGATCCCGAAACCCGCCTTATCCTGTCCCGTATCGCCGACTCACTCGACCGCATTGCGCCGCCGCCATCGCCGCCCGCCGATCTTCGCGCGCATGCCGCCTATCGCTGGAACGGGCAGAGCATAGAGGCCATCGCCGATTTCGATCCGCCCGAGTTCGATCTGCTGACCGGCATCGACGCGCAGAAGTCCGCCTGCCTCGACAATACGCGGCGCTTGTCGCAGGGCCTGCCTGCCCACGACGTCCTGCTGTGGGGCGCGCGAGGCACCGGCAAATCCGCAACCGTGGCGGCCTGCATCGGCAAGGTGCGGGCAGAGGGCGGTGCGATTGCCCTGCTCGATTTCGCGAGCAGCGATCTTGGCAGCCTGCCCCGGTTGCTGGTGCAGTTGCGCGCGGCGGGGCGGCCCTTCGTCCTGTTCCTCGACGATCTTGGCTTCGATGAGAATTTCGCGGCGGATGCGCGGGCGCTGCGCTCGATCCTTCAGGGCGGGGCCACGTCGCGCGGTGGGCTGGTGCGCCTTTATGCCACCTCCAACCGCCGCCATATCGTGCCGCGCAGCCTGTCCGAACAGAACGACCCGATCAATCCGCGCGACGTGGTGGACGACCGCATGGCGCTGGCGGATCGGTTCGGCCTGTCGCTGGGCTTTCATGCGCTCGATCAGGACACCTATGTCGCCATCGTTCGCGCTTATACGGAGCGACTCGGACTGCCGTTCCACGCCGACGAGGCAGTGCAGTGGTCGACGCAGCGTGGCGGGCGGTCGGGTCGCATCGCCTGGCAGTATATCGTGGAACTGTCGGGCCGATCGGCCTCAGGATTTCCAACGACTTAGATGGTTGACGGAGCGGTCCAAAACCCTCGCCCGGCGGATTGGTTCCAAAGAATATTCTATTGAATTCAACTAGTTTGATATTATTGTCGGGCCCTATGGTGATTATCCAAAAGGATAACGAACCGGGAGAGACATTGCTCGCGACCCGATGGGCGCGGTTGGCGACAGTCATAGAACAACTGTCGCACGCCCGTTCGCTTGATGACGTCGTCGCCATCTTGCGAGCATCGGCAAGGGGCATTCTCGACGCCCAGGGGATCGCGGTCGTGCTGCGCGATGGCAATTTTTGCCATTATGTCGCTGAGGATTCGGAGGAGCCGCTCTGGCAGGGGCAACGCTTCCCGGCGGAGATTTGCGTCTCCGGCTGGGCGATGCGCCATGCCGAAACGGTCGTCATCCCCGACATCAGCCGCGACGCGCGTGTGCCGCAACATGCCTATGCCCAGACGTTCGTTCGAAGCCTGCTGATGGTGCCCATCGGCATGGGCGCGCCGGTGGCGGCGCTGGGCGCCTATTGGTCCGTCGCTCGCGAGCCGAGCGCGGACGAGATCGCCCTCTTCGAGACTTTGGCGCGCGGGGCTTCGTCCGGGCTCGAGAATGGCCGGCTGCTCTCCTCATTGAAGCAACTCAACGCCGAACTGGAAACGCGCGTCGTCGAACGCACGGCCGAACTGGAGCGCACGCAGGAGAGCCTGCGACAGACGCAAAAGATGGAAATCATCGGCAAGCTGACCGGCAATGTCGCGCATGATTTCAACAATCTGCTGTCGCCCATCATGTCGAGCCTCGACCTGGTACTGATCGGCCGCGCGCCGCCTGACATGATCGAGCGCACCGCCACCATCGCGATGGAAGCGGCCGAGACCGCCAAGATGCTCGTGCAGCGCCTGCTTGCCTTTGCCCGTCGCCAGCCACTGCTGCCGACCACGGTCGACCTGGGGCAATTGCTCGACGGGATGCGCAGCCTGCTCACCAGCACCATCGGGTCGCGCGTGCAGCTGGAAATAGAGATAGAGGGCGGCCTGCCTGCGATCCGCGCAGACCGCCACCAGCTGGAAATGGCGATACTCAACCTAGCCGTGAATGCGCGCGACGCCATGCCGGTCGGCGGCGGCCTGCTGCTGAGCGCGACGCGGGTGTCGGGCGACCATGATGCGCGGCTGCGGCCGGGCGAGTATGTGCGGCTCACTGTCAGGGACAATGGCGCAGGCATGGACAAGCGAACGCTGGCATCTGCGACCGAGCCGTTCTTCACGACCAAGGCGACCGGACAGGGAACGGGATTGGGGTTATCGATGGTGGACGGGCTGACGAGCCAGATGGGCGGCCTCCTCGACATATGGAGCGAGCCGGGACAGGGTACGGAAGTGCGGCTGATGCTGCCGGTCGCGCGCAGG
>JBEVNC010000004.1:0-7667 GCA_040508315.1 Sphingobium sp.
GGGGCGTCACCAATCCCTCACCCGCAAATTCTCCTGCACCATCCGGCGCTCCTCGAACCGCCTCGCCAGAAACCGGTAGAAGAACCAGTCCTTCAGCGCGAACGGGGTCGCGTGATACAGCACCCGCTCCCACAGCGACCAGCGCACATGCGCGTTCGCGCTGCGGCGGGGGGAGGGGAGGCACCACAGCTTGGTTGAGCCGGTGCCACGGCCCATCTTGAAGATGCGCTGCATCAGTTCGTGATCGTACAGGACGTAGCGCCAGCCATCGCTCATCGGGCCGCCCGCCGCGCGCAAGGCTTCGGTGCGGAAGCACTGGCCGTAGGAGCCGACATGGCCCTGCCGCGACAACAGGAATTGCGTCGCCTTCATGCGGGCGCGGCGGCGCTTTCCTTCCGGGGACTCCGGGTCGCAGTACACATCGATGGCCTGCGCGACGACATGGCAGCCATCCTTCAGGAGTCGCTCAGCCTCGGCCAGATAATGTGGCGGATAGACGGTGTCCGCGTCCCAGAAGCACACATAAGGCGTGGTCACGGCCGCAAATCCGGCGTCGAGCGCGAACAGATGTCCGGGCCGCTCCTCACGCAGATAGAGGACGTCGACCTGCGGCGTTTCGGCAAGGATGCGACGGCACAGACCCTCCGTGCCGTCGCTCGACTTGTTGTCCACCAGGATCAGGCGCAAGCTGGTGCCGGTCTGCGCGATCGCCGACCGGATCGTCCCCTCGATGAAGTTCAGTTCATTGTAGAAAGGGACGATCACCGACCATGTCGGCTGGGCCTGCGTCATCGACGGTACGTCATTCCTGCTTTTCGAAAGCCGCCGACAGTTCGAGTTCGACGGGATCGGGAACCAGCGCGATACCGAAGCCCATGCCATAGTCGGCGCGGTTGATCTTGCCCTTGGCGTGGAAGCCGACGGTCGGCTTGCCGGGGCCCTTGGGGCCGACAGCGGTGCCCGCTCCCACGAACTGTGCGCTCAGCGTGACCGGCTTGGTGATGCCCTTGATGGTCAGGTCGCCGACGATCGTGGCCGTGGTGCCCGTCACGGTGACGGACTTGGAGACGAATCGCGCCTCGGGATATTTGGCGACGTCGAAGAAGTCGGCGCTGCTGAGATGCTTGGTGAGGGCTGGGTTGACGGTGGTGAGCGACACGATGGGGATGGTCACGTCCAGCTTCGACTTGGCGGGCGCTGCGGTATCGAGGACCAGCGTACCCTTCACATCACCGAACTGGCCGAAATAGTCGTTGAAGCCCATGTGGTTGACGCGCCATCCGACCAGCGTGTGGGCAGCGTCCGCGGCATAGGTGCCGGTCTTGACCAGCTTGGCGTCGGGCTTGCCGGGCGCCTCGGTCGGCATCTGTGCGATGATGGGCGCCGCGACGGCTGCGAGCGCGAGGCTCGTGACGATGATGATCTTGCGCATGATTGTCCTTCTCCTGCCCACCCGGCATGCGCAGGTTTAGCCGCAAGACCGGGGGCAGGGAAGCAGGCACATGCGTTATCCTGCCACCATCGAAACAAAACCCCACAGTCACTCCCGCGTAGGCGGGAGTCCAGAGCGTCAGGCACAATACCCGGCGGCCCTGGATCCCCGCTTTCGCGGGGATGACCCTGTTGGGGCTTATGGTGGAAGGATCAGTTCTTGTCCTTGTCCACCAGCTTGTTGGCGGCGATCCACGGCATCATCGCGCGCAGCTTTGCGCCCGTCTCCTCGATCGGGTGGCGCTTTGCAGCGATACGGGCGGCCTTGAGTTCCGGTTGACCGGCGCGATTGTCGAGCACAAAATTCTTCACGAAGCGACCCGACTGGATGTCGGCGAGGACGCGCTTCATTTCCTTCTTGGTCTCGTCGGTGATGATGCGCGGGCCGGTGGTGATGTCGCCATATTCCGCCGTGTTGGAGATGGAGTAGCGCATGTTCGCGATACCGCCCTCATACATCAGGTCGACGATGAGCTTCAGTTCGTGCAGGCACTCGAAATAGGCCATTTCGGGCGCGTAGCCCGCCTCGACCAGCGTCTCGAAACCGGCCTGCACCAGCGCGGTGGCGCCGCCACACAGCACGGCCTGCTCACCGAAGAGATCGGTCTCGCACTCCTCGCGGAAGTTGGTCTCGATGATGCCCGAGCGGCCGCCACCGACGCCTGCGGCGTAGGCGAGCGCGACATCATGGGCGTTGCCGGTGGCATCCTGATGAACCGCGATGAGGCAGGGAACGCCGCCGCCGCGCACATATTCGGAACGGACGGTATGACCCGGACCCTTGGGCGCGATCATGATGACGTCGATGTCGGCGGGCACTTCGATCAGGCCGAAGTGGATGTTGAGGCCATGCGCGAACGCCAGCGCGGTGCCGGGGCGGATGTTCGCCTTGATGTCCGCGTCCCAGATCGCGGCCTGATGCTCGTCGGGGGCCAGGATCATGATGATGTCGGCCCACTTGGCGGCTTCGGCATTGCTCAGAACCTTGAAGCCTGCGCCTTCGGCCTTCTTCGCGGTGGCCGAACCTTCGCGCAGCGCGATGGCGACTTCGGCGACGCCGGAATCGCGCAGGTTCTGCGCATGGGCGTGGCCCTGGCTGCCATAGCCGACGATGGCGATCTTCTTGCCTTTGACCAGGCCGATGTCGGCGTCGCGATCATAATACACACGCATGGACAATATTCCCTTCTATCCTGCGGCCCCCCTTAGGTGGCCTGTTTATGCTGTCAATCTGAATGGTTTTCGAAATCCTCCCCGGAGAGGGAGGGGGACGGGCCGCAGGCCGGTGGAGGGGTGTTGCCCTGTCGATAGGGCGGATACCCCTCCACCACTCGCTTCGCGAGCGGTCCCCCTCCCCCGATGGGGGAGGAATTGGATGGTCAAGCTGCCTTTGCGCCCCGCACCAGGCCCACGACGCCGGTGCGGCCAACCTCGACCAACCCGATCTGACGCATCAGATCGACGAAGCTGTCGATCTTGTCGGTCGGGCCGGTGATCTCGAAGATGAAGCTCTCGATGGTCGTGTCGACCACCTTGGCGCGGAAGACGTCGCAGATGCGCAGTGCCTCGATCCGGTTTTCGCCGGTGCCCGCGACCTTCACCAGCGCCAGTTCGCGCTCCACGAAGGGGCCGATCTCGGTCAGGTCGATGACGCGGTACACGGGCACCAGCCGGTCGAGTTGCGCGATGATCTGATCGATGACGCGCGGCGGCCCGGCGGTGACGATGGTGATGCGGCTGATGCGGTGATCCGTGCCGATATCGGCCACGGTCAGGCTCTCGATATTATAGCCGCGCGCGGTGAACAGGCCCGCGATGCGCGCCAATATCCCGGCCTCATTGTTCACGGTGAGCGAGAGGACGTGCCGTTCGCTCTGTTCCTCGCGGATGTGCATGCTGTCAGCTTTCTGTCGGGTCGGTCGGGGCAGGGTCTTGGTCGGCATGGGATTGGGCAATGTCCGGAATAAGGGGAGGGGCGAGGGAGAGAAGGCCGGTCATGGCGAAATGCCAGCCCTCGTCCGTCCGGTGGGCGATCCGTACCGGCATGCCCAGCATCGCGCCGTGCACGCGGGAGAGATGTTCCCCCACATAGCGCGGCGAGACGAGAACGCCGGTATAGTCCGCCTCGTTGAACCGGAAGCCGCTCTCCAGCGCGACCTCCCATTCATCGTCTTCGCCCGTATCGTCGCTGTCCGTGTCGCCGCCAGCATGGTCCAGCGTCGACCCGAACAGGTCGGCGCTGTCATTCTCCCGCTCGAAATCGAACGGTTCGCTGACATGGACGCGAAGGCGAAGCGGATCGGTCATCAGACCAGCGCCTTGGCCTCGTCCGACATGATGCCCGACACCTGGCTGGGGTCGAGCAGCATGTCGGTATGCGCCGCCCCCGACGGGATCATCGGGAAGCAGTTGGACAGCTTTGCTACGCGGCAATCCACCAGCACCGGGCCGGGGGTACGGATCATCTGGTCGATGCCGCCCTCCAGTTCCTGCAATCCCTCGATACGGATGCCGGTCCAGCCATAGGCCTCGGCCAGCTTCACGAAGTCGGGAAGGCTGTCCGAATAGCTGTTGGAGTAGCGGCTCTCATAGGTCAGTTCCTGCCACTGGCGGACCATGCCCATATATTCATTGTTGAGGATGAATATCTTGACCGGCAGGTTGTACTGGGTGGCAGTGCCCAGCTCCTGGATGTTCATCTGGATGGAGGCATCGCCCGCCACGCAGATGACGAGGCTGTCCGGGTTGGCGACCTGCGCGCCGATAGCGGCGGGGAAACCATAGCCCATCGTGCCCAGACCGCCCGAGGTCAGCCATTTGTTCGGCGCGTCGAAGCCGAAATGCTGGGCCGCCCACATCTGGTGCTGGCCGACTTCGGTCGTGATGATCGTGTCGCGGCCGGTCGCTAGCGTCGCCTTGTACAGGTCGGCAATGGCGCGCTGCGGCATGATCTCCGGCCCGGCCTGAACATAGTCCAGGCTGCGGCGCGCACGCCATCCCTCGATCCGCGACCACCATTCCGACAGGTCGTTGCGATCCTCCTGCCGTGAGTCGATCGCGGCCAGCATGGCTGCCATGGCGCGGCCGACATCGGCGATGATGGGCAGGTCCACCGCCACCGTCTTGTTGACGGAGCTGCGGTCGATATCGACGTGGATCTTGCGGCTGTTGGGCGCGAAGGCGTCGAGGCGGCCGGTGACGCGGTCGTCGAAGCGCGCGCCGAGGCACACGATCAGGTCCGCCTTGTTCATCGCCAGATTGGCTTCATAGGTGCCGTGCATGCCCAGCATGCCCAGCCACTGCGGCCCGGTGGCGGGATAGGCGCCAAGGCCCATCAGGGTAGAGGTGACGGGCGCACCGGTCCGCTCCGCCAGACGGCGCAGCAGATCGCTCGCATGCGGGCCGCTATTGATGACGCCGCCGCCAGTATAGAGAATGGGCCGCTCGGCTGCGAGAAGCATGTCCACCGCCGCCTCGATGGCGACCATGTCCGGCTCACGCGCGGGGCGATAGCTTTGATGTTCCAGCACCTCGGGACGGATATAGGGCGCGGTCGCGACCTGCACGTCCTTGGGGATATCAATGACGACCGGGCCGGGGCGGCCGGACGTTGCGATATGGAACGCCTCGTGCACGACTTCCGCCAGCTTGGCAGGGTCCTTCACCAGATAATTATGCTTGGTGCAGTGGCGCGTTAGACCGACCGTATCCGCTTCCTGGAAAGCATCGGTGCCGATCAGGTGCGTGGCGACCTGGCCGGTGATGACGACCATCGGGATCGAGTCCATCAGCGCATCGGTGATGCCGGTGATCGCATTGGTCGCGCCGGGGCCGGAGGTGACGAGTACGACGCCGGGCTTGCCGGTGGAGCGGGCATAGCCCTCCGCCATGTGCGTCGCGCCCTGCTCGTGCCGGACGAGGATATGCTTGAGCTTGGGATGATTATAAATGGTGTCGTAAATGGGCAGCACGGCGCCGCCCGGATAGCCGAATACCGTATCGACGCCCAGGTCGATCAGGCACTGCACCAATATCTCCGCGCCGCTACGTTCGGCCACGACATAGTCCTCCAAATTATTGAGATGACCGGGCACCTTAGCGCCAGGCAAGTCACCCCATGACAGGGGCGCGCACATATAGGAAATATAATGACTTGTCAATCAAATACATTGTAACTTTATTACAAACTGTCGTGTGAAGTCGTTATAATCGTTCTGGCCGGTGCGTGTCCAGTGGGGAGGTGCCTGGTTCGAAAACCACGTATATTGGCGCTTGGCATAGCGGCGTGTCTCCATGGTCGCGCGCTCGATCATGGCGGCTGCGTCGATCCGGCCCGCCAGCCAGTCGGCGATGGGCGGCACACCGATGGCGCGCATGACCGGCAGGCTGTCGGGCAGGCTCCTTGCGAGAAGGGCGCGCACCTCGTCCACTGCACCGTTGGCGATCATCGCCGCGAAACGTGCATCGCAGCGCTCCGCGAGCCATGGCCGGTCGGGGAGCAGGATGACCGGGTGCAGCGCGATGCTGTCCCCGATCCCGCCCTCCATATGGGCATGCCATATATGCAGCGGCCGTCCGGTGGAGCGCACCACTTCGAGTGCGCGGGCGACGCGGGTGGTGTCGGCGGCGTTGAGCCGGGCGGCGGCTACGGGGTCTTCGGTGGTCAACGCTGCGTGATTCGCCGCCACCGGGGTCGCGCGGACGTCCGCCCTTATCTCCGGGTCGATATCGGGGACCGGCGCGATCCCGTCGAGCAGGGTGCGGATATAAAGGCCGGTGCCGCCTACGACGATGGGCAGTCGTCCCTCACCATGTGCCTCTGCCACCGCCGCCTTCGCCTCCTCGGCCCAGCGTGCGGCGGAGCAGATTTCCGCGCCGTCGATATGGCCGAACAGGCGGTGGGGCGCGCGCGCCATCTCCGCGGTATCGGGGCGGGCGGACAGGATGGACAGGTCGGCATAGACCTGGCTCGCATCGGCGTTGATGATTGTGCCATTGCATTGCTCGGCCAGCGCCAGGGCAAGTGCACTCTTGCCGCTGGCGGTCGGCCCGGCAATAAGCGCGACGCGCGGCAGACCTTCGCCGCCATCGAGAGAAGAAAGCTGTTTCATCATGTTCGTTGCGACCCTTATCGCCGCTGACCGCCTCAGTCATGCGTCTATCGACGCCGTGTCCGCCGCGCTGACCGCCGCCGGATGCCGGCCGGGCGAGCCGGTTTGGCTGGACCAGGGATCGGCGGCCGACATCGGATTTGTGGCGGACATGGATGCTGGCCGCGCCGCCATCGCCGCGCTCGACCTGCCGATCGACTTTGCGGTCCAGCCCACCGCCGACCGCGCCAAGCGATTGCTGGTCGCCGACATGGACTCGACGATGATCACCATCGAGTGCATCGATGAACTGGCCGACTATGCAGGCATCAAACCGCAGATCGCCGAAGTGACCGAGCGAGCGATGCGCGGCGAACTGGACTTTTCCGCCGCGCTGACCGAGCGCGTGGCGCTGCTGCGCGGGCTGGACGATGCCGTGCTCGACCAGTGCCGGACGGAGCGGGTGGTGCTGACGCCAGGGGCGGAGACGCTGGTCAGGACGCTACGCGCGCGGGGCGGCTTTGCGCTGCTGGTGTCGGGCGGCTTCACGCGCTTTGCAGAGCCCGTGGCGCGGGAGATCGGCTTCGACCGGGCTATCGCCAATCTGCTGGAGTTCGAGGATGGCAAGCTAAGCGGGACCGTGACCTTCCCCATCGTGGATGCGGAGCGCAAGCGGGCCGAGCTGCTGGCCCATGTCGCCGAACTGGGCATCGAACTGACCGAGACTATCGCCATCGGTGACGGCGCGAACGACATACCGATGATCGACGCGGCGGGGCTGGGCATCGCCTATCACGCCAAGCCCAAGACGCAGGCGGCGGCAGATGCAGCGATCAATTATGGAGATTTGACCGCGGTGCTGTGGATGCTGGGGATACCGAGCGCGGAATGGTGGCGGGGTTAGGGTAACTTAAATCCTCCCCTGCAAGGGGAGGGGGACCGCCGCCATAGGCGGTGGTGGAGGGGTGCCACGCTATTGAGATGGCGGAGACCCCCCCACCACACGCGTCGCGGGCGGGCCCCCCCCCCCCCGGGGGGGGGGGCTGGATTCAAACCGGCCGCGCCGGCGGATCGCGGGTGAAAGCG